>JAXHTH010000049.1:0-4652 GCA_034211115.1 Planctomycetota bacterium | reverse complement strand
CTCGCCCACTGGCGGGTCGGCGACTTCGTCACCCCCACCAACGAGGTGCGCGTGCGCTTCACCGCCGATGACAGCCCCAACGATTCGCTCGTCGAGGCACTGATCGACGATTTCGCCATCAGCTTCCTCGAGTGCGAGGAGTCGGACTGCCCGGAGGATCTCAACGGTGACGGCGTGGTGAACACCGAGGACCTGCTCACGCTCCTGGCCAACTGGGGCACGAGCGGCGATGGCGACATCGACGGCGACGGCGTCGTCAACACCGCCGATCTCCTCATGCTCCTCGCCGCCTGGGGTGACTGCCCGTAGGAGAAAGTTGAAACGGGGAAAGCTGAACGCTGAACGCACGGAGGGAGCAGCCATCAGGGATCAGCATTCTCACGCGATGACGCGGGCGCCGGCTTCGGCCGGCGCCCGCTTTTCGTCGCCCGGGCGCTGCATCATTCGAAGAATCCTGTTGTGTGGAGGCGAAGGGCGGGGTACTCTGGACGCGCCGGTCCGCGGCGCGGGCGTCACCGGGGCGCGCCGCCGACGGGCCGCTCTGTACCGGACGGAAAGGGCATGGCCATGTTGTCTACGCGAGGTCGGGGACTGCTGCCGCACGCGGTCGTCGCCATGATCGGAGTGCTGATCGCGGGCGGCGGATCCGCCTCGGCCGCGACGCTGTATGTCGATGACGATGCGCCGCCGGGCGGCGACGGGCTGTCATGGGACACCGCCTTCCGCTTCCTTCAGGATGCCCTTGCCACGGCGGAAGAGGGTGGCGTCGATGAGATCCGCGTCGGCCAGGGCCTGTACAGGCCGGATCAGGACGAAGCGGGCAATGTCACGCCCGGGGATCGCGAGGCGACGTTCGAGCTTATCGATGACGTCGCCCTCATCGGCGGCTATGCCGGTCTCAGCGCCGAAGACCCCGATGCCCGCGACATCGACGCCTACGAAACGATCCTCACCGGCGACCTCGCCGACGACGATGAGCCCGACTTCATCAACTACGACGAGAACAGCCTCCACGTCGTCAGCGCGCTCGACTGCGAAAACACGACTATCCTCGACGGCTTCACCATCACCGCGGGCAATGCCGACGGCGAAAATCCAAACGACCTCGGCGGCGGACTGATGGCCCTCTACTCCGGCGCGGCCACCGTCCGTGACTGCTCGCTCCTCGCCAACCGGGCCGACCGGGCCGGCGGCGGCTTCTGTGGCGGCGGCCTGGGATCAACCATCAGCGACTGCACCTTCAGCGGCAACCAGGCGGGGAGCGGCGCCGGTTTTGCACTGGCGGCCTACGACGCGACCATTGAGGGCTGCACGTTCTCCGGCAACGTCGCAACGGATTGGGGCGGTGGCGGCGCGTTGTCCATCAGCGGCTCGGGTCATCTCGTGACCGATTCCACGTTCGTCGGCAACACCGCCGAGAACGGCGGCGGCGTGTTCGCGGACTCCTCTGGAGACACGCTCGTGACCGAGTGCATCTTCGTCGCCAACAGCGCCACGAACGGCGGCGGCGCGTACAGCTCGGAGTCCGACTGGGGCATGACCGTCAGTCGCTGCATCTTCTCCGCCAACACCGCCTCGGAAGACGGCGGAGGCCTGGACAGCAACGGAGATTCGATTGCGGTGGTCGACTGCCGGTTCATCGAGAACGTCGCCGGCGCGGAAGGGGGCGGGATCGCCGTGGACATGATGTCTCACACCGAGGTGCGCGACTGCACCTGCACGGGGAACAGCGCCACCCAGGGCGGCGGAATCTACCAGGGCCGTTGTCAGGACGCCATCATCAACACCACGTGCAGCGGCAACACCGCGGTCCGCGGCGGCGGTGTCTATGCCGGCTTCTACGGCGCCGAGCTTCACCAGTGCACCCTGCACGACAATCATGCCGTCCTCGGCGGAGGTGTCTACGTCCACGCGTATCTGGAGTATTCTGTCCTGGCTGACTGCACCATTTCCTCCAACACCGCCGACTCAGACGGCGGCGGCGTCTACGTCGAACTCAACGATCCGACCATCACCGGCTGCCTGTTCACCGGCAACGGCGCCGGCGCAAACGGCGGCGGTGCGTACCTCTTCGCGTGCGATCCGATCGTGACCGAGTGCACGTTCTCCGGCAACGCCGCCGAACTCGGGGGCGGCGGCATGTTCGGCCTGGCGGATCGCAGCTCCCTCGCCCAGTGCACCTTCGAGGAGAACACCGCCGAACAGGGCGGTGGGCTGCACACCCTCTCCGGCAACCCGACGCTGAACGGCTGCACGTTCGCCCGCAATTCCGCCGTCCAGGGCGGTGGTCTGTATAACCTGAGGGCCGAATCCGTCCTGCACGAATGCGGCTTCGAAGAAAACACCGCGGAACGGGGAGGAGGTCTCTACGACCGGGACGGCGCGACCGCGCTCCGTGACTGCACCTTTGAGGGCAATCTCGCGGACGGGTGCGGCGGCGGGGGCTACCTCAGCTTCGGCAACCCGAGTCTGAGCGAATGCATCTTCGCCGGGAACACCGCCTACTGCGGCGGCGGGCTCCACGAATACTACAGCGCCTCACGACTCGTCGAGTGCGCCATCATCGGCAACAATGCCACCTGCGGTGCAGGCGTCTGGAGTGAAAGCGCCGAGGGGACCACGCTCATCAACTGCCTGTTTCGAGAGAATGCGGGCCAATGGGGCGGCGGATTCGGCGCGAGCTTCGGCGACCCGATGCTTGTCAACTGCGCCTTCATCGGCAACAATGCCTCGCGGGACGGCGGGGCCACCTACCACGATTGGGCCGACGATACGACCTTCGTCAACTGCACCCTCGCCGGCAACTCGGCCGACCACGGCGGCGACGCGGTGCATGAAGAATACGGCGGCCACCCCGCCCTGCACAACTGCATCCTCTGGGACAACGGCAGTTATCCGATCGGAGGCTCTCCAACGATCACCTTCAGTTGCATCGAGGACGGCTACGAAGGCGAAGGCAACACGAGCGGCGACCCGCTCTTCATCGATCCGGACAACCACGACTACCGCCTCTCTCCGGGATCGCCCTGCATCGACGCGGCCGACAATACCGCGGTCCCGGCCGATGCGTTCGACCTTGATGAAGACGGCGATACGACGGAGCCGATCCCCGTCGATTTCGACTGGCTGCTGCGCTTCGTCGATGATCCGGACACCGAGGACACCGGCCACGGCGAGCCGCCCATCGTCGACATGGGCGCCTGGGAGTATCAGCTCGACACCTGCCCGGCCGATTTCGATGATGATGGCGATGTCGACACCGCCGACCTGTTGATTCTCCTCGGGGCATGGGGCACGGCGGGCCCGGAGGGCGATGTCGATTTCAACGGCGTGGTGAACACCGCGGACCTGCTGATGCTGCTCGGCGCGTGGGGCGAGTGCTGAGGATGTTCAGCGAACGATTTCAGCGCCGCGGCCGGCGCCGTCGACCTCCTCACCCTCCTCGGCAACCGGGGATAGAATCAGACGGGCGGCGATGAGTGCGTGCCCCGCGCGAGAGAGAGGGGTCGTCATGCGCTTCAAACTGCACGGCAGAGGCGGACAACTGGAGCTCCCGGCCGCGAACTGGAAGCGGGCCCTGGAGCTCGCCCGCGCCTACGGCTGGAAGCCGGAGGGCACCGATCCCCCGGATATCCGCGATCAGGACGACGACCCGGCCTGCGACTGGAGCGGCTGGTCCGGCACCTACACGGAATGCGAGTATCAGCACGTGCGCGCGGAAGACGCGGCGAACCTCGCCGACGCCCTCGAGCTCGCCCTGCTGGACATCCCGCAGCGATCGGTGATCGAGCGCGATGCGCCGGGCGTCTTCTCCGGTGTGCGCGGCGTGAGCGTGCCTCGCGAGGAGAATCCCATCGAGTGGTTCCACCGGCCCGCCCGGCGCGCCGAGCTGGTGAGGCTCATGGGATTCTGCCGCACCGGCGGCTTCGAGATCGGGTGAAGCGCAGTTCGTCGGCCGAGACCGACCTTCGCCACGCTCGTTTCCGCAAAAAGCGACAAGGCCCCGCCCACGCGAGGCCTTTCCCTGAACATCCGCGGCGGGATTCGAACCCACAACCTTCGGCTCCGGAGGCCGACGCTCTATCCAATTGAGCTACGCGGACTCGTTTGCATACATCATACCACGCTCGCTGTCCGCGTGGTCGATGCAAGGGGTGCTTTGGGCCCGGCCCGGTGAAGCGGGCAAGGCCGGGGTGCCGGCCCCGGTTTCGGTCAGGCGTCGGGCGGCCCCGCCCCCTGCGCGGGCGTCTCGTCGCCCGACAGCGGGGTCTCCAGCGTCTCCTCGTCGGTCAGGAACATCACCAGCAGGGCCCACAAACAGAGGATGAGATTCTGCACCGGCAGTTGCAAGGGCAGCTTCAGGCAGTAGATGATCGCCACCGTCGGCACCCAGACCCCCCAGTTGGAGAGCATGAGGGGCACCACGCGCCGCCGATACCACCGCCTCCCCAGATGGCGCCGCAGGGCGGGCAGGCGGTAGCCGCAATCCCGCCAGAGATAGGCGATGACGGTGGAAGGCACGGCCCAGAGGGGAACGTAGACGAACTGGTCGATGAGGACCTTGGGGAGGATGATCCCGATCCGGGCCCCTTCGCCGAACATCGTCGCCTGGAGCCGGTAGAGGGCGTCGACCTCGATGCCCTTCGTCGCCC
>JAXHTH010000048.1:0-22776 GCA_034211115.1 Planctomycetota bacterium | reverse complement strand
AGCTCAGTCGGTTAGAGCGCATGGTTGTGGTCCATGAGGTCGCGGGTTCGAATCCCGCTAGCCACCCCATTGATTTTCCTGCATTTTTCGGGCTGCGTTGCTGCGGTGTTCTGCAGTTTCCGACCGATTTCCGACCGCCGCTGTGCCGCAGGAATCCGTCGTCGACCGCGGCGGCGGGGGCGGCGAATCTGCGTCATCTCGTCCCGTTCTGGCTCCTCAGCGCCTCCGGCTGGGCTGCTCTGACCGTCCTGTGGGCGATGCAGCACGGCCGGGAAGGAAGGGGCGGCAAGGGCCGCCCGCGGAGCGAGCGCTTCGTCCCCATCGCGATCCTGATCGTCGCGGTCGGCCTCGCCGCCCGCATCGCCGTTCTCCTCACACACGATCCCTGCCTCAGCGATGACGTGTACCGATACGTCTTCGACGGGCGGAACACCGCCGCGGGCGTGAATCCCTATCTCATCGCGCCCGCCCAGCGCCTCGCCCCGGCCGCCCGGCCCGCGGAGAAGGACTCCCCGGAGTCGGGCGACGTCAGATCGGGCCCCGAACCGCCCGCCGACGAACCGGCCGGCCTCATCCCCGTCCCCCAGGAGCTGCGCGACTACGCCGAACGCTGGGCCGGCGAGTCGGTCATCGTCCGGCTCATCAACAACCGCGAGCTGCACACGATCTACCTCCCGACGAGCCAGTGGGTCTTCGCGCTGGCGGGCGCGCTCGTGCCGGATGCCTGGCGCGATCCCGACGCCGCCGCCCGGGTCTTCCGCGCCGTCTTCGTGGGCATCGAGCTGCTCGCGATGATCCTGATCCTCGCGGCGCTGGGGATGATGAAGCAGTCGCCGTGGTGGCTGGCCCTGTACGCCTGGCATCCCCTGCCGCTGACGGAGATCGCCGGCTCGGGACACCAGGACATCATCGGCATCGTGCTGCTCATCGCGGCCCTGCTGCTCTACACCGCCACGCCGATGAAGATCGGCCGATGGCTCTGGTCGCTCGCGCTGGCGACGCTGGTGAAGCCGGTGACCGTGCCCGCGGCGGCGATTCTGCTCCGCGGCCGATCGTGGAAGAGCTGGCTGCTGGCCGCGGCGGCGGGGGCGGCGATCTGCCTCGCCGTCGCCGCACCGCTCTGGCTGACGGACGGGGCGCGGCCTCTGGCGAACCTCCTCGACACCGCCGGGGCGTTCACCTTCACCTGGGCGCACTTCGGCAGCGTGTACGAGCCTCTGCTGACGGCGATCGAGAGCCTGACCCCGGATTGGAGCAACGTCCCCCGGGAACGGCTCGCCCGACTCATCTGCATCTCCCTGCTGGGGATCATCATCTTCGGCATCTGGCTTCGCGGCCGCGACGCGTGGGCGGACTGCGCCCTCATCTTCCTCGCGATGGTCCTGCTCTCGACGACCGCGCATCCGTGGTACCTGCTCTGGGCGCTGGCGCTGATCGCGGTGGCGCGGAGCCCGGCGGTGTGGGTGGCTTCCCTCACCCTGCCCTGGGGCTACCTCGCCTGGGCTGATCCCGGAGAATGGAGCGTGCCGTGGTGGGCGCTGCCCGCCGCGTACGGGCCCGTGTATGCCGTGCTCGCGGCGCAGCTCGTTCAGGCGTGGCGGCGGCCGGCGGCGGAACGGTCGGCGTGAGGAATCCTCCCGCCGGGGCCGCACCGGGCGTGTATGCTGATGCTCTCCCGATGCCGCACGAGGATCAATCATCATGAACGTCGATCGTGTCGTCGAAGCGCTGGAATCGATCGCGCCCCCGCACTACGCCGAATCGTGGGACAACGTCGGTTTGCTCATCGGCTCGCGGCGGTGGGCGGCGGAGCGCATCATGCTCACCGTCGATCTCACGGAGGAGGTTCTCCGCGAGGCGATCGACGCCGACGCCCAGATGATCCTCGCCTACCATCCGCCCGTCTTCCAGCCGCTCAAGGCCCTGACGGACGACACGCCGGCCCAGCGCATCGCGCTGGAGGCGGCGCGGGCGGCGATCGCCGTCTACAGCCCGCATACGGCACTCGACGCCGCCCCGGGCGGCGTCAACGACTGGCTCGCGCAAGGCCTTGGGCACGGCGACGTCCGCGCCCTCCAGTGCGCCCACACGCTGCCGGAGAGCGAGGAATACAAGGTCGTCACCTTCTGCCCCCATGACGCGGTCGATCAGCTCCGCAACGCGCTGGCCTCGATCGGCGCCGGGCACATCGGCGACTACGAGCTCTGCTCCTTCGAACTGAAGGGAACCGGCACCTTCCTCGGCGGGCCCGGCACCGATCCCACGGTTGGCGAACGCGGGCGCCTCGAGCGCGCCGACGAGACGCGGCTGGAGATGGTCTGCCCGGGCGCGGCGCTGGGGCTGGCCGTGGTCACGCTCCGCGAGTTCCATCCCTACGAGGAGCCGCCGGTCGAACTCTACCGCCTCCGCCCCCGTCCGCAGCGGAACGTCGGCGCCGGCCGGCGCCTCGTGCTCGATCAGCGGACCACGCTGCAGACGCTCGTCGAACGCTGCAAGAAACAGCTCGGCGTCGACCGGCTTCGCGTCGCGTTGGGGCGCGACGCCCCCGAGCAGTTCCAGACGATCGGGCTGTGCGCCGGCGCCGGCGGATCACTGCTCGAGACCGCCGTCGAGCAGGGCTGCGAGCTGTTCCTGACCGGCGAGATGCGCCACCACGACATCCTCGCCGCCCAGGCCCGCGCGTGTACCGTCCTCCTCGCCGGCCATACGAACACCGAACGCGGCTATCTGCGGACACTGCGCCAGACGCTCATCGATCGTCTTCCGGCCCTGACCGTCACCATCTCCCGGCGCGATGCGGATCCCCTGACGGCAATGTAAGAAGCCGGCGATCCCGCTCCTTCCGAATATAACCTTGTCGCGGCGGTGCGCGCCACGCAGACGATCAGTCGTCCCGGTTCCCATCGCCCCCTTCCTCGGCGCGGCGCAGCAGATCGTCGAGGATGTCACCGAACGGATTGCCGCGGTCCTTGAGGATATCGCGCAGCACGCCGCGGAAGCCGGCCCGGGCGGCCGCCTCCGCGAGATCGAAGTCCGGATGAATCTCCGTCTTCGGCTTCTCGAGCGGACCGTGCGTCCAGATCGGAACGATGATCTTGTCCACGTATCCCTCGAGCTCTTCGAAGGTCAGGGCCAGCGCTTCGAGCGGGAGCTCCGTGCGCAGATCGACGGTGCGCGTATTGAGATCGACCTCGCCCTCGTAGATCAACGTGTACTTGCCGATGTGCACGGCGAACCGCTCATAACCGACCACACCCTTGCGAATCTCCGCCTCGATCAGCTCGATGGATCCCGGGATCGTCTCCTCCGGAGTGTCGAATCGCCGCATGAGCCTCAACATAAGGGAGCCGCTGTCGAACTCCACGGGACCGACATCGATCTCCAGATCGGCCTTGAGGCGACCGACGTCGCCGTCAAGCGGCAGGATGAGCCGCTTGGGGACCGTGAACCGCACGGGATGTTCGACCGATCGGATATCGGCGAAGATGGGATGGATGGGCTCGAGCAGGCGGTCGCGCAGCGGAGGCGTCACGTCCAGTTCACCGATGATCGGCCGCTGCTGTGTACTCTTCAGGCTGTCTTCCCGTCCCTTCACGATCCCCTCGAGAAAACCGTTGGTCGTCTCGATGCGGCCGTCCACCCATCCGGTGTTCGGCGAGAAGCGCTTCGACTCGAACGTGACGCTCATCTCTTCGCCCACCGCGGCCACGAGGAGCCCTTCCAGATCGAGCAGAGCATCGGCGATGACGGTGGGCACCCGCTGTGCATCCGCGGTCATCGTGAGGATCGCCCCGCCGCGATCGAAGGCGTTCTCGTCGGAGACGAGTCCGTCCAGCGTTCCGGTAATGGAGATCTCGCCTTCCTTCATCGCCTGCGGCGCGGCGGTCGAACCGGTCAACGTCAGCTCGATGCCCTGCGCGAGGTCTTCGGTCTTCGCGTTGATGCGAAGATCGCGCAGGGACGAGAAGACTCCGTCTGCGTTCGCGAGTTCGAGCGGCCCGCCTTCCAGCGTCGCCTCGATGGTGACGGTTTTCGGATCGAAGGATTTCCCTTTCGTCAACGCCAGCGGGACGCGAAACTCCTTCAACGAAGCGGTGAAGGGCACGTCGCCCGTGACGGTGATGGCCGACTCCTTCGCGTCTCCGGTGGGGGGGCGGAGCATCGACGTCGCGGCTTCCCGGCCGAGGCTGAAACGCAGCGCCTCGGCGCTGACCGACACGGCATCCTTCTCCATCGCGAGGCGCATCTCGCCCTTGAGATTGTCCAGGTTGCTGCGGAGCGTGAGCCGCCGCGCGGTCGTGTCGTCGGAAAGGACGGCGGTGACGGCGCCTTCCCGGCCGACCCAGCCGGCCAGCGTGTCCCGCGCCAGCCCGAGCACGGCTTCGAGGTTGCGCACCACGAGCCGATCGGCGGTGATCGTGCCCCGCGGCGTCGGCCGGTCGTCCTCGGCGCCCAGATCGAACGCGAGCGCGCTGACACGCCCCCCATCGTCTGTCCGATCGATCTGCGCATCGCCGTTCGCGCTCCATGCCAACGCAGCGCCGAGCCGCGCGGCGACATCGGCCTTCAACCGGCGCACCCGCACCGGCTCCTCCAGCGCGCCGTGCGCGAGCTGCGCATCGTCCAGCGCGATCGTCGCCTCGATCGGCGTTTCGGGCAGGGTGTAGTTCGAGTCGAAGTCGCCGGCGAGATCGAACGGCCTGACGGTGATGACCGCCTTCGCCGGCGCCTCGAGCCGGATCGGCTCCTCGCTGTCTTCCTGGACGGCGGCGACGAGCGCCGGCGTGAGCGTGACGATCGCTTCACCCGACGCGATACGCAGCGTCCCGCCGCGCTGCACCGCCGATCCGCGCGCGTCAAGAGTATCCGTTCTGAAACGCAAGTCCCCGAGAAGGCCTTCGTCTTCGCTCGAGGTTTCAAGCGAAGCACTTACATCGCCGGCGAGTATCATCGCCACGGCGGGATCGGCGCCCGCCTTCCCGAGCAGCGGCGTCAGACGCGCGCCATCGAGGCCGGTCAGCTCGATCCGGCCGATCGGCCGCGCCGCCTCGAGCGCCAGTTCGCCCGCCGCGTCGACGAGGCCGCCGACCTGCTGCTCGAGTGTTATAGTCCCTTCATCCAGGTTCACCGAACCGTCGATGTCAATGCGTTTCGCCAGTCCCGTCGTCCGCGCTGCGATCATGATGTTCGAGATCGCGATCATCGCCGGCGGGTCCACCGGAAGGGTGATCGCGTGCGATTCCGTCATTGTGAGTCGGCCGTCGAAGGCCAGCTCGGACAGTGGGATCTTTCCACCGCGGCGCGCGGGAAGGTGGAACGAGTCGAGCACGACATTGACCGTCATCGGTGCGCCCACGTCGATGCCGGCCAGTTCGGCAACGAGTTCGCGGCGCACGACGGCCTGCGCCTCCAAGCGCCGTCCGTCGACGGCGCCGTCGGGGGCGACGGCGGCGGCCAGCTCGATCGTCGCCTGCGGGCCTGTCAGCGAGATCGTCGTCTCCTTCTCGGCCCCGCGCGAGAACTCGGCGGTGACGTCGAACGTCTTCCCGAGATCGCTCTCCAGCGTGACGGGCGTCTTTGCGAGCGTCGGCTGGAGCAGTGCCGACGGTACGCGCCGCCCGGTCAGTGTTCCGGCCAGGTTGTCCAGGCCCGCGTTCACGCCGCCGTCGGCTCTGACCGGCTTGGACAGGGTCAGCGAGCCTGTGAGCATGCTCGGCTCGCCGTCCGCCAGCGCCGCCTCCCCGTCGATGGCGATCTCGAGTCGGTCGGCGAGATCGTCGGTTGAGACGCTGAGGGCGAGCGCGTCGATCGTGCCCCGATCGCGCGCAAAGAGGATGGGCACGGAGTGCACAGCGAACTCGGCGTCAACCGCGGCGGCAGAGGGCGTCAGCGCGCCATCGGCGTCAAACAGGCCCGTCGCCGTCGCCTCCAGCTCCAGCGACCCGGACAGATCGTCGGCCGTCGTCGGACTCGTGAGTTGCAGAACGGACGTGCCGCCGGGCCGGTACCGTGCGCTGCCCGTCAGGCTCTCCAGAACGAGCGTCCGCACGGCGGGCGGCGGCTCGTCGACGCCGCGGGCTTCCCCGACCGCACCCGCCTGCCCGTCTTCCTCCTTCTCTTCGCGATCGAGCGTGAGCTCGACGCGCACCCCGTCGATCCGCAGATCCATCGCCGGGAAACCGGCGAGGCGGAACGGCTCATCCCGCCGCGTCGGCGGCTCGTCCTTCTCCGCGTCGCTCTCGCCCGCTCCGGCCCCTAGCTCTTCCGAGCGAAACAACTCGCCGAAGCTGGTGGAGCCGTTCGATCGAAGCTCACCGCGGAGTGTCCCGTCGACCGACAGCTCCGCGCCGTCCATCGCCCCGAGGAGAATCGGCAGCAGCCCCTTGCCCAGCGTGGCGTTGACGTTGACCGCCTCGACGCCCTCGGCATCGATGATCGTCAGGCCCTCGACGGCCTGATCGCCCAGCCAGCGGAGCTGGAGGCGATCGATACTCGCCTTCCCCTGAACCCGGTCATTGATCGCCCCGGTCACGATCGCGGGGGCGATCCCGAGGCTGAGCAGGGCCGGCAGCAGGGCGACAACAACCACGAACACGACCAGCAGGCCGACGAACCACAAAAAGACCTTGCGTCTGGCGCGCTTCCCGGCCATCCATCGACTCCCTGACAATCGGGGGGCAGCGTACCGAAAAGGACACAGAGGACGAAAGCGCTCTTCGCGCCGACCCCGTCAGAACATCGACATCAGCGATCGCCGACTGAGCTATTTCGCCGCGGCCGGCGACGCGGATGCCGTCCCGACGTGGGCGAGCATCCGATCCAGGGCGAGGGAGGCCAGTTCCTGGGCCCTGGGATGAACCGTGATCCGGTTGACGACCTTGCCCTCGGCGAGGTTGTCCAGCACCCAGAGCAGGTTTCGCGGCTCGATGCGGTACATCGTCGTGCACAGGCACTGGCAGGCGCTGAGCATGCCGACGTTCACGCCGCGCTCGGCGGCCGCCGCGGCGAGACGGTTGACCAGGTGCACCTCGGTCCCGACGGCCCAGTTGGTGCCCGGCTCGGCCTGTTCGATGGCGTTGATGATCTGGCCCGTCGAGCCGGTCAGATCGCCCTTGTCGACGACCTCCTTGCTGCACTCGGGATGGACGATGACGGTGACGCCGCCGTCGTCGGCGTACTTCGCCCGCATCTCATCGACGTGCTCGGGGCGAAAGAGCTTGTGGACGGAGCAGTGGCCGGCCCAGAGGAGGATCTTCGCAACGCGGATCTGCTTGGCGGTCAGCCCACCGCCGTCCTTGCGGGGATCCCAGAGGGCGGTTTCTGATTCCCCCTTCCCGGCCGCCTCGTCGACCTCGGTGACGAAGCCGAACCTGGAGGCGGTATTGCGACCCAGATGCTGGTCGGGCAGGAAGAGGATCTTGATCTCCTCGCCCTCGGCGACGGGCTCCGTCCCGCCGTCCAGAGCCCATTTGAAGATCCTGTCGGCGTTGCTGCTCGTGCAGCAGGCCCCGCCGTGCTCACCGACGAACGCCTTGATCGCGGCCGTCGAGTTGACGTAGGTGATGGGGATGACGCGTCCGTTCCAGCGCTTCGGAAGCGCCTCATGGATGGCCTCCCAGGCCTCGACGGTGTCCTCGTAGTCGGCCATGTCGGCCATCGAGCAGCCGGCGGAGAGATCGGGCAGGATCACCTGGACGGAATCGTCGGTGACGATCTCGGCCGTCTCGGCCATGAAGTGCACGCCGCAGAAGACGATGTACTTCGTCCCGCGCCTCGCCGCGTCCTCCGCCGCCAGTTGGGCGAGCTTGAGGCTGTCGCCGCGGAGGTCAGCGTGCCGGATCACCTCGTCCTGCTGGTAGTGATGGCCGAGGATGAGCAGATCATCGCCGAGTTGCCGGCGTCGATCTTCGATCGCCTCGGCGATCTCCTCGCCGGCCATCTTCTCGTACTTCTCGGGGAGAGCGGGCTGCCAGAGCATGGATGCCTCCTGGTGGATGGATCAGCCCTCCACCGGCCACACCTGATGATATGCGCGCAGCGTCGCCGGGCCGCGCGAGGCAGCCTCGGGTGATTGGCGTGAAACAGGATGTGCAGGTATGGCCCGGCTCAGGCGGCCTGGCGGAACGGGAGCAGGATCTTCTGCCCCGGCCGGGTGAGGCGAATCCCCAGCAGCATTTCGCCGGTCGCGCCGGTCAGGGATCGCACGACCTCAGCCTCGATCATCTCGGTCGAGCGGAGCAGCGCCTGCCGGCGCTTCTGGGCCACGCCGAGGTAGAGCCGATCGCCGATCTCGACGTTCAGCGGCCGCTCCAGGCGAATGAGCATCCCGCCGGTGGAGACATCGCACGTGCTGCCGCTCACATAGCGGCCGGAGCGGGGGTTGAACACCTTGCACGGGCGGCGCAGGGCGACCCGCGGGCTCTGCCGGCGGTCGAAGTCGATCTCGATCATCACGCCTCCCTTGCGTCGGTGCGGCCGGGCGCCACCGTGTACGTCGTATCGGCGGGATCCGGGGGCGACTTGTGAGAAGTCCGAGAACGCCGGCCCCCGGAAATGGGCCAACGAGAGCGGGCCGCTGGGCTCAGACGGCGGCCCGCGGAAGCCGTCCGGCCCGCCGCCGCCGGCAGGCTCGGTGGAGGCGAGGCGGATATCCTTCACCGATGCCGGACAAGATCACCGCCCAGGCCCCCGCCAAGCTCAATCTCGCCCTCGCCGTGGGTGCGCGCGAGACGAGCGGCCTGCACCCCATCTGCTCGTGGATGATCACCGTCGACCTCTGCGACGAGCTGGAGGTGACGCGGCTGCTGCCCGATCGTTTCTCGCGCTACGCCGTCCTCTGGCACAAGGACGCGAGGCGGCGGAGCGACATCGACTGGTCGATCCGGACGGACCTCGCCGTGCGAGCCCACCTTGCTCTGGAGGATCGCGTCCATCGCCGGCTGCCGGTGCAGATGAAGCTCGAGAAGCGGATCCCAGTCGGCGGCGGCCTGGGAGGCGGATCGTCGGACGCGGCGGCGATGCTCCACGCCGTCAACGTGCTGTTCGAGTTGGGGCTTGAGACCGATGAGCTGGCGAAGATCGCCGCTTCGATCGGGTCTGACGTGCCGTTCCTCGTGCAGGGCGGCAGCGCGATCGTCGAGGGGTTCGGCGATCGGCTGGCGCACCATGATCGGACGCCGGACCTGCACGCCGTCCTCGCCTTCCCCGAGGCCGAGTGCTCCACGGCGCAGATCTACAGCCTCTTCGACGAGCTCACGCCCGGGCCGTGGCGAGGGGATGCGGTTCGCGCCCTCACCGCGGGGATGCCCGAGGCGCCCCCGCCGGACGGGCTGTTCAACGATCTGGCCCCGGCGGCGGTCCGCGCCGCGCCGCGACTGGAAGAAGATCTGGCCCGGCTCAGCGAGATCGCCGAGCGGCCGGCCCACGTCTCCGGATCCGGCTCCTGCCTCTTCGTCGTCTGCGACGATCCGCTGCACGCGGGATTCCTCGCCGAGGCGGTGGAGAAGGCCTGCGGCTTCCCCGCGGTGGCGGTTCGCACCACGCCCAGCCGCTCGGAGCAGGCCGCGGGGCTGACGCGGTAGGTTCGCCTCCGGCGGGGGTCGTATCATCTGCATTCCGCCATGACCAAGCCGAACGCCCGCGACAAGACGATCACACCACGCGCCTGGCGGCATGCCCCGGCGGTGGCGCGGTTTCTGATCGTGGCGGTGATCCTGCTCGCGGCGGACCTGGTGACCAAGCCGCTGGCGTTTGAGCACGTGGCCGGCGAGCCGGTGACGATGCTGCGCGATCCGGACGGTCAACTCGCCCCGCTGCCCCGCCACGAGGCGGTCATCCTCATCCCGAGGGTGCTGGCGCTGCACCTGACCGCCAACGAAGGCGCCGTCTTTGGCCTGGGCCGGGGCGGGCGGTGGATCTTCATCGTCTTCAGCATCATCGCCTGCGGGGTGATCGCGGCTGTCTTTGCCCGCAGCGATCGGCGATCATGGCTGCTGCATCTCACGCTCGCCGCGATCCTCGCCGGGGCGCTGGGCAACCTCTACGACCGGCTGGTCCACGGCGTCGTCCGGGACATGCTGCTGCTCTTCCCGGGGGTGAAGCTGCCCTTCGGCTGGCGCTGGCCGGACGGAAGCGAGGGGCTGTATCCGTGGATTTTCAACATCGCCGACGTCTGTCTCGTCGTCGGGCTCGTGATCCTGATGATCATCATGTACCGCGCCGATCGCCGCGCGCATGCCGGGGCGAGGGGCACCGAGCGCCACACCGGCGAAGGCACTCCGTCCCGTTGATCCGAACGAGAAACCAGCTCATGACCAGCATTCCCGCGACCGACTTCGTACCCGCCGACCTCGACACCGGCAAATGGGAGAACCTTCAGCCGCTCTACCAGGCGCTGCTCGACCGTGACCTGAACTGCGCCGGCTGCCTCGAACAGCTTCTGCTCGATCGCAGCGAGCTCGATGCGGCGGCGCGCGAGGCGCATGCGAATCTCTACATCGAAATGACCTGCCATACTGACGACGAGCAGGCGCGGAAGGCGTATCTGGACTTCGTCGAACAGATCGAACCGAAGCTGAAGAAGATCGGCTTCGAGCTGGACAAGAAGATCGTCAACAGCCCGCACCGCGGCGACCTCGATCAGGAGCGCTACGGCGTCCTGCTCCGCAACCTCACCGCCGATGTCGAGATCTTCCGCGATGAGAACGTCCCGCTCCAGACCGAGGACACCAAGCTCGGCCAGAAATACTCGGAACTCTGCGGGGCGATGACCGTCACCTTCCGGGGCGAAGAAAAGACTTTGCCGATGATGGCCCGGCACCTGGAGGAAACAGATCGCGCGGTCCGG
Source organism: Planctomycetota bacterium (assembly GCA_034211115.1). Taxonomy (GTDB): domain Bacteria; phylum Planctomycetota; class Phycisphaerae; order Phycisphaerales; family SM1A02; genus JAXHTH01. The sequence goes on along the minus strand of JAXHTH010000048.1, from coordinate 11,930 downwards.
GAGGAGGCCTGGCGGCTCGTCGCCGACCGCCGCTATCAGGATCACGAAGCGATCAGCTCGATCTTCGATGAGATGATCGCGTTGCGGCACAAGATCGCGCGCAACGCCGGGTTCGACAACTATCGCGACTACATGTTCAAGGCGAAGCATCGCTTCGATTACACGCCGGCCCACTGCGAGGCGTTCCACCGGGCGGCCGAGCAGGTCTGCGTGCCGCTGTATCGCGAGCTCAATCGTCAGCGGGCCGAGGCGCTGGGCGTCGATCCGCTGCGGCCGTGGGATCTCGCCGTCGATGTTCGCGGGCGCGATCCGCTCCGCCCGTTCGAGAAGGCCGAGGAGATGGTCGAGAAGTGCTCGGGGATCTTCCATCGCATGGACCCCTCGCTGGGCGCGATGTTCGACAACCTCCGGGACGGTAGCAGCCTCGACCTCGAATCGCGCAAGGGCAAGGCGCCGGGCGGATACCAGGAGAGCCGGGACCGAAGCCGCACGCAGTTCATCTTCATGAACGCCGCGGGCATGCAGGGCGACCTGGAGACGATGATCCACGAGTCCGGTCACGCGTTTCATTCGATGCTCACCCGCGACGAGCCGCTGCTGCGCTACCGCCATCCGCCGATCGAGTTCGCGGAGGTGGCGTCGATGAGCATGGAGTTCTTCGGTCAGCCGTACCTCGACGAGTTCTACGACGAGGCGGAAGCGGCGCGGGCGAAGCGCACGCACCTCGAGGATGTGTTGCGCCTGCTGCCGTGGATCGCCACCATCGACGCCTTCCAGCACTGGCTGTACACGCATCCGGATCACACGCCCGACGATCGGGCCGCGCAGTGGCTGGCGCTGGATGAGCGCTTCGGGCCGGCCGCGAGCTGGGACGGGCTGGAGCAGTACCGGCCGGTCGCGTGGCAGCGGCAGCTTCACCTCTTCGAAGTGCCGTTCTATTACATCGAGTACGGCATCGCCATGCTCGGGGCGCTGCAGCTCTGGCTGCAATCGAAGAAGGATGAGCGAAGCGCGATCGCCAACTACCGCACCGCCCTGTCGCTGGGCGGGTCCAGGCCGTTGCCGGACCTCTTCGCCGCCGCGGACCTGGAGTTTGATTTCGGGCCCGAGACAATGAAGCGACTGATGGACGAGGTCGGATCGGAGCTCCGGGCGCTGCCGCTGTAGGTCGCCCTTCCGCCGCCCGGGCCACGATCGCCGCGCGGGCCCGCCTCCGCGATCGGGGATTGGCCTGTCAGATTCGAGCCGGCGGCGCATCTGCCCTCCAGGCGGTCCTGCGCCGTGCGTCAGTCAGGTCGTGCGGCGATCGCATCGCGGCCCCGTCCGACCTCAGGAGGCGATCATGATGCACCCATCATTCAAGATCACCGGCGTGCTCGTTCTTCTCACGACGCCGATGCTCTTCGCCGACATCGGCTCCGCCCAATCCGGTGAACGCGGCACGATGATCATCGGCGACGACCAGGCGCGACACGTGCTGCACTATGCGGAGCCGGACCTCGATCTCGTCCTCGAGCCGGATCTCAGGCCCTCCGACGCGCGCATCTTCGCGCGGGAGCTAAAGCTGAGCGACGCCCAGCGCGCGGTGGTGAAACGTCTGCTGGAGGAGTACCTGGAGGCGTTGAGGGAGCTGATCGAGACGAAGCATCCGGAGCGCGCGGCTGAGGACGCAGCCAGGCCGGCTCCGCCCCCGCGGAAGCGGGCGGATCAGCCGTCGGGCGAAGCCCCGCCGCCCGGACCTGAGAGCGAGCGGGACGCGATCGACGCGATCATCCTCGATGAACTGCGCAAGGCCGGCTTCGAGGCCACGTCGCTGGACGATCTGCCCTTCAGCCCGAACATCAGGATCGGCCTTCGCATGCCCGGCCCCGGGGCCGCGGAAAGCGCGCCGATGGAAGCCGGTCCTCCCGAACCGAGCCTCGACGTGTCCCTGTCGTTTGAAAGCGAGGATGATGCGCTCACCGAGGAGCTTCGCGCCAGGCTCCAGGAGGCGGCCGATCGGATCGTGCCGCGGATCACCGAGCACGTGAAGGCGGACCTCGCCGCCCGCAGGGCCGAGGGCGGGGGCATGGCCGGGCCGGATCCCGCCGCACGCCTTCGAGAGAAATGGCGCGATCTGACCGAACTGCGCGCGAGGATCAAGGCGTTCCTCGACGCCAGGGACGCGCTGCGCGCCCGGCTCATGACCAGCGTGCAGACAATGCTCGCGGAGGAGCAGATGACGCTCTGGCCCGCGTTCGAGCGAACCCTCCTTCGCATCAAGACGCTGCCGCTGGGACGCTTCGACGGCGAGCGCACGGATCTGCTCGCCGTCCTCGAGAAGGTCGAGACGGGTGAGACGACCCTCGAGCGGATCGCGCCCCTGCTGGAGTCGTACGAGCTGCAGCTTCACGCGGCGCTGACGCGGCGCAACGACCTGCTGGAGGACATCGACGCCGAGGTCGATCTCGCCCTTTACGAGGGCGACGGCGACCGGGCGCTGATGCTCACCGATCGAGCGATCCGAGCGCGGATCGCGGTTCGCGCGCTCAACGAACAGTACCGCGACCTCATCGCCGGGGAGCTGAGCGAACCGCAGGCCGCCCGCTTCCGACGCGCCGCGCTGGAGGTCTCGTATCCGACCGTGTATCGCCGCACGCTCGGCGAGGAGGTCTTCGAACAGGTGATGCAGTTTGATGAGCTGGGCGCGGATCTGCGCGCCGCCGTCGAGGCGATGAAGATCGACTACGATCAGCAGCTCGGGCGGATCAATGATCGCATTGCCCGGACCATCCGGTCCCAGCAGCCGAAACACGTGCGCGAAGCGATCGAGCAGGCCATCGCCGATTCCGCCGAGGCGGCTGGTGCGGACGACGCTCCCACGGCCCGCGACACGATCGCCGACGACTTCCGGCGACGGCAGCAGTTGGATGTGCGCACGCTGCGGACGTTGTACGGCCTGCTCACGCCGGGGCAGGTTGCCGGGCTGCCGAAGATCCCCGGGTTCGACATCACGCAGCCGGTCACGGCCGAACATGCCGAGGGCGGTGGGCTCGACTCGGGCGATCGTTGAGCCTACCCTCGTCGATCTCGTGACGCCCCGGGTCGGGCGCCGCTCGTGTGCCAGGAGCACGGACTCCGGAGAGGGCCGGAAAACCTAACACAACGACCATACAGTCTTCGCGCCGGCTTTTCGTGCGGGGCCGAAGTTAAGCGGTGGTTTCGATCACTTTCCTTCGGGCGCCATGCCCCCGGCAGCCACGTCATGCAGCGAGTTAAATATCGAACCGTCTGGATCAGCGACACCCATCTGGGCAGCCGCGGCGCGCAGGCCGCCCAGCTCTCCCACTTTCTCAAGCGGATCAACTGCGATACGCTCTACTTCGTGGGCGACATCATCGATTTCTGGCGGCTGAAGAGCAAGGTGTACTGGCCGTGGCAGCACAACGCCGTCCTTCGCCGAACTCTCCAGCTTGCCAAGCGCGGCGCGAAGATCATCTACATACCCGGGAATCACGACGAGGCGCTCCGCCAGTACGTTGGGCTCGAGTTCGGCGGGATCCTCATCCGGCGCGAGGCCGTGCACGAGACCGCCGACGGCCGGAAGCTGCTCGTCACGCACGGCGACGAGTTCGATCTCGTGGTCACCCGCCAGCGGCTGCTCTCCTTCGTCGGCGCCGCCGCCTACGACCGGCTCATCGTCATCAACCGATTCTACAACCGCTGGCGCCGCTGGCGCGGCCGGCCGTATCGGTCGCTCTCACAGTATCTCAAGCTGAAGGTCAAGTCCGCCTGCATGTACGTGAGCCGGTTCGAGGAATCGCTGACCCGCGAGGCGCGCACCCGCGAGTTCGACGGCGTCGTCTGCGGCCACATCCACAAGCCGGAGATCGACGAGGCCGCCGACGTCCGCTATTACAACTGTGGCGACTGGATCGAGAACTGCACGGCACTGGTCGAGTACGGCAACGGGGAGATGGAGCTCATCAACGCCCACGAGTTCCTGCGTGACTTCGAGGAAGACGACACCGCCGCCGACCAGGCGATGGAAGCCCTCTACCCGACGCCCGATCCCCCGCCCGCCCCCGTGGCCTGAGCCGCCGGCTCGGCCGGGGTGGATGATTCGAGGAAGATCTCCGCGACGCGCCGCCAGGAGAATTCGCTGGCATACGCCCGGCAGCGATCCGGATCGAGGTCCAGGGCGGCCAGCGCGGCCTTCGCAAGATCTTCATCCAGCACGCCCACCGTTCCGTTCTCGACCACGTCGATCGGCCCCGCGACGGGATAGGCGGCCACCGGCACCCCGCACGCCATCGATTCCAGAAGCACCACGCCGAACGTGTCCGTCAGGCTGGGGAACACGAAGACATCCGCGGCGGCGAAATGGCGCGCCAGTTCCTCCCCGTGCTTGAAGCCGACGAATACCGCATCCGGATACCGTTTGCGCAACGAAGGCAGGGCCGGCCCGTCGCCGACAATCACCTTCGACCCCGGCAGATCGGCCGAGAGGAACGCATCCAGGTTCTTCTCGATCGAGACGCGGCCGATGTAAGAAAAGACCGGTCGTTGCAGGTCGCGGTACAGATCCTTGCCGTACGGCCTGAACAATTCCGTGTCCACGCCCCGCGTCCAGACCACGAGATTGCGGAAGCCCCTCTCCTCCAGCTCGCGGACGATCGTCGGCGTGGGCACGAGGATCCGGTCGGCCGCGCCGTGAAACCAGCGCAGCATGCGGTAGGTGATCGGCTGCGGGATACCGAGGTACTTCTTCACGTACTGGGCGTACTGCGTGTGGTAGGAGGTGGTGAAAGGCAGCTTGCGCTTGAGGCAGTAGGCACGTCCGACAAGCCCCAGGGGGCCCTCGGTGGGGATGTGGATGATGTCCGGTTTCGCCTCGTCCAGCATCCGCGCCACCTTGCGCCTGGGAAACCAGCTCAGTCGGATGTCGGGATAGCGGGGGCAGGGGAAGGTCTTGAACTGCTCGGGGCGGATGACGAACATCTCGTGCCCCATCGCCTCCAGCTCATCACCCACCTGGCTCCAGGTGCGCACCACGCCGTTGACCTGCGGGAACCACGCGTCCGTCACGAGGGCGATCTTCATCAGGCGCTTCCAGCCTCCCCGGTTGTGCAGTTGCCGTCACAGTTCTTCGGACCCGAATCATTGGCGTTTCGTTCAGAGCGTCGGCGGCGGCCGGCGAAGGCCGAGCGATGGAGGGGGCCGCCTCGAATCTCCCCGCCTGGGCGAATCCGCCACGCGGCAGCGAGTATAGCACCGCCGGGGGCCCGCGACACCGGTGGTTCCTCAGGCGCCGAGCTTCAGCGCGGCCCGGAGTTCGGCGGCGATCCAGATCAGCCCTTCATCATCCAACTGCGTCAGAACACGAGCGGTTGTGCCCGCATACAGCATCACTGAAGGCCCTCCACCGGCGGCGGGGGCGGAATCCTCGTCGGCTGCTCGGGGAAGGAATCGATCGCCGCCCGTAGTCTGCGCCGGGCCTCGACGGCTGCGGCGTTCTCCGCCGGCGCATCGATCGGATGCTCCTCCTGCGGATCGGCGCGCAGATCGAACAAACCCCCATCGCCGTAGAGCTTCCATCGCGCATCGCGCGCAAAACGCCGTTCGGGGAATCCCTTGCGGCCGGGCCGCGGGTTGTAATAGCAGAAGATCCACTGGCGCGGCGCGCCCGGCTCTCCCCTGATCTGCGGCAGAACGCTGCGCCCGTCCGGCTGCAGGCCGGCCGACGCGGGATCGATGCCCGCAGCCTCCGCGATCGTGGGCACGAAGTCGCTGAAATCGACGAGGTCTTCACAGACCGCGCCGGTTGCCCCACCCGCCGGCCAGCTGACGACGAGCGGAACGTGCGTGCCGGCATCGGTGGTCAGCCCCTTCCCGCCGCGCACGGCTCTCTGACCCATCATCGATGTGATTCTGCGGTTCGTGCCGTTGTCGGCGGTGAAGAGGATCATCGTGTTCTCGCGCAGGCCGAGCTCCTCGAGATGGGTCACGATTCGCCCGACGAGTCCATCCACGTACGCGACCATGTCGGCGAAGTTTCTCTGCCGATTCTTCGATTCGCGATTGGCGCTGTCCGGCGTGGGAACGAACGGGTTGTGCACCAGCGCCATCGGATAGTAGACGAAGAATGGCCCGTCTTTGTGGCGCTCGATGAAGTCGCAGATGAAATCACAGAAGATGTCCGGCCCGTACGTGCCCACAACGTCGTCGAGCACCCGGCCGTTCCGCTCGATCAGCGGATCCCAGTACCGCGATCCGAGCGTGTCGATCTGCCAGAGGCAGTATTCATCGAAGCCGGCCTCTCGCGGATGCATGCCCGTTCCCGCGAGTTCGCCGTAGTTCTCCGCGCCGTAGAGCTGCCATTTGCCGGCCACGGCCGTCGCGTAGCCCGCCTGTCGCATCATCGGCCCGAACGTGGGCTCATCCGGGTCCATGATGCCGAAGTGGCGGTAGTTATGGATGTTGCTGCGCCCCGTCATGATCTTGAGCCGGCTGGGCGTGCACAGCGGTTGAGAATGACACTGCGTGAAGCGCACGCCATCCCGGGCCAGCGAGTCGATCATCGGCGTCTCGTAGCTTGTCCCGCCGTAGCAGCCGAAGCCCTCGATGCCGATGTCATCGGCCATGATGAGGACGATGTTGGGGCGCCGCGCGGGCGGCTGGCCCAGCGCCGACCCGTCAAGAGCCGGCTCGCGCGGGGCGACACAGCTGGCGAGGAGAGCGACGCCGGCAGAGAGTGCGATGTATCCGATAAGGAGGTGTCGACGCATGGGACTACCCGCTCCCTGCGGGCGTGGCTGGCACGCGGCCCAGATCGCAGCATAGCGGCGCAGGGCTCCCTCTGCTCACCGTGCGATCGGGCGCTGTCTTCTCAGCCTTCCGGTCCCAATCGCTCAGGGCATGGGCGCCTCTCACGCCCCCGCCGCGACGTGCACGCCCAGCGCTTCGGCCATCGTCGTGCCGAGGTCGGCCGGGGAGTCAGCCACGTGCACGCCCAGCTCCTTAAGGGCCTTGATCTTGGCCTGGGCAGTGTCGTCGGTGCCACCGATGATGGCCCCGGCGTGTCCCATCCGCTTGCCTTTCGGGGCGGTCACGCCGGCGATAAAGGCCACGACCGGCTTGGCCATGTGCTGGGCGACCCAGCGCCCGGCCTCGGTCTCGTCGGACCCGCCGATCTCGCCGATCATCACCACACCGTCCGTGTCGGGATCCTGGTTGAAGAGGTCCAGCAGCTCGATGAAGTTGAGGCCCTTGACGGGGTCGCCTCCGATGCCGATGCACGTGGACTGACCCAGGCCGAGAACGGTGCACTGCCAGACAGCTTCGTAGGTGAGCGTGCCGGAGCGGGAGATGATGCCGACGGCTTTTCCGGTGGCGGCATCCTCCCGGGCGAGGTGGATGTAGCCGGGCATGATGCCGATCTTGCAGCCGCCCTGGAACTTCGCGTCCGGCCCCTCGCCGGAGGCGGGGACTTTCCTTCCCGGCGTGATGACGCCCGGGCAGTTGGGGCCGATCAGGCTCGCCTGCGGAAAGTCCTTCAGGGCCGCCTTGACGCGAATCATGTCCTGGGTGGGGATGCCCTCGGTGACGGCGACGATGACCTTCAGTCCGGCCGCAGCGGCCTCGATGATGCCGTCGGCGGCGAACGCGGGGGGCACGAAGAGCATCGTCGCCTCCGCCCCGGTCGCGTCGACGGCCTCGGCGACGGTGTTGAAGATCGGCAGGCCGTGGGCGTCCTTCTGCCCGCCCTTGCCCGGCGTCACGCCGCCCACCATCTTGGTGCCGTAATCGAGGCAGCCCTTGGTATGGAACGCGCCGGCCGAGCCGGTGATGCCCTGGCAGATGACCTTCGTGTTTCCGTCGACGAGGATGGCCATGATCGCACCGTGTGCTGGGGGTGATGGGGTGAAACGGTGTGAGGATAGCCCGCCGGCCGGACGGGGACAAAATCCGCCGCCCGGCCCGGCCGGCACGGCCCAACGGACCGCCGGCGGCGTTCGGAGCGGTATCATGGCGCCGCCGTGGCCACTCGTGCAGCGACCGATCCCGATTCGTCCGCGAAGCTCGATGCGTCGATGCGCATCGTGATTCTGCGCGGGCCGGACCAGTACCTTCGCCTGGAATACACGCGCCGGCTGATCGCCGCCCTGCGCGCCGAGCACGGCGAGATCGGGCAGTTCTTCTTCGACGGCGAGACTGCCGAGCCGGCCGCGGTCCTCGATGAGCTCCGCAGCTACGGGCTGCTGCAGGAGCACAAGCTCGTCATCGTCGACAACGCCGAGAAGTTCCTCGCCGCTTCGAAGGACGAGGAGGACTCGACCGGCCGGACGACGGCGCCGGGAGCAAAGACGGCCCGCGAGCTGATGGAGCGATACGCCGCCGGTCCCGTGGACAGCGCCACGCTTCTGCTCCGGGCCGACGGCTGGCGGCCGGGGCGGATCGACAAGGCGGTCAGGAAGGTCGGCACGATCCTCAAGTGCGAGGCGCCCAGGGGCGCCCAGGCCGTCAACTGGTGCCTTGGGCGATGTGAGAAGGAACACGGAAAGACGATCCAGCGCCGGGCGGCCGAAATGCTCGTCGAGCTCATCGGCCCGGAGCTGGCCCGTCTGGACACCGAGCTCGCCAAGCTGGCCGCATACATCGGTGATCGGGAGGAGATCGGCGGGGAGGACGTGAAGGCGATCGTCGGTCTGAGCCGGGAGGAACAGGCGTGGGCCGTGCAGGCAGCGATCCTCAGCGGCCCGCCCCAACGGGCCGTCGAGAAGGTCCGCGAGCTGCTGGCCGTCTCCCGACAGCCCGAGCAGTTGGTGATCTGGGCGATGACGGACCTGGTGCGGAAGCTGCACGCGGCCAGCTCGATGCTGAAGGAAGGCGAGAGCGTGGGGGCGATCGCCGGTCGGCTGAAGCTGTGGGGCGAGAGCCGCAACCTCGTGCCCGCCGCGGCGCAGCGACTGAGACCCGAGCCCCTTGCCCGGCTCCTGCGGCATGCCGTCGAGACCGATCGGCAGGTCAAGAGCGGGATCGGCGGCGGCCCGCGGACTCTTGAAGGGCTGGCCCTCCGGATTGCCGATACTCTTCGGTGCGCCTAGGCGGCGAGAGTCCCCGCCCCGGCGCGACACGCTCAGGCCAGGATGGCCGTCTTCTGCAGGAGGCAGCGATGCGTGGAATTCTCCATCTTCGATCGATGAGGCCGGCCTTGCGTGCGAGGACGATTGCCGCGGCGGTCGGGCTCGCGATCACAGGCTGCGCGTCCGACAAAACGATGAGCACTTCCGACGCCGGTTCGGCCACGCTCAGCGACGAACCGCCCGTCCTGAACGCCGAGAGATCCGCCGTCGAGGAGGACGCGCCCATCGGTGTCGAAACCCTCGCGGAGCGCGCGGAGCGCGATGTCGAGGATTTCCTCGAGCTGCGCCGGGAGGCGGCGCGGCGCCAGGCGCGCACGCAGGATCCGGCCGACGAACCCCAATCCGCGGACGGTTCCGAAGAATCGGCCCCCGAACGGATCGTCTGGAACGAACCGCCGACCCCGCCTCAGGGGACGCCCGCCGATTCCGATCGGCCGAAGGTCGAGAAGCCGCCCGTCAGGCAATCGCCGCTGTTTCGCGACCCGGCCGAAGCGCTGGAGATCGATCGGCCCGCAGGAGAGCAGGACGTTGGAGATCAGGAGGCGGAGGCGGATTCGGCGGAGCCGGCGAAGGCCATCGCCGGTGACCCGCTCGACGTGCTGCTGGTGAAGGTCCGCCGCCACCTGAATCGGCGCGCCGCCTACAGCGATCAGCCGCTTCGGGAACTGCTGGGGATGGCGGCGATGGTGATGGTCGATCCGGAGCTTCGACTCAACCCCGAGGCATTCCCCGATCTGAGCGAGACGGAGCGCCGGCTGCTCGGTCGGCTCCAGGGGTTCTTCGCCGACCTGGGCGAGACGCTGGACGGCTCGATCGAGGCCGAGGAGGCGATCATCAACGCCGTGCTCAGCCTTCAGGAATCCCTCGTCGAGGAACCGCAACTCCAGCTCCCCGCCGCGGCCCTGTGTTGGCGCGTGGGCGGGTTCGGCGACTACCAGCCCTTCGAGCGCAACACCTTCCTCGCCCACGGCGAGCAGCAGGTCATCCTGTACCTGGAGATCGACGGCTTCGCCAGCGAGATGAACAAGATGAACCAGTGGCTGACGGAGATCAGCCAGCAACTGGAGATCATCAACGACAGCGACGGCATCCCGGTGTGGAGCGAACCGTGGCAGAAGGCGGTGGACGTGACGAGCCATCGCCGAAGGGACTTCTTCACCACCCAGATCATCACCCTCCCCAAGGCCCTGTCGGTGGGGAAGTATCACTTCAAGATCCGTGTCCGCGACAACAAGAGCGGGGCCGAGGCGGAGGAGAGCATCACCTTCGAAATGGTCGCCGATCCCAAGCTCGCGGTGAAGGTGCCGCACTAGGATCGCGGCGCGGCACTCCATCATCTATTCGCGGACCCGGCTGCGAACGTTGTCCAGCACGTTCATGAAGTTGATGTAGGCATCGTAGGGGCTGTCGTAGGGGCTGAAGTAGGTGTGCACGTCCCCGTCGGCCCACCACTTCGTGCACATGTAATACAGGTGATCGGACGTCGTCAGCTTGCGCCAGTCCTCGAGGATGTTCTCGTCGCCGGCGGCGTGACGGGCCTTGACCGGCTGCTCAAGCCGATAGAGTTCCGTCGCCGCATTCTCCTGCATCGCGTTGCCCAGCCAGGCGGAAAGATCGCGCTCGGTGTCGGCCCAGGAGGTCGGATACGGCACATCGTAGACGCCGACGGGCCGGTAGCGCTTCACCGCCTCGCTCGGCGTGCAGAAGTCGTTCTCCCCCGGGTTGACGTCGAAGATCTTCTCCGGAAGCACGTCGAGGAAGTGGAAGATGCCGGTGTCTTCCCACTGATGCTCGCCCAGCGTCTCGTAGTCCATGAAGAGATTGCACAGGTAGCCGTCGCCGTTGATCTGGTTGACCCACTGCGCGAAGCGCTCGGCGGTGAGCGGCCACTGCGGCCAGGCGCGATCGGAGAAGCGGAAGGCGATGTCATCGCTGAGGCGGTGATTCTTCAGAAGGAGCCTGACCCCCCCGGCGCCGGGATCGTCCGGCCCTCCCGGCGGGAGGTAGACGTAGTTCGGCGAGCGATAGCCCAGCAGCCGGCCGACGCCCTCGCAGAGGATCGCGTCATACCGCCTCAGCGCGCCGATGTGCGCGGCAAGGTCGTTGCTGTACATCAGCTCCGTGTTGCGGAACACTCGGGGCTGTTGATTGAAACAGCGTCGAATCTGCTCGTCCTGCCCCGCCACCTGCTCGGCGAATTCCCCGCGGGAGTGGAGATAGGCCAGCGAGTGATGCGACGTCTCGCCGAGGAACTCGCAGCAGCCGGTGGCGGCGAGCTCCCGGAACATGTCCAGCACGTCCGGCGCCCACAGTTGCAGTTGCTCCAGGGCCGTACCGGTGATCGAGAAGGCGACCTTGAATCGGCCTTCATGCCGGCGGACGAGATCGAGGATCGTCCTCGTCGCGGGCCGGTAGCACTTCTCCGCTACCTTCTCGCACACGGTCCGGTTCGCCTCGACATCGAAGTAGATCGGATCGGCATCGAACACCGAGTACCGCCGGAGCCGGAACGGCTGGTGGACCTGGAAGTAGAAGCACACGGAGGCCATGCGGGCATCGTAGATGGGCGGGCGGGTATCGCAACGAACCGGCGGGGAGGCGCGAGGGGAACCGGCCCGGGGCAGGGCTCCCCGCCGACCCATCATGCCGCGGCCTGTGCCGCTACCATGCGTTCATGACCGAGCTGAGCCGTGAGCAGGTCGCCGCCCGCATCGCCGAGATCGCGCTGTTGCGCGGCACGTTCACCCTCCGCAGCGGGCGCACCAGCCACTACTACCTCGACAAGTATCTCTTCTCGACGCAGCC
>JAXHTH010000047.1:0-3922 GCA_034211115.1 Planctomycetota bacterium | reverse complement strand
ATTCGACGTCCGGCCGTGCGCGAAGCATCGGGCATGGCTCGCAGATTGATGCCGACCGCGCTTCACCCGGGCCTGTGTCCGACAGGTCGCATGTTGCCGTTGCACCGCATTTCAGGTGATGTAGGATGGTCGCCGTTCCCAGGCCTCCGGCATGACACCCGCTGATCCAGTCCGAATCCACCTTCTCCCGGCCATGAGCGCGCCCTACATGGTGGTGCTGCGGCGTAAGCCGTCAAAGAAGTTCCACGTTCTCCTCTGGAATACGAAGAGCGACCAGATCATCTCGGGCTCGTGGTTCACCGGGAAGCTCTATCCGAAGCGGTGCGATATCTCCTTCGACGGCAAGTGGATGGTGTATTTCGCGATGGGCTCGGGCGGCAAGACCTGGAACGGCGTGTGCCGCCTTCCCTCGCTCAAGACGATCGCCGAAGGCGACAACGGCGATACGACCTACTTCGGCGGCGGTTACTGGCGCGATGAAAAGACCCTGCTCGTCAACGGCTGGGAGCCGCGCGGTCAGCGCATCCCCTTCCGCGTCGAGCCGCTCGTGACCGAGTGGGGAGGTGAGGATCTCGGAGTCCTCATCCCGCGCGTGGAGCGCGATGGCTGGATCAGGGCAGGCGACAATTACGGCAGGAGAAAGGGGTGGAAGAACGTCGCAAAGCCCATGGTCGATCAGATCGGCGACGATGGGTGGCTGTTGCGGCCGACGCCGGAACACCCGGCCCTTCGGACCCGGTACCTCGGCTATCTCGAGCACGGCTACACGTTTCGGTTCCAGCTCGAAGGTTTCCCCAATCTTCTGGACGAGCAGGTGGACTGGGCGTGCTGGGACAGCACGGGCGCCCTGATCTTCTCGCGACTCGGGATCGTCTCCAAATGCGATCTCGCTGATCTCATGAAGGGAAGGGTGACGCGCTCCTTCAATCTCGAATTGCTCGAACCGGGCCGGCGCTGGCAGGACATTCAGGGATCGGCGGCCGCAACATGAACGGTCAATAGCGGTTCCTGTGGCGAGGCCGCCCAAGCGCTCCCCTCCCCGGGGGTCGGGTCGCGGCTGCACATCCCCATTCTCTGCGCCCCTCTGTGCTCTCGGTGCCCTCTGTGGTTCAACTCTATCTGCGCCGGCCGGCGAAATTGGACCTGGTCCATTTTCCGGCTTGGCGGCGCGCGTGGCGCGCGCCAGCGTGGCCGCGCGGCCTGTTGGGGGTGCGCTCCTTTTTGTCCACCGCATTGGGCGACCTGTCATGGGCCGGACGACTGGTACGAGAACACGCAAAACGGTGCCGTCCGGGGGGTTCGGAACGTCGCCCGCGTCGGCCGACCGGAAGGGCGGCGCGCCCGGCGCGCGCAAACTAAACCCCCTCGGCCAATCTGTGCGCGCGCCGCGGGTCCGCGCGCCGAGCCAATCCGGAGGTTTTCGAGGTTTCTTTCTGCGGCCGGCGAGGGGCAAGCCACGGGACGGTTTGACCCGACGCGGAGCGTCCCACCACTCAGCCGGGTGCCGCGGTCTGAGTCTGCGAAGGCCGCGTGGCCTTCCGCTGCGCTTCAGACCACGGCACCCCTCGGTTGCACGTTCCGCTCATCCCTGCCCTGCCTCCCTCTGTGGCGGGTCCGCACGACGCGGAGCGTCGTGGCACCATCTAACCCACCTTCCACGCATGGCCGCACTCGGGGCAGCGGTCGCCGGGCGAGGGGCCCTTTGCGTAGCCGCAGTTCATGCAGTAGGACTCGGCCCAGAGCCGTCGGCGCCGGCTCGTGAGCGGGATGACGATCCCCGGCCCCGCGAGCCAGACGAGGGCGAAGGCCGAGCACATGAGGCCGATGAGGGTGCCCGAGTACGAGTAACAGTCCGTTCGCCGGCGGACCATCACGTCCAGCGGGATGATGATGAGCAGTTCGAGGATCGTCCCGCCCAGCAGGAGGCCGATGAGGCGGCCCCACCGGCCGTGCCCGACACGCCGGCGGGCGAAGACCATCAGGATCGGCGTCCAGAAGAGCCAGGACAGCGGCCAGAGGACGAAGGGCATGAGCGACCAGCCCACGATCTGCCGCCAGACGGGATCGCCATTGTCGGGGGCGAAGGATCCGATCACGCCGCTCTCGCCGGTGAGATAGACGATGCCCTCACCGACGCCGTAGACGAGGCCGACCGTCAGGGCGGCGACGACGACCGCCACCGCGAGGATCGACAGCGTCAGCGACCGCGATTGCTGCCCCAGCTCCGGCCGCTTCAGGCACGCGGGGACGAGGAACAGCCACTGGGAGGTGACGAGGACGAGGACGGGCCCGCCCAGCCAGACAGCGAGGACCGGATCCCATTCTCGCGGCGAGACGATGAGCTCGATGGCGTCCCCGAGGCCGTTGAAGCCGTCGATGAGAAGACCGAAGAGCAGCACCGCGCCCGCCATGAAGAAGGCGAGGTAAAGAACCAGGGCGAAGATGCGGATGATCCAGCGCCGCCACATGACGGAAAGAGGATAACCTGCCCGCCGCGCGGCTGCGCCGCGGTCATGTCCGCGTCGGACGTCGTGCCCGATGCGCCGAACCGGGCGGCTTCTTCAGTCCGCCTCGCGCCAGTCGAAGCCGCACTCGGGACACTTCTCGCCCGGCGAGGGGCCTTTCTCGTAGCCGCAGTTGAGGCAGTGCGTGTCCGCCCACCGTCGCCGGCGGCGGCGGGTGAAGACGATCAAAGCGCCCGGGCCGGCGAGCCAGAGCACGGCGAAGGTGGACAGCAGCAGGGCGTGAAAGGTGCCGGTCGCGCAGTAGCAGTCGGGGGGCCGGCGCCCCAAGACGGCCACGGGGACGAGGAGGATCGTCTCAACGATCGTGCCCGCGAGGAGAATGCCGATCAGCCGGCCGATCGTGCCGTACGTCCGCTCGCGGCGCGTGAAGCGGAAGAAGACCAGCGACCAGAAGGCCCAGCCCGCGAGCAGGACGGGCAGGGTCAGCCACAGCGCCAGGTCGCCGCCCCACGCCCAGTGATCCATGTTCAGCGGCTCGCTCCAGACGTCGGCGAGCTCCAGCATGCCAAAGAGCAGGGCGAGGACGAGCATCGACGCCACGAGCGCGCAGATGAGAAGACTGACGACGAGGCTGCGGGCCCGCGGGCTGCGGACGGGCCTGTACGTCACCAGCGGACCCACCATCAGCGCCTGGCTGACGGCGATGAGCAGCGCGGGACCGGTGCACCAGAGCCAGCCCGCCGGCTCGTTGAAAAACAGAGAGGACTCCGAGATGACGCTCTGCCACGTGGACAGAAAGTCTCCCGGCATGTTCAGCAGCACGAATGCGCTGAACACGATCGCCCACAGCATTGCCGTGTAGATCGGCAGGCCGATGAGAAAGACGAGCCAGCGCCGCGATCGTCGCATCAGCCAACACGATACACTTGCGGGATGGAAGTCGTCGCCGTCCAGTTCGACATCGCCTGGGAGGACAAGGCCGCCAATCATCGGCGGATGGAGTCGATGCTCGAGGGGGCGGGCGTCGAGCCCGGGGCCTACGTCCTCCTGCCCGAGCTGGCCGACACGGGATTCAGCCTCAACGTCCCCGCGATCGTCGATGAGCGATCGACGGCCTGGGCGGCGGACCTCGCCCGCCGCCGGCGGATCTGGGTCCAGATGGGCTATCCCGCGATCGGACCCGACGGGATGGGCCGCAACTGCGCGACGATCTTCTCCCCCGACGGCGAAACGATCGGGACCTACGAGAAGGTGCATCCCTTCAGCTACGGCCGGGAAGTGGAGCGCTACGCGGGCGGCGGACGGCTCCTCATCAGCGAGCTGGACGGGCAACCCGGGCAGCCGATGGTCTGCCCGCTCATCTGCTACGACCTGCGCTTCCCCGAGCTGTGGCGTCTGGCCGCGTCGGCCGGGGCGGAGTTCTTCACCCTCGGGGCGAGCTGGCCCAACGCCCGCCA
>JAXHTH010000046.1:0-8883 GCA_034211115.1 Planctomycetota bacterium | reverse complement strand
CACGCCGCGCATCGAGCCGGCCGATGCGATCGTCATTCCCAGCGTGCTCCAGGACGATGCGCGGCGGATGACCCGCGGGGAACTGCTGGGCCTGCGGCGGAATCCGGACACCTACGGCCCGGTGATCGAGGCGAAGGTCGCGCTGGCCGAAGCGCTGCGCGATCTCCAGTTGTGGGGGCGGATCCGCGCCCGCCTCGCCGACCCCGGCCCCGAGGGCGGGCGGATTCGGCTCCATCCCGACGGCGCAGCCGAGCGGTCGTTCTTCGTCCACGCCGACGATCTGCGCCGCGGGCGGTTCCGCGCCGAGAACGGACGCGTGGTGGAGGTGACGGAGTTCGAGGGCCCGACGCCGCGCCGGCGCCTGCGGTGCGACGATGTGCGCCTGCGGCGTCACGCCGCCGGTCCGCTGGAGGCCGTCTCCTTCGATCTCGTCCTCACCGACTGCGAGGTGGTGGATCTTGAAGGGGAGCAGACGGCCAACCGGCGGCAGCAGATCGTGCTGGAGAATCTCGTGATTGATGGGGTCGCCGTGGACAGCCTCGCCGAGCTCTCCAGCGACGAGCTCTTCGCGCGGGCCGCGGGCCTGGACGAGGATGCCGCCCGCTACGTGGACGACGAAGTGCGGAAACTTCACCACGAGATCGACGCGCTGCTGCGCGAGATCACCGGCCGGTTGCTCAAGCGCTACGCGCTTTCGGCGACGGCGATGCTGCTCATCGTCTTCGGGGCCACCCTCGCGATGTGGCTTCGCGACAGCCTGCCCCTCGTGATCTACCTCTGGTCGTTCGTCCCCGCCGTCATCGATCTCATTCTGATCTCCGGCGGGGAGCACATGCTTCGCGACGGCGCCCTCGCGGGCGGAATCGCCGTGATGTGGTGCGGCAACACGGCGGTGACGATCTTCCTGCTCCTGACGTATCGGATGCTCTCCCGCAACTGAACGGCATCGGCTTCGAGCCGCGCATGACCCTGATTGATCGATACATCCTCGGCCGCTTCCTCGCGAACTTCGTGATCCTGTTCACGCTGCTGTTCCTGTTCGCGGTCGTGATCGATCTCATCCTCGCCCTGGATCGTTTCGTGGAGGCGGCGCAGGAGTCGGCGGGGGAGGCGGCCTCGCCGCTGGTCGTGCTCGGCGAGCTCCTTCGTGTCGCCGTCAACTTCCAGGGCCCGCGCTTCTTCCAGTTCTATGCCTACCTGCACGGGCTCGTGGCGATCGGGGCGATGGCCTTCACCCTTGCCCAGATGCATCGGCACAAGGAGCTGGTGGCCATCCTCGCCTCCGGGGTGAGCATGCAGCGGGTGGCCATGCCCTTCGTGGTCGGCGTGTTCCTGCTCAGCATGCTGCAACTGCTCAACCAGGAGCTGTTCCTGCCCCGGGTGGCCCCGCTGCTGCTGCGCGATCACGGACACATCGGCCAGGAGAGCGTGGACGAGTTCCCGGTCAACTTCACGCCGGACGGGGAGGGGCATCTGCTCCTGGCCCCCTCCTTCGACCCGCGCATCGACACCCTCCGGGGGCCGACGTTCCTCGAGCGCGATGCGCGGGGGCGGACCACCCGCCGCATCACCGCGGAGACCGCGACGTGGACGAGGCGGTTCGTCGACGGTGCGGTGATCGAGGGGTGGGAGTTCGTCGCGGGCCGCGTCGTGAAACTGCACGAGAACGACCCGTCCGCGGAGAGCGCCTCCCTCGCGCGGGGGCGCATCGACTTCTATTCCACGGACCTCTCGCCGCGCTTGCTCATCGTCCGCCGGTACGGGGAATACGCCACGATGCTGTCGCTGGGGCAGATCCAGCAGATGCTGGACACGCCCGGGGTGGCCGAGCAGGCGTCCCTGCTGCGGCTGCTGCTGCGCCATCGATACTCGCGATTCGCGACGGTGCTGGTGAACGTGCTGGTGATGTGGCTGGCCCTGCCGACGTTCCTGGTGCGTCAGCCGGCGAACCTGATGTGGCGGAGCCTGCTGTGCGCGGGGATCACCCTGCCGGCCATGCTGGGGGCGGCGATCTTCATGATGGCCGACCTGCCCGGCATCCCCGCCGCGGTGGGGGTCTTCCTCCCCGTCGCCGTCCTCCTGCCCATCGTCCTCGGGCAGTGGACGTACGTTCGGACGTAGCCGCGGCCGGGGACGGACGCCGGCGACGATTCCGGCCGCCCGACTCCCCCCCGAAGCGCCGTTCCGGCCCGTTTGGGGACCACTGGGGCGGTTTTCCGCGGCGGCGAAAAACCCGCTCAGACCGAGAATTCTGAAGCTTCCGGCCCCCCGCAGCGGTATATTCGTCCCGGGGGGAACGGCCCGTCGGCCCCGGTCGCCCGCATCCGGACTGGTGCGGGCCGGTCCGCGAGCCGATCTGGATCGTTGTCAATGGATCTCGCGGATCGACCCGTCCCCGCGCGCGGGGCATCCCCGCAGGAGGAAGTTATGCATCGAGGAACATATTGGATCGGGATCGCCGCCGGCCTGTTGTCGGGCGCGGCGGCGACATGCGCCGATGTCGTCCGCATCGGTGACGATGAGTGGAATCGATACGAATGGCGGGCGAGCACCTTCGCCGTCAGCACCCAGGGCCAGGCCGACCTCGCCGTCGATCACGATGGCAACATCACGGTTGTCTGGTCCAGCCGGCGCCAGCAGACGGGCCAGTACGGCGTGTACGCCCAGCAGTTCGCGCTCAACGGGGTGGCCCGCGGCTCGGAAACCTGCCTCAACCTCTGGACGCAATCGCATCAGTGGATGCCCGCCGTCGACGCCGGCCGGCTGGAGGATCCGGAAACCGGGACGACCTCCGCCGTGCGCTGGGTCGCGTGGCAATCGCACGGCCAGGACGGTCACGCCGGCTCGATCATCGCCCGCCGGTTCGTGGGCGATGCGTCCGCCGGCTCGGAGCTTCTCATCAATCAGCAGTGGGAGGGGCATCAGGCCGATCCCGTCGTGGTCGTCTCTTCCGATGGCCGAGCGCTCATCATGTGGACGAGCGTGCCCCCGGGGGCGAAGCGGACGACCATCCGCGCCCGGCTCTTCGACGCCTCCGGCGCGCCGCTGGGCGATGAGTTCGCCATCGGCGGCGAGGCGAACGTGCATCAGCCCATCCCCGGCGCCGCGTTCGCCCGCGACGGCTCGTTCGCCGTCTCCTATGCCGTGCGCGACGTCGCCTCCGGCCTGCCGGCGGGGATCCGTCTCCAGCGCTTCGACGCGCAGGGCGACGCGGTGGGCGAGGTCGTGAACGTGAGCGGGGAGGCGAAGCTCAGCCAGATCGAGCCGGTCATCGCCGCCGCCGCCGGTGGATACGTCGTGGCCTGGCTGGATGCGGAGAGCGACGGCGACGACTACGGCGTGCTCGCGCGACGCTTCGACACGAAGGGCCGGCCCCTCGGCGAGCCCTTCGTGGTCAACGAGACGACGGACGGCCCGCAGACCGCGGCCGCGGTCGCCGTGGCGCCCGACGGCCGCTTTGCCATCGCGTACAACAGCGCCGACGGCGACAAGAGCGGCGTCTTCGCCCGGCTTTTCGCCATCGATGGCTCGCGCATCGGCGACGAGTTCCGCCTCACCCGCCAGCACGCCGGCAACCAGGCGATGCGCGGCGCGACCGGAACCCAACGGCTCGCCTTCGCCCCCGGCGGCGCGCTGCTCTGCGCCTGGAGCGGCGATGCAGGGTTCGGCGACCGCTCCGCCACTAACGTCACCATGCTCTCGCGCGAGGCGCTGGAGCTGGCCGACGCGCAGCAGGGGGTCACCGACAAGATGAAGCCGGCCGTGAGCCCCACCGCCGTGGCCGGGGCCGAGGGACCCGGGCCGCACGTCCCGCCCACCTTCGACCCGCGCGATGTCGATCGCGCCGCGCGCGAGATCCGTCGCGGCCGGGATGACATCGGCTTCACCGGCGTGGTGAACACGGGCTGGACGCCGCCCGATCCGCACCTCGCCGTCGGTCCCGATCACGTCGTGGTCATGACCAACGGCGCGATCGCCTTCTTCACCAAGGATGGCAATCTGACCTTCCAGGACGAGATCGAGGATTCGTTCGGCTTCTGGGGTTCGGTCGGCGCCACCGGCTTCGTATTCGACCCGGAGGTGCTGTTCGACGAGCTGAGCGGGCGTTTCTTCGCGATGGCCGCCGAGGCCTACGCCCCGGGCGACAGGTCCTACGTCCTCGTGGCGGTCTCCGATGATTCCGATCCGAACGGGACGTGGTACAAGTACCGCTTCGACACCAGCGCTCTGGCGGGCAATCTCTTCGATTCGCCCAACATGGGCGTGGACGCGAACGTGATGTACATCACCGGCGACGGGTTCGGGCTCGGATCCAATTATCCGGTGTACACGTTCGACAAGGCCTCGCTGCTGGTGGGCAATCCGCCGGCCGTCACCCAGTCGACGACGCTGTCCACGGCGACACAGTCCGCGGGTATCCCGCCCGTGACCTTCGACAATCCGCCCGCGCTGTACATGTGCGAGCACAAGGAGGCCTCGAACAACACCTCCGTGCGGCTGATCGCCTTGAAAGACCCGCTGGGAAGCATCAACTTCACTACCACGGAGCTGACGGTGCCGTCCTACGGCCGGCCGGAGGATCCGCCGCAGATGGGGACCAGCACCCGGCCCGAGACGTTCGATGCCCGCTTCTGGTCGGTGGCCTATCGCAACGGCTCGCTGTGGGCGACGCATCACATCAACAGCAGTCGGGTGCAGGCCCGGTGGTACGAGATCGAGATGAACGGCTGGCCGGACTCCGGACAGCAGCCCTCGCTCAGGCAGTCGGGCACCATCGATCCCGGTCCCGACGTGCGGACCTTCTTCACCTCCATCACCGTGGACGATCACGGCAACGCCGCGCTGTGCTACGCCCGCGGCGCGCCGGACGAGTACTTCTCGATGGAGACGGCCTTCCGCTACGCGGCCGATCCGCTCAACACCTTCCGGCCCGGCGTGATCCGCAAGACCGCCACCGGCCCCTACGGCTACACGCGCTGGGGCGATTACAGCCAGATCAACGTCGATCCCGCCGACGGGAAGACGTTCTGGGCCCACCACGAGTGGTCGGAGGGCGACAGTTGGCGGACCTGGGTCCAGGGATTCACGCCCGAGTTCCTTCCCGGTGATGTCGATTTCGACGGCGATGTCGATACCTCCGATCTGCTCATGCTCCTGGCCGACTGGGGTCCCTGTCCCGGCTGTCCGACCGACCTCGACGGGGACGGTGACGTTGACACCGCCGACCTGCTCGCCCTCCTCGGGAACTGGGGCGGCCCGCCCGCCTGACGTGCAATCGCCTCGTGAACGGGGAATCGAGATCATCCGGCCCGCGAGCATGTGCTCGCGGGCCGTTTTTCGTTGCGCCCTCAGTTGATCCCCCGGGCGGAGCCCGGGGCGGAGGTCTTTGTTTGGGACGGCCATGGCGGGGCCGTTCGCCTCCGGCGCGGCCCGGGGGCAATCCCGGTCCACCGAGTGCCGCCGATCGGTTCTATTGTGCCCCCATCGATTGCCGGCAATGCGATACAATGCCCCCATGCCGGGCACAATCCAACGTCTGCTTGCGACGATGATCACCACCACGACCTACGGCACGTGGCTTCCGGGCGATCTCCGCGGCTACGTGGACCGCGGCGTCATCCTCCCGCATGACCCGGATCGCCTGGAACGCTCGCGCCGTCTCATGAAGACCGACCCGGTCTTCCTCAGCCCGCGCGAACAAGACGCGCTCTTCGATGCGCTCCAGCGCGCGGCGCGAGAGTTCGAGTACGCCCTGTTCGCCGTGAGTATCGAATCATGGCATGCGCACTGGCTCATCGATCACGCCTTCGACGCCGTGGAGGTCATGATGGGACGGTTGAAAACGCGCATGCGCCAGGCCCTCGCCCGTGGCCGTCTCTGGACGGCCGGGTATGATGCCCGATACTGCTTTGACGAGGAAGCCGTCGAAGCGCGGCGGAATTACATCCGCCAGCACCACGGGTACCGGCCGGTAACTGATACGTGACGGGTTTCATGGTGTATTGCCGGAAATGCAACTACGATCTGGCTGGAAACAGGAGTCGGGCATGCCCAGAGTGCGGCCATCCATTTGACCCTGCTGATCCAACGTCGTTCAGAATCAAGCCTCAACGTCTAAAGAACGCGTGGATCATCCTCGCGATTTACTTTGCGCCTCTCGCCCTATCGTTACTCTTCTGGCTCGTGAAGATGGAGGGCGATTGGGGGGCACGGCCTCGGGGCGGGACGCCAGTAAACGATGTTCTATCAATTTGGATGTGGCAGGCAACGGGGCCACTGGCCTTGCCACTTGGGTTGGCGGATATTCCGATGTTGATCCATCTCACTTTCTTGTGCGTCTGGCCCGGATACCTCGCGCTTGTCCTTCGAACGAGACTTCGACAGCTTCCGTATGTCGTGCATGCAGCGTTGGCGTGTGCATGGTCCTGTTCCGGATGCATGCTCGCCGTCGTGGCAATGTCACAGGTGTAGCGTGGCCCGCGCATCCGATGTCCCCCCGGGGTCGTCCCCGGGCCGAGCCCGGGGCTAACGGTTTCGCCAGGGCCGGTCATCGCGCGACCGTTAGCCCCCGGCTCGGCCGGGGGTTCCGCCCGCCCCCTCACATCGTCCGGTACTGGTCGATGAGCTTCTTGACCTTGTACGGGCCGGGGATGTCTTTGATCTCGATCTCGATGTCATCCTGGCCGGCGCTGTCGATGCCGACGTAGCCGACGTTGAAGAGGCGCTGGAGGAACCCCTGCTGAATGTCCACGCTGCGCACGTGGTCGTGCAGCACCTCCGTGGAGTGGCGGCGGATGATCCCCGCGTAGCGGATCGTGCGCTTGTTCGAGATGCTGAGCCGGATCCAGAGATGGGTGGCCAGCCACCAGCCGACCCACCAGATGACGCCGGCGAGCCCGATCACCAGCCCCGGCCAAGCGAGCCAGCCCGGCACGCCGGTCTTCTCGTGCATCGATGCGGTGATGCAGAGGACGAAGCCGCCGAGGGCGAGGAGGACCACGAGAAGGAATCGGAACGGGTGGGCGCGGAACATCGCTGGCCTCACCACGCAGACCTCCCGTTCGGCGGCATGGGGGGAGGGGAGATCGCCGCCCCCGGCGCCCGGGACCGCCTCGCCGGTCCCCGGACCGGACGGCTTCGCCGGCACGCGGTTGATATCCCCGCACATCGGGCATTCAACCTTCCCCCCGGCCTCGTCAGCGCTGATCTCGAAGGTGCGCTCGCAGTTGTCGCAGACGATTTCGATCATGCTCAGGCTCCCTCGTGCGGGCCGGGCCGCGGTCCGCACGCGTGTGATGTGATACCACAACTTCGGCGGGGATGGGCCGGCGATGCCGCGGCGGCGCGTCCCGATCCGCGGAATCCGGGACACGCCGATTGGCCTCCGCCCTGCCGCACCGCGTCGGGATCGCTACCGTATGAAGATCGGGATCAATGGAAGGCTCCGCGGCGGCGTGCGGGGTGAGCGACGGGGTGCAACTGCGGTCCCGCGGTTCCGAAAAAGACCCGGGAGACCGGATTTGCGAGGGAATCGATCGTGAAGATTGTGCTGATCGTCGTGTTGTTGCTCGTGGCGGCCCTGATCACCGGGGCCTTCCTGGCCGGACCCCAGCTTCGTGACACGCTCGCCGGCCTCGCCCCCGAGCCGCAGGGCACGGAGGTGTGGGTCGAGCCCGTCAAGGCCGGCACGCTCGTCGAGACCGTGCAGGCCCCGGGCGCGATCGAGCCGCACACCGACATCGAGATCCGCCCGGAGGTTTCGGCCCAGATCCTCGAGTTGCCCTACCGCGAGGGCGACCAGGTCCGCAAGGGTGATGTGGTCTGCCAGCTCAACGACAAGGAGCTGAAGGCGGCGCTCGTTTCCGCCCGCGCCCTGCGGGACGGCGAGAGGTTCCGCCTCCAGTCGGATCAGGCCAGGCTCGAGGGGCTTCAGAACAACATCGCCTTCGCCCGGCGCGACCTGGAGCGGGTGCGCAAGCTCTACGAGACGGGCGACGAATCGCAGCGCAACCTCGACACCGCCCAGGAACGGGTGGATGACCTTCAGACCTCCATCGAGGCGACCGCGTACTCGATCTCGGTGGCGGAGAGCAACCTCGCCGCCGCCGAGGCGGAGATCGAGCGGGCCGAGGACAGCTTCGAGAAGACGACGATCGTCGCCTCCATGGACGGCGTGATCACCTTCCTCGACGTCGAGGTCGGCGAGGTCGTCACCGGAAGCCTCACCAATCCCGGCACCGTCATGATGGTCATCGCCGACCTCTCGCGGATGATCCTCAAGGCCGAGGTCGCCGAGAGCGACGTGGCCAAGGTCCAGGTCGGCCAGAGCGCGAAGATCCACATCAACGCCTACCCCGAGGAGGTCTTCAGCGGCACGGTGCGGCAGATCGCCCTCCAGCGATCGGTGAGCCCCAACGGGACGGGCTATTTCGAGACGGAAGTCGAGATCGACCTCCAGGGCCGGCGGATCTACTCGGGGCTCATCGCCAACGTCGACATCGAGATCGCCACCCACGAGGGGCTCGTCGTGCCTTATCAGGCGATCGTCGTCCGCGAGGTCGAGGAGCTTCCCGACGAGGCGCGGAACAACCCGCTCGTGGATCGGACGAAGCGCAAGGCGAGCGTGGTCTACCGCGTCAACGAGAACAAGGCGGTATGCACGCCCGTCAGGCCCGGCCCCAGCGATCTGACCCATCGGCTCAT
Source organism: Planctomycetota bacterium (assembly GCA_034211115.1). Classification (GTDB taxonomy): domain Bacteria; phylum Planctomycetota; class Phycisphaerae; order Phycisphaerales; family SM1A02; genus JAXHTH01. Next base: position 180 of record JAXHTH010000046.1, on the reverse strand, counting down.
CCTCGACGGCCTGGAGGAGGGCGATGAGATCGTCATCGGCCCCTACAAGGTGCTGGAGACCATCGAGCACGATGAGCGGGTGAAGATCGGCGAGAACGGCGCGGCGGGCGGCGAGGACGACCAGCCGCCCGAGGATCAAGCCCCCCTCGAGGGCGAGGACGAGGCCGACCGGACACCGGA
>JAXHTH010000045.1:0-32893 GCA_034211115.1 Planctomycetota bacterium | reverse complement strand
CGGCAGTGACCGAGGATCTGGTCGCCGCGGACAATCTCATCGCCGACGACGCCCGGCTTCAGCTCGGCGCGACCACGAACATCAGCCACGATCGGGACGCCATCATCGACGGCCTCTCCCGCCTGGCCGATCGCTACTCGGTCGAGGACAACCGGATCACGATGCTGGACGGCTACAGCGCGTCGCGCGACGGCGCTGTCGTGCATCTCGCGTGCTGGACGGAAGCGACGGGTTACGGGTTCTACACGCCGTCGCAGTGGGTGCTGCGGGTCGAGCGGCAGAACGACGGGACGTGGAAGGTGGCGCGGATCACGTGTATTTCGATCAACGCCGAGCCCCCGCCGCCGCTGCCGTAGGCCGTCTCACGGACCTGGCGAGGCGTCGGTCTGCCGTACCGGATCCGTCTCTCCGATCAGGTCGGGAATCTCCAGGAGACGATTGAGCTGGGCCACGCCGTCGCGATCGGCGACGCTCAGCCGCACCAGTCGACCGGCGAGCCGGGCCGCCCCGTCGGGGATGTTGAACGTCTTCACGGCGGTGGTGTCCGGCTCGAGGGCGGCAATCACCCGGCGATTCTGGCCCACCCCGGGGGCGCGGAGGAACGCATCGAGGTTCACCGGCCGTTCGCCACGGTTGGTGACGTACTGGGTAATGATCAGGTCGCGCTGACCCGTCCTGGCGTTGTCGGCGATGTGCCAGATCGCGGTCATCTCGATGTTCTTCCACCCGACCTCGATCCCGGTGCGGAGATGCAGGCGATAGTCGCGGTCGGCCGCGAGGCGAACATCGGCCTCGACGCTCTTCTCGCCGGCGATGATGGATCGATCGAAGATGATATTGATGGGCAGGCGCACCGTCTCGCCGGAACGGACGATGAAGTCCAGACGCCGGGGCGTGAGTCGCCAGTCGGAGGATCGACGAAGGCGAATCGAACCGCTCACCGCCATGTCCCACGGGTTGTGCAGGACCAGTTCGTGCTCATGCAGGCGATGCATGGCGGGGACGAAGCTCGGGGTGATCTCGAAGCCGGCCCGGAACTGCGCGAGCTGGAGGTTGATGCCCTCGACGAAGACCGGCATGTCGGTGAGGGGGATCTCGTGGGCGCCCAGGCTGAGGGGGATGATCCGCCGGTTACCGAAGGAATCGGTCAGGCGGACGGCGTGATCGGCGAGGACGAGGCTGGCGACGATGGGCGGGTCGCCGGCCCGCCGGTCGGCCCAGGCGACGAGGGCGTGGTCGCCGCGCTCATCGCCGGCCATCAGCCAGCAGTGAATGCCCTCGGCGAGGGGCATCTCGCCCACGAATCGGCGTCCTCGCAGGGCGTCGGCCAGGCCGCGCCAGGCGGCGAAGGCCGGCTCCGGCTCGGGCTGCGCCGCCTTCTCCGCCCGCCAGCGCCAGGGGGCGGGGATGGACATCCGGGGCACGCCCGCCCGCCAGGCATGCAGTGTTCGCAGGAGAAGATCGATGGTCTGCTGTCGCGGGTCGTAGAGCTCGTCGGGGGCCGGCTCGAGGATCAAATGGACATCGCCGGTCTCCGCCAGCCAGGGGGCGGCGTATTCCTCCAGCGCATCCGGCGCCACGGCACACGGGACCGTCACCTGCATCGCCGCCAGGCCCGAGTCCGGGGGAATCCGCCGGTCCGCGGTCGAGGGGACGACGACAACCGGCCCCGGGACGAAGGGGGCCAGGCCGGCGCCGGCCTCGTCGATCAGCGCTCTCAGGTCGGGCCGGGCGAAGCTGCCCTCGCCGCCCGCGTGGCCGAGCTGCCAGCGGCGAACCCGAAGACCGAAGTTGATGAGCAACTCATCGAGGGCCGGTCGCCAGAGGCGAGGATTTCGGCCGAGGAGCTCCAGGATCTGGGAGGAGTCGACTCCCGCCGCGGCGGCGAGTCGGCGGGGCACGCCGTTCAGGGCGAACGTCACGTCCATGTCCCAGTCGAGGAGCTGCTCGACGGCGTCGCGAAGGGCGGAGAGCTGAGATGCGGCCAGCGGCTCCGGCTCCGTCTCCACCGACTCGTCCCAGACCCCGACGACGGTGGAACCGACGTGCAGGCGACGCACCAGCTCCGGCGCGAGGGCCAGTCGCGCCGGTGGCGCCGGAGGCAGGACGACGCCGAGTGACGACATCCGCCAGCCCGCCAAGTCGTTCTCCGCCGGGAGGATGGTGAAGCTCAGCCGCTCGCGGCCGACAAGCCTCGTCTCGCTGTTGACCACCAGCTCGGCGCGGTACCAGCCGCAGGGGAGCTGGGGCAGCTCGCGGACGGCCGACCGGCGACCGCGCGGGGCCGGGAACGAGTCCTCGTGAGCGACCCGTCCGGCGAGGTCCGAGATCAACAGGCGCGCGGTGAGCGCTTCGTTCGTCACGTCGCGCACGAGCACTTCGAGGGCCGCCGGCTCGGGAAGCGTGATGAGATTGCAGGCGCTCGTCGTGCTCAGCTCGATGCGGGGCACGTGCCGGATGATCACATCGTCGAACCATGCCTGGCCGGACGTGTCCTGAAGCCGCGGTCGCGTCGACGGCTCCTCTTCGCCGCTGAGTTGATCGGGCTGAAGCACCTGCAACTCGAAGAGGAGATCCGCCGCCTCGGGGTCGTCGCCGCGGATGCTCACGGCGAGTGTCTCCCAGGCGCCGTCGGTGCGGACGACGGGGCTCGCCATGAGGCTTCCCGGGATGGCGCTGCCCCGGGCATCGGTGAGCCAGGCAAGGAGCCTCGCCCCGGCATGCCGTAAACCCCGGGTCCGAACTTTCGCCGAGATGGCGTAATCCGCCAGGGGAAGGACGGGGACGATGCCGGTGGGGACGCCGGCGGAAAGGGAGCCGCCGGCAAGGTCGTAGCGAAACGACCAGTCGCCGCCGGAGGAGACCTCATCGGTCAGGCTCATTTCGCCGAAGCGCGGGAAGCCCCGATCCTCGGCCACCGTGCGTTTGAAGTACAGCGGAAACTGGAGCCTGGCGGTTTGCGCCTCCTCGAAGTCGAAATGCCGGACCACGCGGTTGAGGGATTCGAGCGGGATGCCTTCGGCTTCGCCCTCCTGCGGGGCCGGCGGGGCGTCCGGCGGCGCGACATCAGGCGCCAATCCCCGGGCCGGGACGCTCGACGACAGCCCCCCCAGCAGGGCCGACAACGCCAGGGCGGGCAACCTCGACCGTCGCGCGGGGTACCACATCGACGTAGTTATCGGTCAACTCACGGCGGGGCTGTACGTTTGCCGATGGACAATCACCCTCGACGCCGAAGGAGCCACGAGAGAGCCCCATGATCGCCGTCTTTCGGACGTTTCTCCTCTCCGCCATGCTCGGCGGGCTGATCCTCGCCGGCTTCTGGCACATCTCCACCGATCGGCGCGACCGGGCGATCGCCGAGCTGGAGGCGTTGAACGAGCAGATGCAGCAGCGGCTGGAGCAGCGGCAGACGATGATCGATCGCCTCAGCCGCAGCCGGCGGCTGGCCCACGTGCAGGTGCTGGAGCAGCGTCCCGGGCCGGAGGGTGTGCCGGAAACCGACATCCTGTTCATCGAGCTGGATGATGACGGCAGCGAGCTGGCCCGCCAAACCTTCACCATCCCCGGCGATGTGCTCTTCATCGACGCCTGGTCGGTCAAGTTCGCCCATGAAGACGTCGCGATGGGACACCCCCTCTTCGGCCGGGCGCTGATCCTGCTCCGGCGGATCTACTCCGAGCGCATGGCGCCGATCGACGGCTTCCCGATCGACACGCCGGGCGGGGTGCCGCCGGGCTACGCGGTGGGCGAGGTGGGTCGGTTCGAGCGGCAATTGTGGGCGCAGTTCTGGGAGATCGCCGGCGATGCCGAGCTCGCCGCCTCGCTGGGCGTGCGGGTCGCGCAGGGCGAGGCGATCTACAAGCCCATCGCGCCGGGCCAGTCCTTCGAGCTGACGGTGGATGACGCGGGCGGCATGAGCCTCGCCCCCCTCCTGAATGCAGTGCCCGGGCACGAGGCGATCTCGCAGGCCGATGGCTGATCGGCGCGACGGGTCCCGATCGTCGCTGGCCTCTCTGGCCCGAGCTGTTCCGCGCTGTCGGCGCTGCCCCGAGCTGCGCGAATACTGCGCTCAAGTGGCCGAGGAGAAGCGCCGCGCGTTCCGCGACTGGACCTACTGGGGCAAGCCGGTGCCGGGCTTCGGCGACGAGCAGGCGCGGATCGTCATCGTCGGCCTGGCACCCGCCGCGCATGGGGCGAACCGAACGGGTCGGATGTTCACCGGCGACCGGTCCGGCGACTTCCTCTACGCCGCGCTGTACCGGGCGGGCCTGTCCAGTCAGGCGGAGTCGACCGATCGCGACGACGGACTGATGCTCCGCGGCGTCTATATCACCGCCGCGCTGCGCTGCGCCCCGCCGGGCAACCGGCCGACGGCGGCGCAACTGAACAACTGCGCCCCGTATCTTCGGGACGAGTTGCGGCTGCTTCGCCCACCGGTCGTCATCAGCCTGGGCGGCATCGCATGGAAGGCCGCGCTGGATGCGCTGCGGAATGAGGGATTCGTGATCCCGAGCCCGAAACCGAAGTTCGCGCACGGCGGCGAGGCGGCGCTCGACACAACGACCCTGCTGGGCTGCTACCACGTCAGCCAGCAGAACACGTTCACCGGGCGGCTCACCGAGGACATGCTCGACGATGTCCTGGCGCGGGCAAAACGCCTCGCCGGCCGCGGATAACGCACCCTGCGGATCGATCATCAGGCATGTGCGGCCCGGGCGCGCATCAGGAATGCCACCTGCGCGGGGTTGATCGGGCAGGTGGCGTTCGGGGCGTTCGCGGCGGACAGGGTGACACCGCGGGGAGTTGTCGGGATCACGCGCCGCCCCCGGCCACGGCGGAAACGTCATCCACCACAGCGCGATCGGGGCAGCGGAGGGCCGTGTCCCGCCCGGCGCGTTCTGAGCGTTCCCGACGCCGGACGGAACACACACCCCTGGGATGCGCCGGCCGATGCGTTCGGTCATCGGCGGCGCCGTTTTTCGCCCTCTTGTACCGAAGCGCCATTCGGGTGTTGCGGTGCGCGCGAGGGCGGGGTGCTCAGCAGAGGCCTCGTTGGGCGCGGGACGGATGCGATTCCACGCCGGTGGTGGGATCGGCCGCCCAAATGCGGTATTCTGGCGTCAACGCCCTCTTTCCCGGGCTCAGGGAGTGCTGGCGGCGAACCATGCGTCTCTTCATCACCGGTGCCACCGGACTCATTGGTCGGCGACTCGTGCTCGATCGTCTCGAGCGGGGCGATCAGGTCGTGGTGCTCAGCCGCAGCGCGACGCGCGCGGCGGCGCTGTTCGCCGCCGACGCGAATCCGAACGTGCACGTGGTGCAGGGCGACCCCGCGACGCCGGGGGCGTGGCAGGCGGCGGTGGGCGGATGCGAGGCGGTGGTGCACCTGGCCGGGGCGGGCGTCGCCGATCGTCGCTGGTCCGACGCCTACAAACGCGAAATCGTCAACAGCCGACTCGACAGCACACATCAGGTCGTCGAGGCGATCCTCACCGCGCCCGACCGCCCGCGGGTGCTCGTCAACGCCTCGGCCGTCGGCTTCTACGGCGAGACGGGCGACCGCGAGACGGACGAGCAGGCCGACCCGGCGAAGGGCGACTTCTTCGGCGATCTCACCCTCCGCTGGGAGCGGGAAGCGATGCGGGCCGAGGAGACGGGGACTCGCGTCGTCCGCCTCCGCACCGGACTCGTGCTCGACGAGCGCGGCGGGATGCTCGCCCAACTGATGAGGCCGTTTCTGATGTTCGTGGGCGGGCCCTTCGGCTCCGGCCGCCAGTACCTGCCGTGGATTCACTGGCGGGATGAGATCGGGCTGATCGACCTGGCCCTGCGCCGGCCGGAGGTTCGCGGGCCGCTGAACGGAACGGCCCCGAACCCGGTGACGAGCCGGCATTTCGCCCGCGCCCTGGGCAAGGCGCTGGGCCGGCCGAGCTGGCTGCCCGTGCCGGCCTTCGCCATGCGCCTGGCTCTCGGCGAGGTGGCCCGCTACGCGACGATGAGCCAGCGCATCGTTCCGGCCCGGGCGCTGGAGTACGGCTATCGCTTCATCTACCCGGACATCGAGCCGGCGCTGGAGGCGCTGATCGCGCGCCGGAAGCGGGAAGGGGGGAACGCGGCGGTGACGGCCGCCGCGGCCGGGGCGGCCGGGGTCGCCGCGAAACCCGCAGCCGGCGCAGCCCGGCCGGCGCCGGACCGGGACGAAGAGGCCGGCCCGAGGCCGCCCCAACCCCCCCGCCTGCTCGCGGTGGGCGTGGACGGAACGCTGCTGCGCAGCGACGGGCGGCTGTCCAAGGGCGTGGCCCATTCCTGCCGCGCCGCCCAGCGGGCGGGATGCGTCGTCGTGCCCGCCACCGTCCGACCGCCGCGCTCGATGCGCTTCCTCGCCGACGCCTTGGGCCTCGTCGGCCCCGTCATCAACTACAACGGCGCGGTGATCTGGAATCCGCTGGACAACCGGCCGCAGTATCACGAAGCGCTGGACGGCCCGCTGGCCCTGGAGATCATCGCCGCCGCCCGCGCGGTCGCCCCGGACATGCTGGTGACGGCCGATGTGCTCGATCGCTGGTTCACCGATCGCCTCGATCCGAGCCGACTGGGGCCGACGGCCGTCGCCATCGACCCGGACGGGGTCGGGCCGTTCGAGGAGTTCCTGACCGGGCCGGTGACGCAGGTGACGCTGTTCCCGCCGCCGGCGGAGGCGGCGGCCGTGCGGGCCGTTCTCGAGGAGCGATTCTGGCGCCGCGGGCTCGTCGCCCTCTTCCAGGAAGAGGCGGGGTTCATCCGCGTCACGCATCGGCTCGTGGACAAGAGCATCGCGCTGCAACGGATCGCCGCCCGCATGGAGATCCCGCGGACAGCGGTGATGGCCATCGGCGATGGCCTCAACGATCAGGGCATGGTGGAATGGGCCGGCTTCGGCGTCGCGGTCGCCAACGCCTCGCCCGCGGTGAAGGAGCTGGCCGACGTCGTGGTCGCCGACAACGACGACCAGGGCGTGGCGCGGGCCATCCAGCGCTATGTCCTCGCCCCCGGCGAGCGGTCGATGTCGCAAACAACGTGACCCCGTGTCGGGCGTCGCGCCGTTCGCGGGTCGAAGCCGCGGATGCCATCCGCGGCTTCACATTCGACAGCCGGGGCCGCCCTGTAACGCCGCCGATGGTATCGGCGGTTTTCCACCGATCGCGTGGCGTTTGCGGTGTTCTCGGACGCCCGATCATCAGCTTCGCCGGATGATCGCAAATGCCTTCGGCGCGGCGGGCGAATCGGCTGTTTCGGACGCCGCGATCGCCTATAATGAGGCCCCCTTTTTACCTCACGTCAGGAGGCGAATGATGGCCAGCACGACCGCCACGCAAACCACCCCCGGGGCCGCCGCAACCAAGGAAACCAAGCCCATGCTCAAGATCTGGATGGACGGAGAGCTGGTCGATCAGAACCAGGCGAACGTCTCGGTATACGACCACGGCCTCCTCTACGGCGACGGCTGCTTCGAGGGCATCCGTATCTACAACCACCGCATCCTCAAGCTCGCCTCGCATCTCAAGCGGATGTACCGGTCGGCCGAGAAGATCCGTCTCGAACCCTCTTACGACATCGAGCAGATCGAGAAGGCCACGCGGGAAACGGTCAAGGTCAACAACCTCAAGGACGGCTACATCCGGATGGTGTTCACCCGCGGGTTCGGCGACCTGGGGCTCGATCCCCGCAAGTGCCCCCGGCCGTGCCACATCATCATCGCCGACGCCATCCAGCTCTATCCCGCCGAGCTGTACGAGACGGGGATTCCGGTGATCGTCTCCGAGCGGCCGCGGCTGCCCATCAAGTGCCTCGACCCGTCCGTCAAGAGCCTCAACTACCTCAACAACATCATGGCGAAGATCGAGGCGATCGACGCCGGGGTGCTCGAGGCGATCATGCTCAACCTCGACGGCTACGTGAGCGAGTGCACGGGCGACAACCTCTTCATCATCAAGGACGAGAAGATCTTCACCCCGCCGCTCTCGGCCGGCCTGCTGGGTGGGATCACCCGCCAGTGGGTCATCGACGACATCGGCCCCGACTGCGGCTATCCCGTCACCGAGAAGAACCTCCGCATCGAGGAGGTCATGGACGCCGACGAGGTATTCCTCACCGGCAGCGGGGCGGAGGTCATCGGCGTCAACAAGATCAACGACAAGGTGATCAGCGGAGGCAAGACCGGCCCCGTCACCGCCAAGCTCATCGCCGAGTTCAAGCGCCGCGTCGCCGAGAACGCGCCGGAGGATTGAGAAGAGTCGTGAGTCGTGAGGCTTGAGCGGGCCGGGCTGTCCCCGGCCCCGGGCGCGATCGAACCACTCGATGTCCCCTCTCGCGCGATGGCGGCAAGTGGACAATCCGGGGCACCCGGGCTCGAGGACGAGCCGGCCTGCGAAGGCCGGCGGACGACCCCGCTCACAACTGATCGCAGCGCCGGCGAGTCCGGCGCTGCGTTTTCTTCCGGCTGGGAGGCCGCGGCGAAAGACGGTAGGCTGATGCCGCAGGGCGACATCAGCAGATTGTCACATTGGCACCTTCGCACAGCGGTCGTTGGCGAGCCCCGGCGCATGGCCTCAATTCTCCGACCCTGAATCCGAACGATACCCCGGGCGCCGGCGCCAGCCCGCCAAGTCTCCAAGCCTCCAAGTCTCCGAGCCTTCCAGCCTCCCCAATGCACTGCAAGAACTGCGATTACCCGCTGTGGAACCTGAAGGCCCGGCAGTGCCCGGAATGCGGCCGGCCGTTCAATCCGAGCGAGTACGAGTTCGTCATCAACAGCGTGCAGTTCTGCTGCCCGCACTGCGAGCAGGTGTATTACGGCACGGGCGCGAAGGGGCACCTCGTCCCCCGGGCCTTCACCTGCGTCAAATGCGGCCAGGCCGTGAACATGGACGAGATGCTGCTGCGGCCCGCGACGGGGGTTGAGGAAGAGCAGACCTATCCCGACGTGGTGCCCTGGCTCGATCGCAAGCGGCGCGGGGTGATCAAGGCCTGGTTCCAGATGATCGGCAAGGCGATGGTCGCCCCCGGACCACTCATGCGGGCCCTGCCCGTCGAGAGCAGCGCGGGTCTGGCGTGGGGGTATGCGCTTGTCACGCTCAGCATCATTTTCGCCGTCGGCATTGGCCTGCCGCTTCTCGGCTTCGCCGGCATCCTGGCCCTGAACGGCGATCCGGAGGCGACGGGGATGGCCATCGGCGGCGCGGTCTCCTGGCTGGGCGGCATCGCCGCGGGAGCCGCGATCCTCGGTCTCTGGGGGCTCGTCACGCACGTCATCCTCCGCCTCACCGGCGGCTGCACCTGGTCGATCAAGCGGACCTACCAGTCGATCTGCTACAGCGTGGGGGCGCTGACACCGCTGGGCGTGCCCTGCCTCGGGCTCTACTGCGGGATCTACTTCCTGTGGATCTGGTGCGTCGTGAGCGCGATCCTGATGGTGAAGGAAGGGCAGCAGGTGCACGGCGGGCGGGCGGCGCTGGCCGTCCTCGCCACCCCGGTCTCCGCCGTCGCGCTCACCGTCGGCAGCTACGTCGTGTTCTTCTACATCTTCTTCTCGTCGGCGGCGGCCGGCGGGGCGTTCGGCCCGGGCTGGCCGGGCGCGCCGGGGTCGCCCGACTTCGACACCTGGATCGTCACCAACGGGATCTCGTCTTACGTGCAGCGCAACGGCCAGCCGCCGACACACGCGCTTCAGCTCGTCGCCCAGGGCGAGATCACCGGCTGGAATCTCGTCTCGACGGGCGGGCTGCCCTCGCCGAGGGGCGTCCCCGCAGCCGGAACGAATCTGGCGCAATTCGAGACGCTCGACGCGCGCCGGCAGCGGACGCTGGCCTCGGAGGCCGCGGCCGCCCTGCCCGAGAACGTCGTCGCCCATCGGCTGGGCGATTTCGTCTTCGTTCATCATGGGATCGACTTCGCGATGGATGACGGCGGGTTGTGGGTGGTCATCCTCCGCCCGGAGCAGCCCGCGCCTGGGCCGGGGCAGGCCTCCAACCTCTGCGCGGCGGGCAAGGTGGACGGGACGGTGCGGAGCTTCCCCATCGCGACCATGCCGGAGGAACTGGCGGCGCAGAACGCCCTGCGCGCCTCCTGCGGCCTGCCGCCCTTGCCCGATCCGGTCACGGTGACGCACGACCAGCCGGCGACAGCGGGGCAGTGAGATGCTTCTCAAGCGGATCCTCGGATCGCTGCTTCTCGCGTTCATCGCGGCGGCGGTGGTGCTGCTGCTGATCGACGCGTTCTTTCCCTTCCTGTGGGCGGGTGCGAGCCGGCTCGCGGCGGCGGCCGCGGTCGCGGCGGGCTTCACCGTCGCCGCCCTGAGCTGCGCGGCGGCGATGGAGCGCGGCCGGGCGCGAGGCTGGATGCTCACCGGCCTGCTCGCCTCCGCCCTCGCCGCCCTCGGCTGGATCAGGACGGTCTGGTTTCATCCGGTCGGCCGGCCCGGCGAATGGCTCACCCCGTTTCTGCTGCTCATGCCCCCCACCGGCTGGGCCGGCCTGATGATGCTCATCGCCTGGCTGATGCTGCCGCGGGTGACGAATCGCTGGCTCGCCGTCGTCCGCGCGCTGTCGATCATCTGCGCGGCGCTTCTTGCCGTGCATGTCTGCATCGCCGTGTGCGGCTATCCGGTGCTGGTCGGTCAGTTATACGTGAGCTGGCAGGAAGAGCAGCGCTATCTCGAGCTGGCGTGGCGCAGCGGCGCCGTGCTGGCGATCCTCACCGCGATCGGCCTGCTCGGCGTGTACGTCCCCGCCCGCTTTGGCGAATTGACGAGCGATGAGACGACGGCGCGCGGCGAACACACGATGCGGATCACCTGCCCGCGCTGCGGCGGGACGAGCGTCATCCGCAGCGGCGGCGACACCTGCGCGCACTGCGGCCTCAGGATCAGCGTGAAGCCGTTATGAACCGCTTCTCCCGCGAATCGCTGATGACCTCGCTGACGACGTGGATCGTGCGCCTGCTGATGGCGCTGCTGGTGGGAGGGCTGACGCTCGCCGCCGGCGTGGGGATCAGGATGCTCATCGAGGGCCGCATGGACGATGCCAGGTACGACCTCGTCTCCGCCGCGATTGTCACGGTCGCGTTCTCCGCGATCGCACTCATGTCGGCCTACGTCGCGCATCGCCGGCGTCTCCTTCCGCTCATGCTCACCGGCATCGCCTCGAGCCTCGTCGCGTGCGTGCTCTGGATCATCGTGATCTACGGCAGACACCTCGCGCCGGATAGGTACGCGATCATCGTTCAGTGCGGGTCGATGTTCACGCTCCTGGCCTTCGCGACGTCGTGGACCGGCCTGCTGGCCCTGGCCAGAGCGCGATCGACGTGGCTGGGCGTGTTCCGGCTTCTCCTGATCGGCGCAAGCTGGGTCTGGTGCGGCGCGGTGGCGCTCATGATCTGGGTGGGACCCATCCTCCAGCGAGCCAACGAACAACTGCTCATGGTGACGTTCTCCATCCTCGGGTTCCTCGGACCGCTTCTGCTTCTGGCGGGCTTCGCCTTCTCCGCCGTGGTCCGGGCGGATGAGCGGCGGCGCAAACGGCGGCGCGACACGATCCCCGCCGGGATCGGCATCACGATGACCTGCCCGCGGTGCGGAACGGAACAGGCTTTCCGCGCCGGTGCCGCGCGATGCGCCGCGTGCGGCTTCGCCATGCTCATCGAGATCGAGGAGCCGCGCTGCGAATGCGGGTATCCGCTCTATCGCCTTCAGGGCAATGTCTGCCCCGAGTGCGGGCGGGCGATCCCGGAGGCGGATCGCTGGACCGGGCCGTCCGCGCCGCCGGTGTGACGGGCGAAAGCGCCCGGCGTGGCGGTGAGCCGGGCGCGTCGAGTATGCTGCCGTCATGCGGCTGAGCCGGATTCTGCTCTGGACGCTGCTCATCGTCGGGGCCGCGGCGTTGCTGATCGTGGCGGCGCTGTTCTTCTCGCCCTCCCGCCTGCTGATCCCCGCGCAATTGCTCGAGTGCACGCTGTACGCGCTCCTGTGGGTGGCGGTCGCGCTGGGCTGCGCCGTCGTCATGGAGCGGGGGCGCGCCGTCCCCTTCATGATCAGCGGTCTCGCGGCGTGCGCCGTCACACTCGCGCTGTCGATCGGCGCCGTGTTCCTCGGGGACTACAACACGTGGTCGGTGTGGTTGATGTTCATCGTCTGGCCCGCGGCGTGGGCGTTTCTCATGCTGCTCATCGGCGTGCTGATGCTGCCGCGGAGCCGCGGCGGGTGGTGGCGCATGCTACGCCGGACGGCGATCGTGCTGCTCGCGGTGCTCGCCGCCCACAGCTGCTTCGCTGTGACTTACCACGAGCTGTTCCTGTCGGGAGCAAGCCATCTGCTGGTCCGGCCGGTGAGTCTCGTCGCCATCGGGTCGCTGCTGATCGTGCTCGTGCTGTCGATTCGGCGGGGCGCACGGTTCGCGGCGCGATGGACCGTCGCCTGGCTGATCCTCCTGCTGATGGCTCCGTTCGGTCTGTCGCTGACCTTCGGAACGGGATGGTCCAGTCCGTATCTGCATGACTGGTCGCGCGCGCTGGCGTACGAGGAAGCGGTGTACCGGATCGGAACGGCGTTGGCGTTGCTGGCCGGCGGTGCGTTCGCCGGCACGTTCCTGACGCTCTGGCTGCCCGCGCTCGCCGGCCGCGGCGAGCTGCGGGGACCGGTGGCGGAGTTCGCCCTTCGCTGCCCGCGGTGCGGGGAGGAGCAGACGGGGCGGACGGGCGGATGCACCTGTCGCCGTTGCGGACTGTCGATCAGGGTGGAGCTGGTATGAACCGCGCGCCGCCGGAACCGCTGCAGATGCTGGTGCGCTGGACCGCCGGAGCACTGTGCGTCTTTCTCGCGTGCACGCTGCTGCTCGGCCTGCTGTGGGTGGCGATCGATCCGGACTCGGTTCTGCTCGCCACCGGCACGGGGGTGTTCGCCCTGCTCACGGTGCTTTCCGGCGCGTGGCTGGTGGCGGGGCTGGTCCTCGGCGCGCGGCGCCTCCCCCTGATCATGCTGCTCTCGATGTTCTCATCGCTGGTCGGCGTGATGATCCTTTTCGCGCTCATGCTCTTCGAGGACACGTTGGATTCATCGCAGCATGAGGTCGTGCTGCTGCTCGGTCTCGCCTGCCTCCTGCCGGCGCTGGCGCTCATCCACAACGGGGGCCTGAGCCTGCTGCGCACGCGCGGCGTGCTGCTCATCGTGAAGAGCATCACGATGATCTGCGTGTGGGTGTTCATCGCGAGCGTGCTCGGCCTCTACCTGCTGGAGGAACTTGTCTACGGCGGGCCTTCGTTCCCGGGTTTCGCGATCATCCTGCCGGTAATGGCGTTGGGGGCCGGCGGGACGCTGGCGGGCACCGTGCTGGTGCCCATCGTCGCGCTCAGCGCGGCCAACCGTGAGACGCGGCCGGCGGAGTCGATCGCCTCCCGACCCGCGCTGGACATGGCCTGCCCGAGCTGCGGGAATCGAAAGGCCTTCCCCGCGGGCAACGCACGCTGCCCCGCCTGCAGAGCGCGGCTGTTCATCGAGATCGAGGAGCCGCGCTGCGCGTGCGGGTATCTGCTCTATCGCCTGCAGGGCGATGTCTGCCCCGAGTGTGGGCGGGCCATCCCGCCGGAGATGCGCTGGCGGGAGACGGAGCCGGAAGCCGACCCCGGCGCTGGCGGTTTGGCCGCGTCGGAGTAGGATGCCCTTCATGCATCTGCGCCGAACCTTCCTCTGGTCGATGATCATCTCGCTGTCGCTGGCGGCGGTCATCGGGATCGTCGCCCTTCTCATGCCGGGTCTGGGTCCGACGGAGGAGATCCTCGGCTCGACTGCTCTCTTCGGGGCCTTCAGCCTCGTGGCGCTGTGTTGCGCCATCGTGATCGAGCAGGGACGGTTGCGGATCCTGATGTGGATGGGGATCATCGCCTCGGCCGCCGCCCTCCTCACCTGGCTCTTCCTTCTCTGGTTCGAGAATCCGCTGAGTTCCCGGGCGGAGGAATACACCGCCCGCACGGCGGGGGTATTCAACGTCATCTGTGTCTGGTGCGCCTACTTCGGTCTGTTCACCGGCCTGCCGCTGCGTCACCCCTGGGCGAAGGTGGTGCAATGGACGGCGATCTATGCCGCCTCGATCATCGGCCTGTTCATCTTCCTGGTCTGCGTGGTCCCGGAGTGGATGGAGGATCACGTCATCCACGTGCTCGGGGAGGACCTGTTCTTCCGCCTGTCCGGCGCGGTGGGCATCGTCGCCGCGTGCGGAACGGTGCTCGCCCCGATTCTGTGGAAGGTTCAGGCGCTGCGGCAGGCGGCGTCGGGCGAGTCGATCCCTTCCGCGCTGCGCGTGCAGGTGGTCTGCCCGCGCTGCGGGACGGCCCAGGCGCTGCCGCTGGGCCCGTCGAAGTGCGCCCAATGCGGCCTGCGCATCACACTCAAGGTTGAGGAGCCGCGCTGCACGTGTGGATACCTGCTCTACCAACTGGAAGGCGACAAGTGCCCGGAATGCGGCCGGACGATCCCGCCGGAGATGCGCTGGGCGGACGCGTCGGACGAGGCAAACGAGGCAACGGCGCGCGAGGAGGAATGACCGGCCGTGGGGAAGAAACGCGCGAAGCGGGAGACGTCATCGCCGCGCCGGCTGGACGAGGCCGACCTCTGGATGCTGCTGGATGAATGGCCCGACGAACTGGCCGATCTCGTCCTGAAGCTGCGGGCGCTCGTCCTCGAAACCGCGCCGCAGTTGAGCGAGAGTATCGCCTTCAACGCGCTCTGCTACTACAAGCCCGATCAGCCGTTCGGGAAGATCGGTGGCAACGTCTGCCTCATCGGCATCCGCGGCGATGCGGTGCATTTGGGCTTCATTCACGGCGCATCCCTGCCGGACCCGGAGGAGCTGCTCCGCGGAACGGGGAAAGCGAAGCGGCACATTCCTGTCCGAAGCGAGCGCGAGATTCGCCCGGATGCGTTCGCACAGCTCATCCTCGCGGCCATCGCGCATACGCCGACGGAATGAGAACTTCGGCGATGGTCGCGATCACTCCGGGCCCATTCGCGTCTCGACGCGCGTCTCGTGCGTAAGCGCGTGCTGCACCCAGCAGTGGTTGCCGAGATCGAGCAGCCGTTTTCGCTGACGATCGTTGAGTTCATCGCCTTCGAGGGTGATGTCGCACTCGATGATGTTGACCATGCCGCGCTTGCCGCCGCCTTCGAGTTTGCGGGCCGGGATGCGCCGGTGTCGGGCGGTGACGGTGGCGGCGGTCAGGGGCCAGCCGTGGCGGTCGGCCTGCATGCGGATCGTGACGGCCTTGCAGGCGGCGAGGGAGGCGACGAGCAGGTCGATGGGGGCCGGGCCGTCGTTCCCGCCGCCGGCGAACTCCGGCTCGTCCATCACCAGCCCGTGCCCCTCGGGCATCGTCACGTCGGTATGATAGCGCCGGGCGCCGATGTGCGCCGTCGCCACGCCGCTCTCGGCGCGACCGGTCGAGGTGGGAGTCTGCTCTGCCATGCGCGCAGGATAGCGACCGCGGCCGGCGTGTCGAGATCCCCCTTCCCCGGGGCAGCTGCCCTTACACCGCCGGCTGGGCGGGCGACGACGTCATGACCGACTCGATGTTCGTGGCGGTGGAGAAGATGCGCTGCACGGGGCAGGCGTTGGACGCCGCGTAGAGGCGCTTCCTCTGCTCGTCGGTCAGGTCGCCGACGATGTTCACCTCGCAGCAGACGGTATCCGGCACATCGGGCTTGCCGCTCTTGATCCACTGCGCGTAGATCGTCGCCGACTCCATGGGATAGCCCTTGCGGTCGGCGAACTTGCGCATAACCGAGGCTTTGCACGCGGCGAGTGAGGCGAGCATGAGATCGACGGGGGCCGCGCCCTCGTTCGTGCCGTCCTGATAGGGCGGCTGATCGGTGATGACGACATGGCCGTTGGCCATGACGGTCTCGGTTCGCGTGCCGCGGCCGATCGTGGCCGAGGCGCCGTTGCGATGGTTTCCGGGGTTGTTGGGATCTTCGGCACTCATGGGCGGAGAAAGAGAAAGCTGGAATGGGGAAAACTGAAAGCTGAAACGGGGAGCCGGACTCTGTGAGCCCGGGATCGTTGTCGAGGCTCAATGCCGAGGCGACGATGGGAAGGCTGCCGGCTGTTGGCTCTTGGCTGATGCCGCGATCACTCACCGCTCATCACCCATCGCTCATCGCTCCGTATATCCCAGCATCACGAGGATGCAGGCGGTGCCGGGGATGATATTCACATCGAGTGCTTCGCCGCGCTCGGCGGCGCCGTCGAACTCCGCCCCCGGCTGCATCCAGAGGTGCCGGATGCCCAGCTCGGCGGCCTGCTCGACGATGGACTCGGTGATGTGCGGGGGGGTGATGATGGAGATCCCGTGCGGTTTCTCGGGCAGGGAGGCGAGATCGGGGTAGGCCGTCAGACCCTCGACCTCACCGGCCTTCGGGTTGATCGGGTAGACCGGCCGATCGTTCTGCTGGTAGACGCGCAGCACCTTGTTGCCGTACTTGTCGCGGTCGGTGGAGGCCCCGACGACCGCGTGGGGCGAGCCGTCGAGAAAGGCGTCGATCTGGTCCTGGAGTTCGGTTTCGTTGGGATCAGGCATTGAGGAAGGCATGATGGCATCGAGGGAGCATGGGATCAAGGGGAGAGTGCACGTTGGCGTCGGAGATGTCGGGAACAGGATGGGTCGACCCGCGTCTTCCTCGCTCCCTGCGGTCGCTCGTCAGACCCAGCTTGACGGGGCTGATTCGTCGGCCGCGCTGATGGAGAGTTTCACATCCTCTCCGGTCGGCTTCGGTTCGGTATGCACATGGAGCGTATCGGCGCAGAGGGTGGACCAGTCATCGATGCGGCGATCGGGGGCATCGTCGCCATCATGCACCTTCAGCAGGTTATAGGCGTTGCCGCGCTGGGCGGGCATGAAGCCCGCATCGCGGATGAGCCGGCAGATCTGCGGCTCGCCCAGGCAGTACGTCGTGCCCGCGGCGCTGACGACGTTCTCCTCCATCATGATCGAGCTCATGTCGTTGGCGCCGCAGTGCAGGCCGACCTGGCCGATGTGCGGGCCCATCGTCACCCAGCTCGAGCCGATCGAGTAGATGTTGTCCAGATACAGTCGGCTCAGCGCCTGCGTGCGCAGGTAGTCGCTGCCGCCGGCGAGGCGGAGGCGCCGGCCGAACTGCGGGTGCGCGCGATCATCGCCCGAGCCGTCCAGCGTCGCGACGACATCGCCCGGGAACGGGTCGTTGGCGTTCTCCTTTTCGCCCTGTCCCCATTCCCTCAGACGTCCCAGCGGGGTGTTCTCGCGCTGGAACGGCCAGGAGATGAAGGCCATGTAGCGCCCGCCGCCATCGACGGCGAAGTCGGCCAGGGCGCGATCCTGCCACGCTCGCGTCAACTCCATGTGATGAATGCGATCGGCGATGCCCTCGAGATGGCCGAACATCATCGTGCCTGAGGTGTTCATCCCCAGCTCGTGGGCGACGTGCATGACGGTGAGCCACGCTTCGGCATCGCACTTGCCGAGCCCGATGCGGCGGCGCACGGCGGGGGCGAAGATCTCCGCCCCGCCGCCCGGGATCGAATCCAGTCCCGCCTCCTGCATCCGCCTCATCACCCAGCGCACCTTCGCCCGCAGCGTGTCGCCGGGCGGATCGAAGAACCGCACGAACTCGACGAACTCCGGCGGGCTGAACGCGTGCACGTGAAGATCCGGGAAGCGGTCCTTGATGGCGCGAAGCAGATCGAGATACCACGCCAGCGGGAGGACGGGGTTCATCCCGCCCTGCATGAGGATCTGCGTGCCGCCCACCGCGGCGAGCTGCTCGATCTTCTCCGCCAGCCCGTCGAATTCGAGCGTGTAGGCATCGGCATCATCGGCATCGCGGCGGAAGGCACAAAACGTGCACCGCGCGGTGCAGATGTTCGTGTAGTTGATGTTGCGATCGATGACGTAGGTGCGGATGTGGTCGCCGTGCAGAACGCGGCAGCGTGCGTCGGCCCACCGGGCGAGGTCCTGGACGGGCATCTCGTGATAGAGCCGCATCGCCTGCTCGGGAGCGATGCGCAGCGCGCCGTCGACGACGTCGGCGAGGACGGCGGGATCGAGAATATCGGCCTCGGGGTGAAGACGCGGCGGCATGACCCTCCATCCCAATCCTGCCGGATGACGCGATCCGATAATCAGGCCTTACAACTGCACCAGATCGGGCGATCGGACGGAGCATCATAGACCGCCTTCCGCATCGGTCGAGCCGATGCCGCGAGATGAAACATCCACGCGGCGGCGCGGATGCTCGCGCTTGCCGGGCGGCCGGATCGAGCCGATCTAGACAGGGCCATGTCGCCATCCCACGAACCGTCGCTGACGGGCGGCGAATGCGGTGCGCCGCCCACGCACACCGAGTCGGTCAGCCTCGCCCTCGGGCGCCTGCGCTCCGGCGTGATGCTCTGCTGCTGGCTCATCGCCATCGCCCTCGTGGCGCAGACGATGATCTGGGCGCTGGTGAGCTTCACCGGCATGCGATGGACGGAACTCAGCGCGGAATCGGAACCCCCGCTGATCGTCAAGGCCGAGGAAACGGACGCGCAGCGCATCCGCTCGCCTCTGGCGGCGGAGGAGGAAGCGGACGAGGCGCGCGAGCCGGTCGATCCGAACCGGGTCCTGACGAAATACGATCGCATCCTCGCGATGACGTCCTCGCTGGCGGCGGGGTTCGGCACGCTGGCCGTGCTGGCCCTGGTGCCCACCATCGCGCTGGGCGTGCTGCTGGGGGCGAGCTCGGCCACGAGCGGCGTGGACAAGACGGTCTCCGCATTCGGCTGGTCGCTGGTGGTGGCGCTGCTGGCGCTGCCGGTCAGCGAGTTCGCCAGCCTCCCGTGGCGGGAGGGCGGGCTCTGGTCGTATGCGCACCTGACGGCCCAGATCGATGCCGGCGTGTCGACGAACGCCGTCGTCTTCCTCGCCCAGTACCTGCTGCTGCCCGGCGCGTGCCTGCTCGGCATCGCCATTGTCGGACTGCGCTTCGGCGCCGGCGTGGAACTGGGACTGATGCGCAAGGAGATGCTGCGCCTGGATCCTGCCCTCGAGCAGGAGGCGGGGAACATCAGGCCCAGCAGCCTGCACGGCGGGCGCACGGCGGGGGCCATGCGCCGGGCCGTGAAGTCCGGTCCGCCGACCGCATCCGGGCAGGCTTCCAGCGAGGACGACGACGCCCCGATCGGTCAGCCGTCACCGGGCAAGCCGCCCCGGCGCCTGATCTGATCATCCTGCATCGATCCTGAATGTGCGGGCCGGTGCGGTGCGGCTCAACGGGCCTCGAACATGCGCTGGCTGGTGCCGTCCGGCCCGATGAGCGCGCGGGCCTTGCGCCCGCACTTCGGGCAGCGTCCGTCGTAGGCCGTGCCCGAGGCGTTGCGGTAGAGACGGCCGTAGACGTGACAGCATCGGAACCAGATGGAGAGGAACTTTCGACGCGGCCCGGGTCCCGTCTTGCGCGCGCGCCGTGATCGCCGTCCGGGGGCCCGGTCGTCGCCTTCGATGATGTCCAGCGGCGCGGTCATGGGAGAGATATCGGCGCAGTTCCGGCCGTCACTTCAGTGCCGGATCTCGGCCCCGAACGTCTCCTGCACCGCGGCCATGACAGACTCGACCTGCCCGTCCACTTCTTCGTGCTTGAGCGTACGATCATCGGCGCGGAAACGGAGGCGGAAGGTGAGCGACTTCTTGTGGCGCGGGACCTGCCGGCCGTGGAAGGTGGTGATGAACTCCGCCGCCTCGAGGAAATCCAGACCCAGCGCTTCGACCTTCGCTTCGATCTGCGCCCACGCCACCGTCTCATCGACGATCGCGGACACGTCGCGCTCGATGGCGGGGAAGCTGGGCAGCCCGTGTGCCTGCATGATCGGCGGATACCGATCGTAAAGGCGCGGCAGGTCGAGCTCGGCGACGAGCAGGGGGGTGTCGAGCCCGAAACGCCGGGCGATCTCCTGCGCGAGGACGCCGAAGCACCCGATCGACTCGCCCGCCGCGCTCGCCTTCGCGCCCGGGTCCAGCCAGGGTGTGTCCGTGTCGGGCTCGACCCGGAGCTGTATGCCCCGGCCGAGCACGGTCTCGGCGAGGAGCTGGATGGCCCCGCGCATGGGGCGCAGGCCGTCGTGCTCGTTCTCGAAGTCCATGAGCAGGCCGAGGGTGGTGTTCTCCACGTGCCCGCCGTCTTCGGCGCCGATGAACGTCGCCGCCGACTCGAACAGGCGCAGGTTGTGCACGCCGTTGTCCTGGTTCAGGCGCCGCACGCGGAGCAGGCTGGGGAGCACCGACGGCTGAAGCACCGGCGCCGCCCTGGCCCGATCGTCGGACACCCGCAGCGGCTGCGCGCCGGCGGGGAGAAACGGCTCGGCATCGCGCTCGCTCACCAGCGAATGCGTCACCGTCTCCACGAATCCCATCCCAATGAGTTCATCGGCGATCGCCTGCTTGGCCAGCTCCGTCGCCTGCGGCGGGGCGACGCGCACCCGGATCGTGTCGGTGACGGGAATGTTGTCGTGGCCGAACATGCGCCCGACTTCCTCGATCAGGTCGATCTCGCGCTCGATGTCCAGGCGATGCACGGGTACCGTGCAGTCGATGCGATCGCCCGCCGGCGCCGGCTCGAACCCGAGCCGCCCCAGCGCATCCATCATCTGTTCATCCTCGACCGGCACGCCGAGGATCTTCCGGCAGCGCTCGGTGCGCATCGACACCCGCTTCGGCTCGGGGATGGGCGCGCCTGCGGAGAGGACGCCTTCGCACATCTCGCCGCCCGCCAGTTCGAGGATCAGCTCCGCGAGCCGATCGGCGGCGCGATTCACCTGGCCCGGATGCACGCCTCGCTCGAAGCGATAGCTCGAATCGCTGGCGATGCCCAGCCGGCGGCTCGTGTTGCGGACGGCGACGGGATCGAAGCTCGCCGCCTCCAGGAGAAGGTCGGTGGTGGATTCGGTGACGGCGGTCAGCGCCCCGCCCTTCACCCCGGCGATGGCGACCGCGCGCTGGGCGTCGGCGATGACCAGGTCCTCCCCGCTCAGGAGAACCTCCGACTCGCCTTCGCCGATGGGTAGAAACGGCTCGTCCCAGTTCGCCATGCGCACGATGATCTCGGGGCCCTTCAGTTTGGCGATGTCGAAGACGTGCGTGGGCTGGCCGAACTCGAAGAGCACGAAGTTCGTCGCGTCGACGACGTTGTTGCGCGGGATGTCGCCGCGGGCGCGGAGTC
This sequence comes from Planctomycetota bacterium, assembly GCA_034211115.1. Taxonomy (GTDB): domain Bacteria; phylum Planctomycetota; class Phycisphaerae; order Phycisphaerales; family SM1A02; genus JAXHTH01. Next base: position 11,640 of record JAXHTH010000045.1, on the reverse strand, counting down.
GATCGGCCAGCCACGCCGGCGAGGGGCCCACCTTCACCCCGCGAATGACCCGGCCCGTGTAGAGCGGGCAGCCCTTGTGCTCGTGGTTGGTCAGCGAGACGATCGACCCGGCGGGCGGGCCGCCGACCGGCGGAGCCGGTTGCGGCGCCTTCAGCGTGCGGCCGGAGATGGCGGCGATCTCCCGCGCCAGGCCCAGATGGCAAACGGCATCGCCGCGGTTTGAGGTCATCTCGAAATCCTGCCGCACGTCGGCGCCGTCGGAGATCTCCACCTCCTCGCGCCCCTCCAGCGGGAACCCGGCGCGGGTGAGAAGGTCCGCCTGCTCGTCGGCCGAGGCGGGCGGATCGAGATATTCGTTGATCCATCGGACGCTGGTGAGCATGGCGGGAGCGTATCGCCGCGCGGGCCGGGGAACAAACGGGCAGGGGAAGAGACGGGGAGACGGAGTGAGGGAGGGGCCGGCGGGTGATCGGTCGGGCTTTGCCGGCAGTGGCCGGTCGCCGTACACTCCGGCCATGCGATGCGGGCTGCTCGTGGCGATCTGGATGTTGGCGATGGCGGCCGGATGCGCGGCGACGCGGCCGGCCACGCCCGACCCGCTCGCCGCCGCCCCCGAGGATTTCGGCCTCGAACTGATCGTCCGTCGCGGGCCGGATCTGCCCGAGGCTGCGGACGTGCATCTCCGACCCGGGCACTTCCTCTTTCTCCCGGATGGATCGCTGCATTACGCCGCGGGCCCGACCGTCGCGGGCGAGATTCCGCCCGAGATCCGCACGCTCGATCGCGGCCAGGTCGCCGAACTCTGGTCCCTGACCGGCCGGCTCGGGCTGGCCGACCCGGCCGCGAACATGCCGCCGCTGAACTTCGATCTGATCGAAGCCCCGGAGGAGGGGGTGGTCTACCTGCTCGGCGTCACCGGCGACGATCGGCGCTGGGCGTTCGTCGACGAGGCGCGACCGGGCGAGACGCCCGATCCGGCCGCGGTCCGGCTCGTGCACTACCTCGCCGATCTGGCGTGGGTTGATGAGGAACCGGCCGGGCGGATCACCATCATCCCGCGCCGCTACGACCTGGGGCCGGACCCCTACGCGAGATACCGCGAGCCGTGAGCCGCCGCGCCCGAATCGCCTCCGGACCGGTCATCTTTGCGCTGCTGGGCGCGCTGCTCGTCGGCTGCGCCTCGTCGGCCGGCGCGCGCGGGCGGAATGTCACCGGCGGGCTGGTGCTGGAGGTTTATGTCCAGCCCGGGGACGGGTCGTTCGCCCGCTATCGTGTCGAGACCGACGGCAGGCTCCGCTTCGGCGGGGGGCAGGACGCCATCGATCGCCGATTCACCTGGTCCGGGCCGATGACGGAGGAGGAGATCGGCCGGCTGACGGCCCTCATCGACGAGCACCGCTGGCTGGAGACGAGCCCGCCGTCAACGGGCGAGCCGGCGGTGCGGGAGATCGAGGTGAAGCTGCGAAAAGGCGGCACTCGCCGATCCTTCACCGTGATCGGCGAAAGTGAGGCGGTCACGCGGGTGCTGGAGGTGCTGGAGACCGCCGCCCTCCGCCGGCACGATGAGTTTCTCCGGAGGCTCCCCCAGCCCGGCGAGCAGCACTAGGATCCCGCGCCGCCGCAATCGCGTCGGACCGCGAAGGAGTATCAGCGATGCAACGCGCTCACGAAAGAGGAATGTCGCTCATCGGCCTGCTGGTGGTGTTCGTGTGCATCGTCATCCTCGGCGTCATCAGCCTCACCGCCCTCAACAAGTCCATCACCGGCGAAGGCTCGGCCCAGGAGAACACCGTCCGCTCCGTGCAGGACAAGATGAACCTGTACGCGATCCACCAGGCGCTGGTGGCCAACGCGATCGACAACGACGGTCGTTTCCTCACGCCCAGCGTCCTCGCCGGCAGCAATGACAGGTCGCTCGACACCACCGCCAACCTCTTCTCGGCGATGGTGATGCACTACGGCGTCCGGCCGGAGATGCTCATCTCCGGCAACGAGTACAACGGCTACGTTGTGCAGGACATGGATTATGACCATCGCGCCTACGACCCCCGCGCGGGCGTGTACTGGGACCCGAGCTTCGAGGCGGATCTGGAGCGCGGCTCGAACGTGTCCTTCGCGCACGTGCCGCTGTTTGGCGATCGCTTCGAGAAGAACTGGCAGACCGCGATGAGCAGCAGCTTTCCCATCCTCGGCAACCGCGGGCCGAAGGACGGCATCCACGATCCGACCTCGTGGACGTACGGCCGCAACGGCACGTGGGGCGGGCACATCGTCTTCGGCGACGGGCACATCGAGTTCACGAACTCGTTTACTCCCGGAAGCGTCTTCTTCGAGCGCCGCGGGCAGCGCTTCGCCGACAACATCTTCGCCGTCGAGGACGGCATGGACGGGGCGGATGCGATCCTGTCGTTCACGAAGGAGATGACGCGGGAGGGGCCGGTGCTGCAATTCGATTGAGGGTGGCACCATGCGCAGGATCCCACGGTACAGAGGCGTCACGAGGGTCGAGATGATCATCGCGATCATCTGTCTTATGATCCTCGCCGTCCTCCTTGTCGTGATCCTGCGCAGCCGCGGTTCATCATGTCTCGCCGCCAAGGAGGTGAAAGACTACCGGCAGTTAGCGCAGATTCACCAGGCGATGGCTGTCTTCGCCAGTGACTCCGATGGTCTCTATCCGCGCCCCGGCCTGCTCGATCGGCTCCCTTTCGACCCCGACGGCAACGGTCCGCTGCCCGCACATGATGTCCCAGGGCAGGGCAAAGAGGATGTCTCGGCCAACACGACGGCGAATCTGTTCTCGGTTCTTATTGCGCAGGACTATCTCAGCGCTCACATACTCATCTCGCCGTGGGATCGCAACGCGAATGTTGTTGAGTGCATCGACTACAACTATGATGCGTACGATCCGGACGCGGACGTGTACTGGGATCCCGAGTTCGTCGCGGATCTCGACGTGAAGTCGAACGTCTCCTACGGCCACCTGCCGATCTGGGGCGAGTCCGCGCGGAAATGGTGGCGCATCACGGCCCGCAGCGGGCCTCCGCTGCTGGGCAATCGCGGCCCGGCGGACGGCATCGCCGCCAACAGCTCTTTGTCGTGTCGCATGGACGGCCGCTGGCTGGGGTCGATGACGCCGGGCGCAGACGAGGCATTACGGGCGCTGTCAATCGCCGCCGGCGCCCCCATCCGCTGGAAAGGCCTCGCCGCCGGCGACAACCCCTTCGACTACGATGGGGGGATCACCGATCCGGACGTGGTGATCGCCATCACGAAGGAGATCACCGAAGACGGCCCCGTCCTCCAACACGATTGACGGCGTCGTTCTGTCAGGGACCCTCTGCGGCTTGCCGCGTAGCACGCGCCCGGAGCATCCCAGACTCGCGACTCATCAGCCTCGCGCCTAGACTGATCGTCCATGAGCGGCGAACACAACAGCGACACCCCCGACGACCCTGGAAACTCCGAACTCATCATCGGCATCGACCTCGGCACGACAAACTCCCTCGTGGCGCTGTGCGATGCGCGCGGCCCGCGCATCCTCCCCGATGAACAGGGCCGCGCCCTGCTGCCCTCCGTGGTGCGCCTCTCGCCGCAGGGCGAAGCGCCGATCGTCGGCCACGACGCCCGCGCTCACGCCGTCGAGTACCCCACCGAGACGGTGTTCTCGATCAAGCGGCTCATGGGTCGCGGGTATGACGATGTTGCCGACGACCTGCCGCATCTGCCCTACGAGGTCGTCGCCGGCGAGCACGATACGGCCCGCGTGAAGGTCGGCGATCGCATCCACACGCCGCAGGAAATCAGCGCGATGATCCTCCGCGCGCTGAAGGAGCAGGCGGAGACGGCGCTGAAGACGCCGGTTCGCAAGGCGGTGGTCACTGTTCCTGCGTACTTCGATGACGCCCAGCGGCAGGCGACGCGCGATGCCGGCCGCATCGCCGGCCTCGAGGTCGTCCGCATCGTGAACGAGCCCACCGCCGCGGCGCTCGCCTACGGCATCGGCCAGGGCAGCGAGGCGAAGCCGGAGACGATCGCGGTCTTCGATCTCGGCGGCGGCACGTTCGACATTTCGATCCTCCAGGTCACGCCCGCCGCCCCCGGAGCCCCCGGAAGTGAGGACGGGGGCGAAAAGGACGCTCATCCCACCACTGATTCCTTCTTCCAGGTCCTCTCCACCGCCGGCGACACGCACCTGGGAGGCGATGATGTCGACCGCATGATCATCGACCTCGTGCTCAAGGAGATCCGCGAGCAGCACGGGCAGACTCTGACCTTCCCTCCCTCGACGCAGCAGGCGCTGCGCACGTTCGCCGAGGCGACGAAGATCCGCCTTTCCGAGCAGGACAGCGCTCAGCTTCAGATCGATCTCGGCGACGGGCGCATCTATGACCGTACGCTCACACGCGCCGAGTTGGAGGAGATGATGCGACCGTGGGTCGCGCGGACGACGACGGCCTGCCAGCGCGCCTTGCGCGATGCGAAGCTGAAGGCGGAGCAGATCGACCGCGTGGTGATGGTGGGTGGTTCGACGCGCATCCCGCTCGTGCGGAAGGTGGTCGGCGAGCAGTTCCGGTGCGAGCCGTATGTCGCGCTCGATCCGGATCAGGTCGTCGCACTGGGGGCGGCGGTGCAGGCGTCCATCCTCGCCGGCTCCAGTCGCGACATGCTCCTGCTCGATGTGATCCCGCTCAGCCTGGGCATCGAGACCCTGGGCGGGGCGGTGGCCAAGCTGATCGTGCGCAACACCACCGTGCCCGCACGGGCCACGGAGATGTTCTCCACCTCGGTGGACGGCCAGACGAACATCAGGATTCACGTGCTCCAGGGCGAGCGGGAACTCGTCGCCGACTGTCGCAGCCTGGGCGAGTTCGAGCTGCGCGGCGTCCCGCCGATGCCCGCGGGCATCCCGCAGATCGAGGTCGAGTTCCTCGTCGATGCCAACGGCATTCTGAACGTCTCGGCCGTCGAGCGCCGCTCGGGCAAACGGGCGGCGATCCAGATCATGCCCCGTTACGGCCTCACGCGCCAGGAAGTTGACGAGATCGAGGCCGCGTCTTACGAACACGCGAAGGAGGACATGCACGCCCATCGCGTCATCGATCTCGCGGTCAATGCGAGGCTGGACATCAAGTGGATCCGCGAGGCGATGGAGCGCGTCGGCGACGGGCTCGAAGAAGACTATCGCCGGCAGCTCGAAGAGAAGATAGGCAAGCTTCAGCAGTTCATCGACGCGTCGCGGGAGGATGCGGCCGGGGTGGATGCGGACGCCTTCCACGCGGCCAAGGACGCGCTGGACAGGGAATCGGTCCGCCTGCACGAGATCGCCATCGCGCGAAGCCTGCAGGAGGAGGGGGTGGAGGCGGAATGATCGGCGGCGGGCGGGAGGCAGTCCAGCGCGGGCGCGAAGCCGCAAGCGGCCATCGGCCCCCGGAATCGGCTGCCGGATCGGAAAGGTGAGTCGGAGGACGAAATCCGGGTCGAGTGGGCTGGGTGGGATTCGAACCCACGTCGGACCGATTATGAGTCGGTGGCTCTGGACCGCTAAGCTACCAGCCCCGGCGCCGGCCATCGTAGATCCCACCGTCCCGGCGTCAATCGCCGGCGCGCCGCGCCACCCCGACGAGGTGACCGCGGTCTCGCCGGAAACGAGGCGAGCGATTCACTTCCGGGCCGCCCCGCCGCGGGCGGCCCTTTTTGATTCGACGTAAGATCATGCCTGAAAGATGTTTACAGAGGTCGATGCCGTGGCGGGACGCTGTTCCCACAGGATCGGTCTCGCCGCTCTCCATGTGGCATCACGGTCCATGACCCGTATTGGCCATTGTGTCCCGGCCGCGATTGACTAGGATTCCGGTCACGGGGAGGCCCTGAGACGCTTCCGCGGGAAATGTCAATGTCACTCCGGGACGAGTGATCCGCCGCCGGCGGCCTTGTGCGATGGACGTCGGGCGGTGACTGGAGCGCTCTCGCCGTACCCCGAACGGGCGGATGGCGACAGGTGAACTTTTGTGCTCGCGCGCCGACCGGCATCGGAGGAGGATGACAATGCGCGAAGGCGACACGACGTCAACCGGGCGATCCGCGGTGATCTTCGCGGTCGCCTGGGCCCTGCTTGCCGGTTCCACCGCCAGCGCGAACATCGACCTCGAGTGGCGCGCCGAAGATGCCGTCGTCGAGGTGGGGGAGACCGCCCGCGTCGGCCTGTATGCCGTGTGGGACGGCGGAGAGCACGATTCGTTCTCCGCCATGGACGTCATCTTCGCCTGGGATCCGCAGCACCTTCAGTTCCAGGGGATCGATGACACCGGCGGCGTCGAACTGCTCCGATCAGAGGTGCCCTACCCGCATCCCAGCGGTTTGAACGAAGCCGATCCGCCACAGGACGGTGATGGTCTCTACATCGCCTGGGCCCCGCTCGGGCATCCCGTTCACGCAACGGTGGAAGGCGTGCTCGTCACCACTTTCCTTTTCGACGCCCTGGAAACCACGCCGTCCACGGAGGTGGGATTCATCGAGGAGTGGGGGAGCGATCCGGTGTATTACACCCGGGTCATCGACGGCGAGATTCCGGGTCTGGATATCACCGGGGCCCTGATCGCCACGACCGTCGAGATCGTCCCTCCCTGCCCGGGCGATCTCAACGACGATCGGGTGGTGAACACAGCCGATCTGCTGTTCCTGCTGGGCGAGTGGGGCGCCCCCGACAGCCCGGCGGACATTGATGAAGACGGTGATGTGGACACCGCCGACCTGCTGATCCTGCTGGCCGCCTGGGGCGCCTGCCCCTGACCGGAACGGGGCGACTCATCGATGATGCGGGTGGGAACACGGAAGGAGACGAGAAAGATGAATCCGGGAAGAACACTTGCCTGCCTCGCCGCCGCGCTCATCGCGTCCGCGGCGTCGGCGGACCCGACCCTGTCGCTGACCACGGCGCACGGCGAGGGGCCGTTGCAGGAGGGCGATCAGTTCCTGGTCACGGTTTCGATGTCCGAGCTCGGCGAGCACGAGGCCGCCGGCTTCGTCGCCTTCGTCGCCTTTGACGAAGCCGAGGTCGAGTTCGAGGAAGGGATGTACACCGACTGGCCGTTCGGCCTGCACCTGATCGACCCGATCGTGGCCAACGGGGAGGTGGTGGCCCTCGCCGCGCGCATCGATGAAGACGCCGGCCAGACGCCGACCTCCGAGGATGCGGATCTCGCCGTCCTCACGTTTCGTGCGCGCTCCGACGGCTGCGTGCGGGGCATCGGCTTCGACGATTCGCCGCCGGGCAACGAGCTGACCGATGCGGAGGGCGACCCGATCACGCCCCTGGTTCTGCTCGATCTGCCCCCGCTGCCCACGCCGAGGTTGTCCCTGGACATCGACTACGGCGAGATCCCGATCGAGCCGGGCGACTTCGTCGTGCTCACGGTGTCCATGACGATCTGCGATGAGCGCGAGGCGGCCGGATTCCAGGCGTTTCTCGACTTCGATCCCGCCGAATTCCAGTTCGTACACGGCACGTACACGGATGAGCCGTTCGGCAAGCCGATCATCTTCCCCATCGAGGCGGACGGTGAGGCGATCGATCTCTCGGCGGGGATTGACGTGGAGCACGGGCAGGGACCCGCCTCCGGCCCCGCCGACCTGGCCTACCTGACCTTCATGAGCGTGTCCGGGGGGTGCCGGAACTCGGTGTGGTTCCGTGAGCATGAGCCGCCGTGCCGGATCGCCGATCCGTTCGGCGAGCCGATCACACCTCTTTCGCTGGACGAGCTGCCGCAGACGCCCTGCCCGGCGGACATCATCCTCGACTGTGATGTGAACGTGGCGGACCTGCTGGATCTTCTGGCCCGCTGGGGCGAGCTGGGCGGGCCCGCCGACCTTATTCCCGACGGCATCGTGAACACGGCCGACCTGCTGTTTCTGCTCAGCGAATGGGGGCCGTGCCTGTAGAGACAACGCTCCGTCGCCGTGGCGGAGCACACGACAGCGCAACGATCCACTTCAGCAGCATGGGAGGTATCGAGGAGACGAAGTAGACACGAAACGCACGACGCGTGGAGCCCGGCGGGCGGCTGCACGGGAAGCGGCGCAACAACCTGCATCCACGGCCAAACATCTGCCCCGAAAAGCGCTCGGAGAGATGAGGCGCGGTGGGTGTGCGCCCTGCCCGCAGGCCGCGGCCTGGCGACGAGCACGAGGAGACGGTCAGGCACAATAGAACTCACCGGACTTCTGATCAACGGCGCGCAACCAGCGCAGGCCGTCGATCCGCCGTCCGTCAAACGAGGCGGTCTGGTGCGGCGGCGAGCGATTCCAGAGATCACAAACCTCAACATAAGGAACGAAAACCATGCGAAAACAAACGCTCTTGCTGACCGCCGGGCTTGCGGCGGGACTCACGGCCGCGGCCTGGGCCGCAGCCGATCGGTCCGCGGCAACACCGTACGGCGACACAACGACCGCCTGCCCCGATGCTCAGTCGGAGGAACAGTGGGTGCTGCCCCTCAGCTCCGGAACCGGCGTGCAGGCGGCGGGTGATCACATCGTCAACCTCCAGTGCAGCAGCGGAGGCTGGTGCTGGCAGACCGGAACCGCCTGCTGCCCCGACGCGCCGTACAACACGATCGGCCCGATCGCGATGGGCCTGCTGCATGCGTACAACTTCACCGGCGACGGCGCGCATCTCGCCGCCGCCGAACTGGGTGGCGATTACGCGCTGAGCTACGAGTATTCCAATGGGGAACCTCGTTTCGGTTCCGCAACGCCCTATTTCCTCTGGCAGCTCACGCTTGTCAACGGCGATTCGGCGTACAGCAATCACGCCGAGGTCTGGTTCTTCGACGAACTGGACGCGGGCACGTACGGCCCGAGCGACTACGACACGGCCGGCTGGATCGCCGCGGTCGAGGCCGCCCGGAGCGGCAGCCTGATCAATCTCCGCCCCTGGGAGTTCTTCGATCTCATCACCACCGCCGACGCTATCGGGAATACGGGGCAGTCGGACGCATTCCTCGACGCCACGATCGATGGGCTCGAGACCCTCGATGAGGACGAGGCCTGGGACCTGCTCGGGCTGGCCGGCGGGATGATCGGGCTGGGAATGAGCGGGACGACGACATTCGACGCCCTTTCGGCGCCCAACTTCCCCGCCATCGACGGTATCAACACGCTCGCCGAGCTCGCCGATGTCCTCATCGACTATCAGAACGCCAACGGCTCCTGGTACTGGTGGTCGGGCGTGACCCCGGGCGATCCGTCCGATGAGGACACGCAGACCACGGCCTACACGGTGATGGCCCTTCTCGCCGCCCAGCAGGCCGGCTGCGGGCCTTACGATGCGGCAATCGAAGACGCCCGCGCGTGGATGTGGTCCATGCAGGACCCCGCCGACGGCGGGTTCTGGGGATACGGCGACGGAACGAACAAGAACACCGAGGTCATCGGGGAAGCGCTCTCCGCGAGCACCCCCGTGGCCGAGACCGAGCTCGAAAGCGATTACTGCAACGTCCCCGGCGGGACGCTGACCGTCCAGCTCAACGTGGACGTCGAGTCCGGCCAGCTCGTGCGGGGCGGGCAGTTCTTCCTGCAGTACGACAACAGCGTGCTGACCTTCACCGGCGCCACGCCGAATGCGGACTTCCCGACCGAATACTTCGAGGATGACTACCCGGCCGACGGCTTCCTCGACTATTCCGTCGGCGTCGACGCCGGCGACCCGCCGGTCTCCGAACCCACGAACATGGCCACACTCACCTTCACCATCGCCTCCGGCGCCGATCTGTGCGAAACGGCCGATCTCGTGGGGTTCCGCTGGCACGATCCGCCCACGCAACTGGCCGGTGAGTTCGGCGAGGCGATCCTGCTCACGACCTTCGATCTCGAACCCGTCATGATCGACAGCACGGAGCCTGTCATCACGACGCCTCCCTCGGATCTTCTGGTGAACGCGGACGCCGGGTTGTGCACGGCGCTAGTGCCCTTCGGCGGCCAGTACGAGACCTTCGACAATCCGCCCCCGCTGTCGGATGCCGATGATGAGGGCTACTGGTATCCGGACCGTTACCCGCCTCACGTTTTCGACAGCACCGTCTTCGACGGGGATGCCCGGCTGCGCCACCGGATTTCGGAATTCGACTCCTACGGAAACCGACCGGGCGGGTATCAGAGCACGTTCTACAACTACCAGGGCCGCAAGTACAACGTGTGGCTGGTGAGTCCGGTGACGCTGTCGGTGGATCTGTACATCCCCGCGTCCTGGGAGGATGATGCGCGACACGCCTCGATCTGGGCCACCGGATACGACGCCACGGACACGCTCAGCGGCTATCCCATCATGGGATTCACGAGCAACGATCCGGATGACGGATTCAACCCCGATCCCGATCCCGGCGAGGTCGAGGCGAGGTTCCGCGCGTGGAAGGATGAGGAGTCCGATTCCGGGTGGGTCGACATGGCCCTGCCGTCGGACTTCACCTACGACGCGTGGTACACGCTCGAGATTGATGTCTTCCGCGATCGCTACACGTATCGCGTCATCAGCGCATCCGACGTGCTGGAATACACCTACTACAAGACCTCGGAGGTCGCATACCTCAGGGACCTGATGCTCCAGGGCTACAACTTCAGCGATCCCACCTATCCCGAGGGCGATACCTACGACATCCACTGGGATAACTGCACGCTGCCGCTTGCGGCGACGGACAACTGCGACGGCCCCGTCGTGATCACGTACGAGCGCGATGACGACTCCGCCCTGACCCTGGCCGACCCGTTCCCCGCCGGCGATACCCTGGTCACCTGGACCGCCGCCGACGCCTGCGGCAACGAGGATGTCTGGGTGCAGACGGTCACCGTCGCCGGTTTCAACGACCTCGTCGTCGACGTCGAGCTCTCGCCGACCGTGGTGGCCGGTCCGTTCACGCGCTGCATCACCTTCGAACTGTGGGACTGCAGCACGAACTCCTCGGTCACGGTCCAGAAGACGATCACCTTCGAGAACGGACTCGGTTCGGCGACGCTGGATGATGTGCCGTGCGGCGTGTACGACTGCATCACCGCACGCGACACGCTGCACACGCTGCGAAGCACCGACGACGATGATTTCGGTATCGTCGGCGCGCAGTACGTCGCTGATTTCACCACCGGCGATCAACTCGTCGGCGGCAACCTCAACGACGACGAGTGGATCGACATCCTCGACTACGCCATCTTCACCTGGCAGTATTTGACCGACTACACCACGGGCGACACCGACTGCTCCACGCCGTTCCCGCATGCCGACATCAACGGCGACGGCACGGTTGATCTTGCGAGCAGTGATGATTTCTCCTTCATCCAGGTCAACTACCTCCAGGGCCACGAGGACAACTGCTGCGGCATGCCCGGCCATCCGTTCATGGAGGGCCCGGTCACCGATTCGCAGAGCGCCGGCCCAGTCACCCGCATCTCCGTGCATGAGCTGAAGCGGCGCGGGCAGGGGCATCTGAGCGTCGGCGATCTGAACGGCGACGGCTGGCTTGACGAGGCGGATGTCATGCTGTTCATGGGCGGCGTGCGGCCATGATCCGCCCGGCACGCGCCTTCTGAGGCCGCTTCATCCTGTGCTTCCCCGCGGAGGGCCTGCGGACCACCGGGCCGCAGGCCCTTTTC
>JAXHTH010000044.1:0-11147 GCA_034211115.1 Planctomycetota bacterium | reverse complement strand
GCTCGTTGAGAAGACGACATGCTGCGGCGAGACCGTCCGCGAGATGCGGTGCGGCAGAACCGGCGGCCACGAGTGTTTTTGCGGCGTCGAGCCGCGTGATTCCGAGCCGGCGCCGGAGGCGCCGCGGCCTACTGATCGGAACGAGATCGCTCCGGTCCTGGTCACGCTCATCGGCGTTGTGATCGACCTGCCGGCGCCGGTTCGATCGCAGATCCCTCCTGCGTCCCCGGCGATCGTTCGCACCCACAACGAAACTCAAGCACTCCTGTGCATCTGGAGAACGTGAACGGGATTTCCAGAAGGGATTCCGCGCGCTGACCGCGTGCTGATCCCTGACGACGCGATCTTCCCGCTCGACCGTTGACCCTTGATTGCATGGGAGTTATCGCATGGTGCGCAGCTCGATGCGCCTCCTGACCGGCGGCGCGCTGATGCTCGCCATCCTCTCCGGATGCGCGAGCCGAAGCCCCTTTACAGACACGTTTGATGCCGAGCGTCCGCGGCACCCGCAGGCGGCGCGCGCCGAGGTCTCGACTCCTTCACGAAGTCGGGGCAACGAGTCCGCGCCGCTTCCGGTTCTCGACGCCGATGCACGGCTCGAGGAGTACCTCCGTTACGCGGCACTGGAGAATCCCGGCCTCGAGGCCATGTTCCGGGAATGGAAAGCCGCCGTCGAGCGTCTGCCGCAGGTCCGGGCGTTGCCCGATCCGCGATTCACCTACGGCTACTACCTGGGCGAAGTCGAGACGCGCGTCGGGCCCATGCAGCACTCGCTGGCGCTCTCGCAGACGTTCCCCTGGTTCGGAACGCTCCAGGATCGAGAAGACGCGGCAGCGCGCCATGCCAACGCCGCCTTTGAGCGGTTCGAGGCCGCTCGGCTCGCGCTCTTCCTTCGGGTCGAGCGTGCCTACAACGAGCTCTTCTTCCTCAAGCGGTCGATCGACATCACAGGCGACAACATCGAGCTGCTCCAGCAGTTCGAGCGGGTGGCGCGTACACGGTACCGCGTGGCTGCCGTCGGGCATCCGGACATCATCAAGATCCAGGTCGAGCTCGGCACGCTCGAGGATCGGCTTCGGCAACTCCAGGATCTTCGGGATTCACATACGGCCCGGCTCAACGCGGCGTTGAACCGCCCGTCGGACGCGCCGATCCCGTGGCCGACTGCGATATCGGAACGCGAGGTCTCGATCGATGACGAGACACTCCTCGCGGTGCTATCCGAGCGCAATCCCGATTTGCTCGCCCTGCAGGAGGAGATCGAGCGCGAGCGGATCAACGCGGAGATCGCGCGGAAGGACGGCTACCCGGACTTCACCGTTGGACTCGCGTACACCGTGATCGGCGAGCGCAATGACGTCAGCCTCGACGAGAACGGTGACGATGCCCTGCTCGGCACGTTGTCGGTCAACTTGCCGATCTGGCGCGAGAAGTACGATGCCGGGGTCCGCGAGGCTATTGCCCGTCGTCTGGCTGCGGCCGGCCGACGCGAAGAAGCATACAACCGCCTGGCGAGTGAGCTGCAGGAAGCGATCTTCGAGCACGAGGATGCCCGCCGCCGCGTCACCCTCTACCGCGACACGTTGATTCCCAAGGCCAGGGAGTCGCTTCAGGCATCGCTCGGCAGCTTCCAGCAGGGCCAGTCCGACTACCTCGACCTTGTTGACACACAGCGAACACTGCTCGAGTTCCGACTCGCCATCGAGCGCGCGCTCGTTGATCGCGCGACGTCCGCCGCGCGAATTGAACAACTCGTCGGCATGCCGCCAACTGAACTCGACGACACCTCCCGCACGGAGGGCGAGACGCCATGAATCGATTCCTCAAGTTCCTCCAGCGCGCTGCGAGCACCGTCTGGAAGCACACGGCTGCACTCGTCGCCGTTCTTCTCATCCTCGCAGCGCTCATGTTCGGCTACCGGCTCGGTCGCCCCGCGCCTGAGCCGACAGACGAGACTACGACTGTTCAGCCGACGTCGGAAGACGGCGAGACGCGGATGTACACATGCTCCATGCACCCGTCGGTGCGTCTGCCGGATCCGGACGCCAAGTGCCCGATCTGCTTCATGAACCTGATTCCCGTGACGGATGAAGGCGGTGAAGGAAACGAGAACCGGCTGGTGCTCTCCGAGGCTGCGGTCAAGCTCAGCCAGATCGAGACGGCGAAGGTCGGCCGTTTCTTTCCGACGGCTGATGTCCGCCTCTTCGGCAAGATCACCTATGACGAGACGTCAGTGGCGCGCATCACGGCGTACTTCCCGGGCCGCCTCGATCGCCTCTTCGTGAACTACGTCGGCGTTCCGGTCGCCAAGGGCGATCACGTGGCCGAGATGTACAGTCCGCAGTTGCTGGCGGCGTTCGAAGAGCTTCACCAGGCGCGCGTGGCGCTCGACCAAAGCACGACGACCAGCGACTTCGTCCGGACATCCACGCGACAGACGCTCGAAGCGGCGCGCGAGAAGCTCCGGCTGTTCGGACTGACCGAAGAGCAGATCGCCAAGGCTGAGGCCGGTGACGCCACCAGCGATCGTCTGACCGTGTACTCGCCGATCAGCGGCATCGTCACGCATCTGGCGGCGCGCGAGGGCGACTACGTCGAGACCGGTTCGCCCATCGCGACCGTCGCAGACCTGTCGCGCCTCTGGCTCGACATGGAAGCGTACGAATCCCAGTTGCCGCTCCTGAGGTGGGGGCAGGCGGTGACGTTCACCGTCGAAGCGCACCCGGGCGAGGTGTTCGAAGGGCGCATCGCATTCATCGAACCGCTCATAGATCAGCGGACACGGACTGCCGCTGTACGCGTTGCCGTGGAGAACCGCGATCGGTCACTCAAACCCGGCATGTTCTCGACCGCGATCGTGCGCCCCCGCGTGGCCTCGGGGGGTGCCGTGGTCTCGGATGAACTCGCGGGGCGCTGGGTCAGCCCGATGCATCCGACCGTCGTGAAGGACGGTCCGGGCCAGTGCGATATATGCGGCATGGACCTGGTTCCCGCCGAATCGCTCGGCGTGGTCGGCGATCCGGCGACTGTCGAGGAACCGCTGGTTGTTCCCCGGACCGCGGTGCTCCAGACGGGTAAGCGGGCAATCGTCTATGTCAAGGTCGCCGGAACCGAAAAGCCCACGTACGAGGGTCGCATCGTCACCCTGGGGCCGCGCGCCGGCGACTTCTACATCATCGAGGACGGCCTTCGGGAAGGCGAGGAGGTCGTCGTGCACGGCGCGTTCCGGATCGACAGCGCCATGCAGATCGTGGCGAAGCCGAGCATGATGATGCCGGGCGGCGGCGCCGGCGGCGGTCACGATCACGCGAACACCGGAACGCCACGCAGCGGCGAGCGCGCATCCGTGCCCGACTCGTTCATTCACAGCCTCAAGCCGATCTACGCGGCGTACCTCGATGCGCAGGAGTCACTCGCGTCCGACGATCTCGGTGGCTTCGTCCAGGCTGCTTCGGACCTGGAGAACGC
Organism: Planctomycetota bacterium; assembly: GCA_034211115.1. Classification (GTDB taxonomy): domain Bacteria; phylum Planctomycetota; class Phycisphaerae; order Phycisphaerales; family SM1A02; genus JAXHTH01. The sequence continues at coordinate 7,679 of JAXHTH010000044.1, read as the reverse complement.
GGTCGGCTTCGTGGAGGAAGTCGGCCTCGTCGGTGAGCCGCTCGGCCGTTGGCGACGCGCGGCCGCTCGCCTTCGCCTCGATCGGCCGGTGACCACCATCGACGACGCCCGTTCCCGCTTCGAGCGCATGAGCGATGCGGTGATTACGCTGCAGAAGACCTTCGGGCATCACGGCAGCGAAACGTGGCATGTCGCCTACTGCCCGATGGCGTTCGATAACAGGGGCGCCGAGTGGCTCCAGCGCGGCAGGACGATCAACAACCCATACTTCGGGGCATCAATGCTCCGCTGCGGTGAGATTCGGTCGGCTTTCCCGCCACTGGACGCGACGCCGGCGTCCACCCAGCCGAACGAGGGGCACGACCATGAATGACGCCCCAAGCCAACCCCGCGGAATCGTCAATGGCGTCATCCGCTTCTGCCTGGAGCAGAAGCTGGTCGTCGTACTCGTGACCATCGGCGTCATCTTCTGGGGCATACTCGTGGCACCATTCGATTGGCGGATCGAGGGCGTCCCACGCAGCCCGGTGCCCGTCGATGCGATCCCCGACATCGGCGAGAACCAGCAGATCGTCTTCACCGAGTGGCCCGGTCGCAGCCCACAGGACATCGACGACCAGATCAGCTACCCGCTGACGGTTGCCCTCCTCGGGATTCCCGGCGTCAAGGACATCCGCAGTTACTCGATCTTCGGGTTCTCCACGATCTACGTCGTGTTCGAGGACGACATCGAGTTCTACTGGTCCCGCTCCCGCGTGCTGGAGAAACTCAACTCGCTGCCGGCCGGAACGCTGCCGGAGGGCATCAGTCCAATGCTGGGCCCCGACGCGACGGCGCTCGGCCAGGTGTTCTGGTACACGCTCGAGGGCCGCGATTCTGAGGGCAATCCGACGGGTGGCTGGGACCCGCACGAGCTTCGATCCATCCAGGACTTCATCGTCAAGTACAAGCTCGCCGGCGTCGAGGGCGTCAGCGAAGTCGCGTCGATCGGCGGCTTCGTCCGCGAGTACCAGGTGGACGTCAATCCCGATGCGATGCGAGCGGCCGACATCACGCTCAAGCAGGTCATCGCCGCCGTTCGCAAGAGCAACCTCGATGTGGGCGCTCGCACACTCGAAGTCAATCGAGCCGAGTATGTCGTTCGAGGCCTTGGATTCATCGAGGACGTCGAGGACCTCGAGCAGACCGCCATCACGGCGCGCGAGAGCCAGCCGATCCTGATCAAGGACATCGCGACGGTCAATCTCGGACCGGCTCTCCGACGCGGCGTGCTCACGAAAGCGGGCGAGGAGGCCGTTGGCGGTGTCGTCGTCGTGCGCTACGGCGAGAACCCGATGGCCACCATCCAGCGGGTCAAGTCCAGGATCGACGACATCGCCTCCGGCCTGCCCAGCAAAGTGCTGGCGAACGGGACGGAGAGTCGCGTCACCATCGTGCCGTTCTACGACCGCACCGGCCTGATCAAGGAGACGCTGCAGACACTGAACTCGGCCATCGAGCAACAGGTGCTTGTCACGATCATCGTCGTCGTGCTGATGGTCATGCACCTCCGCAGCAGCATCCTCATCGGCGCGATGCTCCCCATCACGGTCCTGATGACGTTCATCGGGATGAAGACGTTTGGCGTCGATGCCAACATCGTGGCCCTGTCGGGTATCGCCATCGCGATCGGCACGATCGTGGATGTGGGCATCGTCCTGAGCGAGAACATCCTGAGACGCCTGGACGAAGCCGATCCGGCCGAGTCCCGATTGGAGGTCGTGTATCGCGCCTCCGCGGAGGTCGGCGGCGCGGTGCTCACGGCGATCGCCACCACCGTCGTCGGATTCCTCCCGGTCTTCACGATGGAGGCCGCCGAGGGGAAGCTGTTCAAGCCGCTCGCGTACACGAAGACGTTCGCGCTGATCGCGTCCATCATCATCGCGCTGACGATCATCCCGGCCGTCGCGCAAGTGCTCATGGGCTTCCGAGTCCGGGCGCGTTCGATTCGGATGGTTGGTGCGGCGGTGCTCCTGCTTGCCGGCGTCGCGATCGCAATCTGGCTTCAGGTGCTTGCCGGGCTGCTGGTCGTGGCCTTCGCCATGTTCTACCTCGTCAAGCCACTGCTCCCCTCAGGGTTCGCGCGGGCGATCCAGTGGTCCGCCAATCTCGTCGCCGTAATGATCGTCCTGGCGGTCCTTGCCGGGGCATGGGAACCGCTGGGGCCGGAGCCGGGCCTGCCGGGCAACGCCGTCTTCATCGGCCTCGTGGTCGGCGGACTCCTGCTCGCCTTCTGGCTCATACGACTCGCATTCCCGCCGGTCCTCGCCTGGGCGCTCCGACACAAGTTCATCGCGCTGTCGCCCGGCATCCTGATCGCGGTGCTCGGCGCAACGATCTGGCTCGGATTCGACCGGATCTTCGGATGGCTGCCGGACTCGGTGCGCCGCAACGAGAGGGTCGTCGCCGTTGCTCACGAGTTCCCGGGTCTCGGCAGCGAGTTCATGCCCTCGCTGGACGAGGGCGCCTTCCTGTACATGCCGACGACGATGGCTCATGCCTCGATCGGCGAGGCGACCGACATTCTGAAGGAACTCGATCGGCGCATCATGAGCGTGCCTGAGGTCGAGCTCGCCGTGGGCAAGATCGGACGTGTGGAGAGTCCGCTGGATCCGGCGCCGGTCTCGATGGTCGAGACGATCATTCAGTACGAGGACGAGTACATCACCGATGAGCGTGGAGAGCGGAAGACGTTCCGCGTCGATGATCGCGGCCGCTTCGTCCGCGACGAGCGCGGCGAGTTGATCGAGGACGAAGACGGCCGGCCGTTTCGCCAGTGGCGCGACGAGATCCAGAGCCCGCAGGACATCTGGGACGCCATCGTCGATGCGGCCGACATGCCGGGTGTCACGAGCGCGCCCAAGCTCCAGCCGATCGAAACACGCATCGTCATGCTTCAATCCGGATTCCGGGCCCCGATGGGGATCAAGGTGTACGGCCCGGATCTCGAATCGATCGAGCGCTTCGGGCTCGAACTCGAACGGCTGCTGAAGGAAGTCCCGTCTGTTCAGCCCGCGGCGGTGTTCGCCGACCGTGTCGTCGGCAAGCCCTATTTGGAAATCGAGATCGACCGCGAGCGCATCGCGCGATACGGAATCCAGATCGCCGACGTTCAGGAAGTCATCGAGGTCGCCATCGGCGGCAAGCCGCTGACGATGACGGTCGAAGGACGCGAGCGGTACCCCGTCCGGGTTCGGTACCTCCGCGAACTTCGCGACCAGCCGGAAACGCTCGGAGAGATCCTCGTTCCCGCCCCGGATGGCGCGCAGGTGCCCCTTGGCGAACTCGCGCGCATCGTCTATCGGCGCGGTCCGCAGATGATCAAGAGCGAGGACACGTTCCTCGTCGCCTACGTGCTCTTCGACAAGATACCCGGCGCGGCCGAGGTGTCGGTTGTCAGGGATGCGCAAGCGTATATCCAGAGCAGGATCGACGCCGGTGAACTGTCCGTCCCGGCCGGCGTCAGCTTCGAGTTCGCAGGCTCGTACAAGAACCAGGTGCGGGCGACGAAACGGCTTGCCATCGTGCTGCCGCTTTCGCTGGGCATCATCTTCCTGCTGCTGTACTTCCAGTTCAGGAACGCAGCCCTGACATTCTTCGTGTTCACCGGCGTGTTCGTCGCGTGGGGCGGCGGGTTCCTCATGCTGTGGCTCTACGCCCGGCCGTGGTTCCTCGACGTCACGCTGCTCGACACGAACCTGCGCGAGCTGTTTCAGGTTCGCCCCTTCAACCTCAGCGTGGCGGTGTGGGTGGGCTTCCTCGCACTGTTCGGTATTGCGACCGATGACGGCGTGATCATGGCGACACGCATCCGCCAGTCGCTGGCCGAACGCAAGCCCGATTCCATTGCCGCTATTCGCGCCGCTGTCCTGGACGGCGGGCGCCTGCGCATCCGTGCGGCGGCCATGACCAGTGCGACGACCATCCTCGCGCTGCTGCCCGTGCTCACGAGCACGGGGCGAGGCTCCGACATCATGGTGCCGATGGCCATCCCCACATTCGGCGGCATGGTCGTCGCATCCGTCACGTGGTTCGTTGTTCCCATCCTCTATTGCTCGATGCTCGAATGGAAGCACCGACTGTCGCGCCAGCCGTCTGGCGCCTCCCCGCCCGAATCCTCACTTTCAGAAGGAGTATCTTCATGAAGCTCTCTATCATCATGACCGCACTGATCGCCACTGCCTGGCTCGCGTTCGGAAGTCTCGCCCGGACGACAGCGCCTCAGGATCAACCCATCAACACGACGTGTCCGATCAGCGGAGAATCGATCGTTCTATCCGCGGGCGTCATCGAGTACAAGGAACACACGATCGGGTTCTGCTGCCCCGGCTGTACCGAGGCGTTTCTCGCATGGGATGATGCACGCAAGGACGGGTTTGTCGCCATGGCGATGCGCGGCGAAGAGGCTGGCCACGCGCCTCAGAAGACGCACGCCGAATCCGGGACGACACAGCCCGCGGCGGCATCGTTCCCGTATCCGCTGGACACGTGCATCGTGTCCGGCGAGCAGCTCGGCTCGATGGGAGATCCTGTCATAAAGCACTACGACGGACGAGAGGTCCGCTTCTGTTGCGCTGCCTGCGTGGACAGGTTCGAAGCGGATCAGGAGCAGTACATGGGCAAGATCGACGAGAAGATCGTCGAGGCCCGGCTCATGCACTACCCGATCGACACATGCATCGTCGCAGGCGGCAAGCTCGGCTCGATGGGCGATCCCGTGAATCTTGTCCACAACAATCGCCTCGTCCGGTTCTGCTGCGCCGGCTGCCAGCCCAAGTTCAAGGCTGATCCGGCCAAGTTCTTCAAGGCGCTGGATCAGAAGATCATCGAGCAGCAGACCAAAACCTATCCGCTCACCACATGCGTCGTGACCGACGCCCAACTCGGCTCGATGGGCGATCCGGTGGACTACGTGTATGGCAATCGGCTCGTCCGGTTCTGCTGCGCGAGCTGCATCAGGAAGTTCGAGGCAGAGCCGGAAAAGTACATGGCGAAGATCGACAAGGCGTACGCCGATGCCCAGCGAGACACGTATCCGCTGGACACCTGCGTCGTCTCAGGCGGCAAGCTCGGCTCAATGGGCGAGCCGGTCGAACTGGTCGCGGGCACGCAGCTCGTCCGATTCTGCTGTGGCGGCTGCTTCCCGACGTTCCGAGAAGACCCGCAGAAGTACCTCGCGAAGGTGAAACAGGACTGACGTGATCAATGCGCTCAACGGATGGACCAGTGAGTCCCAGGCCGATCCCCAAGCGATGCGGAGCACCAGTATCGACCCACACTTCGATCTCTGTTCTGGCGTCTCCTCCGGAAATGTGATCTCTTCAAAACAGCTTCCAGGTGCGCGCCCTGTTTCGCCCCCGAAACCCGCGGCGGAGCCCGAAGTACGCAGAACGGCCTTGGCGCTCTCGTCAAGGCCGATTCTCGTTTTGCAGCACGTCGATGCCGCGACGCGAAACGGTAGCGACTGTCCTGGCTGTCAAGCATTGGTGGTGCGATTCCACGGCTGATTGTCCGTGATCATGACATTGAGGATCGTGATGAGCCTGCGCATCGCCGCGACAAGGGCGGTCAGGACCGGACAAGACGGACAACGCTGAAGATGACCAGCGGCCCGTCGGCAACCCCGGGGCGAGGCACGCCCGAGATCGCGTCCAACCTCGCCGCGGCGGCCTGAGATGTACGCGTCGCGGCAAGCAGGGAGATGAGTGTGCGCGTGGTGGTGGTGGATGATTCGGCGTTCATGCGGCGCGCAATTACGCAGATGCTGACCTCGGACCCGGACATCGAGGTCCTGGCCACCGCGCGCAACGGCAGGGAAGCCGTCGAACTGGTGGCCAAACTCGAGCCGGACGTGGTCACCCTCGACGTGGAGATGCCGGTCATGGACGGCCTGACCGCCCTCCGCCGCATCATGCGCGACTGCCCCACGCAGGTGCTCATGCTCTCCTCGCTGACCACCGAAGGCTCGCACGCGGCGCTGCGCGCCCTGAGCTTCGGCGCCGCGGCCGTCTCGAGCCGCGGAGGTTCCCGCCTTTCGCCCCGGGCAGTTCGACGTGATCTGCATCGGCTCGAGCACGGGCGGGCCGCCGGTGCTGGAGACGATCCTCGCCGCCCTGCCCGAGAACCTGAGCACGCCGATGGTGATCGCCCAGCACATGCCGGGGGTGTTCACGGCCTCGATGGCCAAGCGCCTGGCGCAGATGTGCAACCTGCCCGTCCATCATGCCGCCGATCAGATGCCCCTGCAGCGCCGCGCCGTCTGCGTGGCCGAGGGCGGCAAGCAGATTCACATCAAACGACTCGGCCCGGCCCGCTGGGAACTGCTCATCAACGACGATCCGCCCGACGCCCCGTACCGGCCCTGCGTCGATGTCCTCTTCCGTTCGGCGGCGGAGGCGATCGGCCCTTGCGTGCCTTCCATCGTCCTCACCGGCATGGGCAACGACGGCCTGGAGGGCGGCCGGGTCCTGCCTGACGCCGGCGCCGTGCTCCTGGCCCGGAACGAGGAATCCTGCGTCGTCTACGGCATGCCCAAGGCCGTCACCGAGCAGGCGCTGACCGCGGCAAGCCTCCCTCTCGACCAGATCGCACAGTCGATCCGCAGCCTCACCGGCGATGCCCGCGCGTCCTCCGTGCACTCCCTCTCGCCACCGGCGTCCACCTCGAATCCCCGCTCGCGATGAATTCTCGCCGTTCACTCATCCGAATCGAGCGGGCCGGAGTACAAAACCGCAGCGTCGACAAACTCCATAATTCCGCTGTCGGCGACGGTGACCGCGCTGCTACTGAGCTTCGTTCTCGGAATCGTGCGAATCTGCTGATCGCTTTGTCGCTTGGAAGTCGCCCCAGGCAAGTGTCACACGAGCAATGACCGTCTGGCCGCAATCGTGGGGGTGCGGACGCAGCGGCTGGTCGCCGTCATGATGTGTTGCTCGGGGATTGACTGGTTCCGGAGGTGGCATTGGAACCGGGGTTACCGGCCAGGTAATGCCCGATGCTCGCATCGCCGGCGGAGCGTAGCATAGCATGTCGCGGAGTCGCCGCCGCGGCGAATCGCTCACACGATCAGGCCGTCTCCGACCTGGTGTGACGCCCGTGTTCGGAGAATCAGCGCCTTCGACTGGTACGCGGTATGAACATCCTCCTTGTCTCTCCAGAGACGCCAACGACTTTCTGGAGCTTCCGGCATGTGCTTCGGCTCGCATCACGGACGGCGGCGTTTCCGCCACTGGGACTGCTCACGGTCGCGGCGATGCTGCCGCCGGACTGGGATCTGAGGCTCGTCGACCTGGACGTGACGAACCTCCACGACTCGGATATCGAGTGGGCGGACTGGGTTTTCCTCTCAGGCATGATCGTCCATACGGACTCGTGCCACACCATTGCCGCTCGCTGTGCCGGAAAGGGGAAGCCCGTCGTCGCGGGTGGGCCGCTCTTCACAACCGGATCCGAGCAGTTCCCCGAGATCCCACATTTCGTGCTCGGTGAAGCCGAGGATCTGATCGCCGGTCTCGTCGCTGACATCGCGGCCGACACCGTTCGCGATTGCTACAGCTCGGATCAGCGGCCCAGCCTCTCACGGACGCCCGTGCCGCGATGGGATCTGATTCGTTTCCGGGATTACGTGATGGCGCCGGTCC
>JAXHTH010000043.1:0-15903 GCA_034211115.1 Planctomycetota bacterium | reverse complement strand
CGCCCACGAAGCCGCTGAGCGCGGGTTCGTGGCCCGCCCCGCCCAGCGTGACAATCGCGACCTTCGACTCGTCCTTGGGCTCGGCGCGGACGACGATCTTCTCCGAGACCAGCTTCACCTGACCCGGAAACGCCCCGCAGTACCCCTCGAGCAGTTCCGCGGTGAGGTTCGCCGGATCGTTGATGAACTTCTTCATCGTCATCGCAGGCACTCCATCGGCGGGCGTGCTCCCGTCAACCCATCTTCATCAACTCGATCGGCGCGCCTTCCTCGATGATGAACGCAACCGTCACTCCCTCCAGCGGGCTGAACGGCTCCAGGAGCACTTCGGCGCCACTCATCTCCGCCGGAAGATCATCGACCTCATAGGCAATGTGGGGCAGCCTCTTCAGCATGTCGGGCATCGCGCTGTGCGCTTCGAAGCGAAGCCACTCGATCCGATTCGGGCTGGCCTGCGCATCCGTGATGAACAGCCCGGCCTCGGCCAGGTGGGTTTCGTTCTCGCGCGGCTGATCGGTGGGGATTCCGATATGGTGGAACGTGCGCATGGCGGATCTCTCTCCGGCGGCGGCCGGCTCAGAACACCACGGTCTTGTTGGTGAACTCCAGGGCGTCGTCGTAGTGCGGCGTGCCGTATTCGGTGACGATCGCGCCCTCCGGCCCGGCGATCATGAAATGCGGCGCCGTCACACGGTTGAGCGTGCCGATCTCACCTTCCTGAAGCGTCCGACAGCACCGGACCGTGATGCCGTCGGCCTTGAGCTGGCTCTCGGGCAGCCGGCACGGCAGATCGGCCGTGGGCTCGCCTTCGCCGAACGTGTGAATCCGGCCATGCCGCACGTGCCAGGACTCCATCTTGGCCGGCCCTTCGGTGCTGACATTGTGACGGTGCTCCACGATCATCTGTCCGGGCAGGAGAAAGATCTCGTGCCCGAAGTAGCGATGCTCCTTGTTGTTGATCCAGAAGATGCCGGCCATGCCCACGTTGACGAAGTCGTTCTGGGCGAAGTCGCTGGTCCAGAACTCGTCGGTCTTCAGCACCGGGGGGATCGGATAGCGGAACCGCTTCATCATCGCGTAGTAGGCCTCGAAGGCCTTCTGCCTGTCGAACACGCCGTCGTCGTAGAAGTCGCCGTTCCGCATGCCTCGTTCCCTTCTGTCCGCCGGACCCTGGCCCGCGGCCCGCCACGTCGCGAGCGCGACCCCCGCCGCGGCCACCCCCCGGAGCGCCACACGTCGGCTGACAGGCTGGTCCGGGTTCATTTCGCGCCTCGGCTCTGGAGGGAGAGGGCCGGAGGCTGCCGGCCCACGGTGTTTCTATATTTCAACTAAAAACCCATATATCAAACTGAGCGGGGCACGTCAAGATCCCCGTCCTCCCCCGATGAGAGGGGGGTATTTCGCCGCCCGCGCGCGGGCTGGACCGGGGATCGCCCCAGATATAGACTGCCGAGCGACTTGAGTTTGACATGTGGATCAACAACGGAGGCCCCCGACATGCCCCGCTCCCCCGGCACGCCCTCCACCTACAGGGTCCCGAACCTGGATCGGGCTCTGTCCGTGCTGGAGCTTCTGGCCGATCATCCCGGCGGCCTGAAACTCGCCGAGATCACCCGGGAGCTCCGTTGCCCCAAGAACAGCGTCTTCCGGGTCACCATGACGCTGCTGGATCGCGGGTACGTCTCGCGCGAAGCACGGACCAAGGTGTTCCGGCTCAGCCGCAGGCTCCTCACGCTGGGACACGAGATGCTGTCGGAGAAGCCGATCGTTCCCACCGCCCTCGACATCATGCGCGAGTGCCGCGACGAGGTGCGCGAGACCGTTCTCATCGGGACCATTGTCCAGACCTCCTGCGTGGTCCTGGAGCAGGTGCTGGGCACGCACCCCTTCAAGTTCTCCGTCGATCTGGGCACCCGCCTCCATCTGCACGTCAGCGCTCCCGGGAAAGCGCTGCTCGCCCACCTTCCCGAGCACGAGCGGGAAGCGCTCCTCGGCCGGCTCGAGATGGTCCGGTTCAACGAGCGGACGATCACGTCCCGGCGCGCGCTGCGAACCGAGCTCAAGGGCGTGCGTGAATGCGGGTTCTCTCTCGATCGCGCCGAGCAGTTGCGCGGGATCGTCTGCGTCGGCGCACCCGTTCTCGACCGGCACGGGTACCCGATTGCCGCCATCTGGACCACCGGTCCGTCCGACCGTCTCTCGGAGGACCAGTATGCCGAGGTGGGCGACATCATCCGGCGCCACGCGCGCGCGATCTCGGCCGAGTTCGGCTATCGGATCGATTCGTGAACGGGACGATCGGCGAGGTGCGCCGGCCCGGGCGCTTCGGGATCCCGGCCCGAACCCGCAGCTTCGTCGATGATCCTCAGAACGGAATGAACCCTCATTCGAGAATCGCGTGGCCCGGATCAGAGGTCGGTCCGGTCGGCGAACACCACGAAGCCCCAGTGCTCGGGCAGGTGCATGTTGATCGTCCCCTGCGGCGACCAGACCCAGTTGTCTTCCGGTGTGTCGGGCCGCTTCCGGTAGGTCCCGTCGACAATATCGTGTTGCCATTGCACGCGCGAGAAGTTGATGCGCCACACATCGCCATCGCGGGGCGGTGCCGGGCGGCGCGCGTACTCGGCCAGCGTGCTCCAGGGGATCGCGAACTCCACCGACCAGCCGCGATCGGCATCCGACGGATCGTTGAGCGTGCCGTCGACGTGCACGGCGGACTGGAGACCGGTCGCGGTCCAGTCGTGGAGGGCGGGCCCCCCGTCGATGTACGTCCGCACGAGGAGGAGGTCGAAGATCGTGCCCAGCGCGTTGATCTCGATCTCGTAGTACTCGGCCCGGTCACCATCGGGATCGATGAAGATCTCGAAGTCGTTGTCATGGTAGACGACCTCGTCGTGCTCGGTCAGCGTGCCCCAGACGTGCGGGTCCTCCATCGCCGCGCCGATGTAGAGAAACTCGTCGTCCCAGAGCAGCTTCGCCCGCGTCGGGAAACGCGGCCGCGGCCTGGCCGCGCCTTCGATGTCGACGAAGGTCTCGGTCCAGGGCGCGCGGCGCCAGGGATCATCGTCGAGCCGCCCGTCGACGACGACCTCGCCCGCCGCCCGCAGACAGGTATAGGTCCTGGGAAGAACCGCCTCGCCCGACGACATCGACGGGTCGGGTGGGGTCGGAGCGTCCGGCGGGCAGCCGGCGAGGGTGGCGACGGATGTCCATGCTGCGAACAGGGATGTCGCCGTTCTGCGCGTCATCATCATGATTCACTCCTCTGCCGGGTCGGGATCGCTGATCACCCGGCCGTCATCGTCCACGTCGATCTTCCCCGTGTTCAGATGGCCGAACAGGTAGCGCAGGTCCCGGACGCCACCGATCGTGAACCATACCGTCACCGCCACGGCCGAGGCGAACAGGACCCAGGTGAAGATGTGCCAGAAGCCGAGCCAGGCTTCGTCCTCGAGGATTTGGTTCTGCGTTCGGCGCCAGGCATACCAGGCGGCGCCGGCGGTGAAGACGCCCATCCACGCCACCGGCCATCCGACGGAAATCAGCGTGACGAATCGATCCCAGCCGGTGAATTCCGGGTCCACGCCGAGCCGCTCCAGCCAGGATCCTCTCCTCCGTGCGATCCTGGCCCGATCTTCCGGGAGGGCGTATCGCCCGCGGTGGAGGAGGCGGTCCATGTTGTGCTGGTGCCCGGGTCCGACCAGCGACACGATCACGTAGGAACCGACCGAGCACACGATGGCGACGAAGGTCATCTCCTGACCGGTCAGCGGCACTTCGGGCCACAGCTTGTTGGTGACGATCCCGCCCAGCGAGAGCAGAAGGCCGGTCGTCATCGCGGTCCAGGCCGCGGCCGTCGTTCCGCGCTTCCAGTACAGGCCGCCGATGATGACGGCGCCGGCGCCCCCGATGAAGACGGAGGCGGTGATGGCGCAGAACATCGCGATGAACTGCGTCTGGCGGAAGAGCAGGCTGAAGCAGAAGATGAAGCCGGCGACGCCGAAGATCGAAGCGCGCAACAGCCAGAGATGCTGGCGCGGCGTGAACGGTTCCTTCCTGAACGGCAGGATGACGTCCTGCACGAAGATCGTCCCCCACGAGTGCAGGTAGGTGTCGTGCGTGCTTATGAACGCGGCGAGCATCGCCGCGCACATCAGGCCCAGCAGGCCGCTGGGGAGAATGACCGCGAGGGCGTGAGGGGTGCGGAGCTGCTTCTGAAGCGTCGCGAGCTCCGCGGCATCGGTCACGTGGTGCTGCAGGGCCTCCGTCGATTGCGCGATGGCCGCCGCCTCCTGCGCGTAATGCGGATGATACAGCACGGTTCGGACGGCGATCGGCGTGATGATGGCGACGATCAGCAGCACGCGGAAGCGCCAGTAGTTGAGGATGTTCGCCATCTTCGCCTCGTGGGCGTTCTTGGCGCAGCAGTAGTACCCCTGCGTGCCCTGCCATCCCATGGTGCTGTAGAAAACGATGACCACGGCAATGACGTAGTACCAGATGTTGAAGTGCGACTGCTCGCCGATGTCGAACGGATCGACGAGCGATCTGCCGGGTTCGGCGGCGAGCATGATCTCCGCCATCCGCTCCCAGCGGATCTGGAAGAGCAGGTAGAACACGACGCCGGCAAAGACGACGTTGACGAACGCGCCCTGGACGAAGTCGGTGACCATGACCGCGATGTGCCCGCCGAGGAACGTGAACAGCAGGGAAATCGACAGAAGCCCGAGCATCAGGAGGACATGCGTGCTGACGGCGACGCCGAACCACGTGTAGCTATGCTCGAGCCCGCACAGGGCGATGAAGAACCTCGCTCCGACGGCGGGAAAGATGCCGAAGTTGATGATGCCCGCAAGGTACGCGACGAGCCCCGAGAAGACGCGGAAATTGCGGCTGTAGCGCATCTCGAAGAACTGCGCCAGCGTCATCGCCCGCGTCTGCCGGAACCGGTAGAAGACGAAGCCCGAGAGCGCGATCACGATCAGGGCGGGTTCCGTCATCGAGCCCCACCAGTACCCGGTGAAACCGTTCTCGTAGTACATCTCGAACCAGTACACGAGGGAGATCACCCCCAGGCCGGCCGCGGCATGCGCCATCGAGATGATGTAGCGTCCGCCGCAGCGCTCGGCGGCGAGGAACCCGCTGACCGTCTTCGTGTACCGGCGCGTGCGCAGCGCGGCGAGCAACAGCGTGATCAGCAGCCCCCCGACGATGGTCCAGTCCAGCAGTTGCATGGAAGGCGTGCGTGATGGTCCGGCGATCCCGGCGGCGATCCGCGGCTGATCCTACCGGCAAGGGCTCCATTCATCATCCGACCTGATCGATGTCAGCCGTGACAGGCTCCGAGCAGTTCGTCGATCGTGCTCAGGGCGAGGCCGACGCAGGTGTCCGCCGCCCCATAATAGATGCGGACGAGACTGTCCGGCCGCGCGAACCCCTCGTCGTCAACACGCTCGGTCACCATGCCGCCGGGAAACACGACGTTGGGCACCTGCCCGACCTGCTCGTAGAGTTCGCGCGGCTCGAGGATGTTGCTGCCGCCCCGCGCGATGATCCGGGTGGGATCCTCCAGGTCCAGCAGCACGACCCCGGCCTGGTAGATGCCCGCGCCGAAGTGCCGGGCGACCCCGTGATAGACGTGCAGCCAGCCGTCGCGCGTCTTCACCGGCGGCGGGCCGGAGCCGATGAGCTCGTCCCAGTAGTGCGGACGACCGCCCATCACGGGGCCGACGGGATCCCACCTGACCAGGTCGTCGGACTCGGCGAGCATGATCCGGTCTCCGGACAGGACGCCCCCCTCGACCGCGACCAGGTTCGGGCGCTCCAGGCGCAGGTACCGGCCGCCGATGCGCTCGGGAAAGAGCACGCCGTTGCGGCTGTCGGTCTCTTCACAGAAGCTCACCAGGCGGAATCGACCGAGATCCTCGCTCTCGGCGATGCCGAGCCGGCATCCTCCGTCCACATCGGCTGCGAAGACCATGTAAATCGTGCCATCGATCTCGCTGAGACGGGGATCGTAGACGTGATGAATCGTCTCGCGGACGGCATCGAGCCCTTCGATCTCCACTCGAGCGGGCCGAACGGCGAAGCGCTCGCCGTCATCACTGTCCGCGGCCATGAGCACCGTCTGTCGGCCACGGGTCTGCACCCGGAGCAGCAGCGTGTACCGTCCGCCGAGACGGATCGCCCCGGGATTGAACACGCTGGTCACATCGACGATCTCCGGCGGCACATCGGGAACGTCCTGCCGGGTGAGGATCGGGTTTGCATTGCTTCGTCGCACGGGGATGCGCTCCGCGATCCGGGCCCTGAAGGAGAGCACGCGGGTGTTGTAACCGATCTGAGCCTCCGACTCCACCGGGGCGAAAGGACCTCGCGGGTCGGCCGCGAGAGTCTGAACCTAGACTATGGCCCGGGGCGGGCCGCCGGCCTGTGCAGGAGATGTCGATGACCGGAATCAACGATGTTCTCGTGATCCATCATACCCATACGGACGTGGGCTACACGCACCCGCAGCCGATCTTCTGGGAGCTGTCACGGCGCTTCATCGATGAGGCGCTCGACTACTGCGACGAGACCGCCCACTGGCCGGACGGGTCCCGGATGTGCTGGACGTGCGAGGTGACGGCGCCCGTCATCGATTGGCTGCGTCACGCGGACGACCGGCAGGTTGAACGCTTCGCGGCCGCCGCACGGCGCGGGCAGATCGCGGTCGGGGCGATGTTCTGCAACATAACGCCCCTCTACACGCTGGAGCAGTTCGCGGAGAGCCTGCTTCCCGTGGGTACGCTTCGGGAGCGGTTCGGCTTGCCGATCTCGGTGGCGATCAACCACGACGTGAACGGGCTTCCCTGGTCCATCATTGCGCTGCTGCGTGACGCCGGGATCGACGGCCTGCTCATGGGCATCAACATTCACTTCGGCGGGTTTCCCCTCCATCGCCCGCTCGGTTTCCACTGGCAGGGGCCGGACGGACGCACGATCCTCGCGTTCAACGGCGAGCACTACCAGTCCTTCGACGCGATCTGCCGGCTCGCCGCGCCTCAGGTGACGACCGATACGATGGCGGCCGGTCTCGACGAATATGTGGCCAGGCTGCTGCGGAGCGGGTACGCGTATGACTTCATCTACCTCACCGCCACGCACCCCGGGTTCTGCGACAACAATCCGCCGAATCCGAACCTGCCGGCCCTGGTCCGGCAGTGGAACGACGAGGGGCGGGAGCCGCGGATCCGGCTCGTCACCCCCGAGGTGGTCATCGACCGGCTCCGCCGGCAGGACGCGGCTCATGTTCCCACCCACCGCGGCGACTGGACGGACTTCTGGAACTTCGGCAGCGGCAGCGCGGCCATGGAGACCGCCGTGAACAGACGGGCCAAGGCGCGGTTCGCCGCCGTCCAGTCGCTCGCGGCCGTCTCCGCGCCGATCGATCGGGCGCGGTCGCGCATGCAGGAGGCGCGGTGGAATCTCGATCTGTATGACGAACACACATGGGGGTCCTTCTGCGGCGTGCTGTCAAAGTGCCCGACGCTGTACCTCGATCAATGGACGCTCAAGGGCGCATACGCGCATCAGGCCGCCGCCGCCACGGCGATGCTCATGCGTGACCAGCTTGAACGGATCGCGGGCAATCCGCGGCAGGGTCGCGGCGTCGAGTCGCTGCTGCTGTTCAATCCCGGGCCCGAGCCCCGGCGCATCGTGCTTCCCCTGTACACCCCCTTCACCGAGGGCAGTTGGCATCATCTGTCCAGCACCGTGCATCGGTTCGACACGGAGCTGACCCTGCGGCGCGAGGAATGCGAGATCTACGCCATCGACGCGGAAACGCTCGGGCCCGTGGAGGTGCCGGCCATGAGCTGGATCACGGTGGACCGAGCGGCCCTGACTCCGGCTTCGCCGCCGGAGGACGTCACCGTGTCCGGGTGTTCGATTGCATCCCCGCATTATGAGCTGACGTTCGATCCGAAGACCGGTCGCGTTCGGGCACTCCTCGACCGGAAGCTCGGGATCATCATCAACGACGCGGAGAGTCCGTGGGACTTCTTCGGCTTCGTCCGCGAGACGGTCGCTGAATCCAACGAGCGCGCCCGGAAGCTCAACGATCCGCGCGAGGCGTTCTTCGCCTCCGACTGGGAGGCCATTCACGAAGATCGCTCCGGCTGGATCACGGACTGGAAGGCCGATCGTGCCGGCCCGACCGAACTGCGGTCGATCACCACGGAGCGACGGCCGGACGGCGCGCGGCTGATACGCCACTACCGTGCGGACGGCGTCGATGACCTGGTGCAGATCATCACGCTGTGCGCGTATGAGCCGACCGTGCGGTGCGAGGTGCAGTTCAAGAAGGAGGACGTGCGCGAGCCGGAAGGGATCTACTTCGCCTTTCCGCTGGCCATCGAGGGATGGCGGGCGCACTTCGATACCGCAGGATGCGCGACCGAGTATGACGCGGAGCAGTTGCCCGGATGCTGCCGCGACTGGATCACCGCGGATACGTATGTCGCGATGCATAACGACGCGTTGTGCGCGACCCTTGCGTGTCCCGACGCCCCGCTCTTCCAGCTCGGCGGATTCACGTTTGCCCGGCGCCAACAGACCGTGCCCGGGCGCGGCCGCGCGCTGCTGCTTGCCTGGCCCATGAACAACTACTGGCACACGAATTTCAGGCCCTCTCAGCCCGGCTACTGTCGTCTCCGGTATGAGATGCGGACCGCCCGGTCATTCGATGCGTGTGCAGCGTCGCTCTTCGGCGCGCAGGCTTCCAGCGCCGTGGAGATTCACCCCGTGGTGGGGAAAGCGGGACCATCGCATCATCACCTGGCATCGCTGCGGGGCGATGGTGTCAGGCTGGTTCAGCTCAAGCCCGCGGCGGACGGCCACGGATCGGTCGCGCGGCTCATCAACCACCGGGAGGCGCCGGTCACCGCTGAACTCGAGATGCCGGGCGTCGGGATCGTCGCCGCGCGGATCTGTGATGCGCTGGAAAAGCCGCTGGGGCACCTTCCGGTCGAAGAGAACCGGGCCCTCGTCCCGCTCGGCGCGCGCGCGGTCGTGACCGTTCATCTGCAGACGGAACGATAGGATCGCTCTCCCGGTCTTGAGGCGGTCCTGCTTCCCGTCATTATCGTGCGGGCGTCCTCGTATTCTGCGTGAGCAGCCCTGCGTATCCATGATCCGGCGCTTCGCTCGCGGGCTGCCGGTCGATCGCGGCTAATACCTTCGGCAGACGATCGAGCAGCGCAAAGCATCATCTGAGGGGACCGTGCGTATCAGGAGGCGGGACTCGCAACGGTACGGGGGAAAGCAGCGGGGGGAGGCTCGTGCACGAACGAGTCGCGGGAGGCCACACGTGGCCGGCGTCAAAACGACGCCAGGGAGATTGAGTCCTCTCCGGTGGACCAGTGAGCAGCGAGCGGCGTCTCAGCCGCGCGATCGCGGGACCGAGGGCGTCTGAGGGGGCGCGTCGAGGACTCTCAAGCAGCGGGTCGTGGGTTCGGGCCGTACACAGGGCAGGGAACCGGCGCTTCGTGGGTCTCCCTTCGTTCGGCGAGCGAAGGGCGCATTGCGCGTGGGGGACCGGAAGCTGCATGTCCGGTAATCCGCGCGGGGAACCTTACCGCCCGCACTCCGACGAGACATATCTCCGGCCGGGGGCGCGGGAGGCGCCGGCGGACTTCATCGCGAGGCTTCGAATCCGCTCGTATCAGTCGGGAGAAGGAAGGCGGCTTCAGGTTCGTCCCCGAGCGTCCGATGTTGAATGCAGGTAGAAGCGCCGATCGTGCGCTTTGATGTTTCTGTGGCTATCCGGAACTGCGAGCCGCCATGGACCTCCGAACACGCCCCATGCTGTTAAGAGAAGAGTCGATCATCGCAACGTGGGGATTGGCGCTGGCCGCCATTCTCCTGCTGGCGATCGGCGCCTCGGCCTGGTGGGCGGGTCGTGCGTATCGGGTCTCGTCGCTCACCGCGCGGGAGAATCACGTGGACGCGGTGGGAGGCCTGCTTCAGCAGTCCGGGGAGATGCTCCTGGCCTCAGACGACCTCTCGGGATTCCGGCGCCTGGTCTCCGAGGTCCACCGCACGAATGATCTGGCCGTGTGCCGCGTGCGGCTCCCGGACGGCGGAATCGTCGCGGATGGGGATCCCTCGCGCATCGAAGTGGCGCGGCTGCCGGAGCAGTGGGGGCGGCTGACTGAAGCGGCGCACGAGGCGGGAGCGGGCGCGTCGGGATCCCGAGTCCGATCGTACCGGCTCCGCGTGCCCGGTCGCGGTGAGCTGCGGCTGGAGCTTGCGGGGGGCGGCCCCCCGTCTCATCCGGCGTATCTCGTGATGGTGACGGGCATCGGGTTCATCGGGGCGATGGCTCTGGCCGGCGTTCTTGTCATGTATCGTCGTCTGCGCGCACGACTGAAAGGGCTCGGGGCGATCCGAGATGCGCTGCTGGCGTGGGAGGGCGGCGAGACGGCGCGGGCGGCCCTGACGGTCAGCCCGGCCCTGGGCGCGGAGGCCTCCGCCTGGAACGCGCTGCTCGAGGCGCTCTTCGGGGCGCGCGAGAGTGTGTTGAAGGAACACGCCGCCGAGCTGCTCGAATCCAAATCCACGCAGGAGACCGGTCTCGCCGCCGCCTTCGATGCGCTCTGGGACGGGATTCTCTTCGTCAACGACAACATGGAGATCGAGTGGGCCAACGGCGCGGCGGCCGTCATGCTGCAGTGCTCACGCGAGGATCTCGAGGCCGGCGGGGCGCGCGATCGCCTGCCCGCCTCCGCCGCGGAGGCGATCGAGGGTGCCCTGACCTCCGCCTCGGTCACCCGGCCGACGGTCGAGGTCGACATGGGCGGGGACGGCGACAGCGGCGTTCTGAGGTTCTCCGTCCGTCCCATCAGACGGGACGACCGCACCCAGGCGCTCGTGGTGATCGAGGACATCAGCCAGCAGAGGATCGCGGGAGACGCGCAGCGCGCGTTCCTCGATCAGGTGGCGCACGAGCTTCGGACGCCGCTGACCAACATTCGTCTGTCCGTGGACATGGTGATCGAGTCGGAGGGGACCGACGCCGCCGTCCTGGCGCGGAACCTGGACGTGATCAACGCCGAGGCGCGGCGCCTGGAGGGGATCGTCGGCGACATGCTCTCCGTCGCCGAGATCGAGGCCGGGTCGCTCCAACTGCGGGTGGACGATGTGGATCTGGTCGCGCTGCTGAGGAATCTCGAACGTGAGTATCAGACCCAGGCGGCCGAGCGGGAGATCTCGCTGCAGTTCAACCTCGCGCCGAAGCTGCCGACCCTTCAGGCGGATCGCGAGAAGCTTACGCTCGTGCTTCACAATCTCCTGGGCAACGCCCTGAAATACACCACGAACGGCGGAACCGTGCACGTCGTGGTCAACGCGGATCAGGCTCAGGTCGTCATCGAGGTCCGCGATACCGGGATCGGCATCAGCGAGGAGGATGCCGATCGGATCTTCGACCGGTTCTACCGGGCCAACGACGAGCGTCTGTCGTCGATCACCGGCTCGGGTCTGGGACTGACCCTCGCCCGCGACGTGATTCGCCTGCACGGCGGCGACATCACCGTCGAATCGGCGCTCAACGAAGGATCCGTGTTCACGGCGACGCTGCCCATGCGGGCCGCGGCGTAGCGAGCCATGGAGATCAAGGAACAGAAGCACGGCGCCGTTCTCGTTCTTCGTCCCGAAGGACCGCTGGTCCGGGAGGACGGAGAAGCCCTCAAGACGCGCGCGCTGGAGGCGATCAGGCGGAACTTCGGGCGCGTGGTGATCGACGGATCGAGCGTCTCCTACGTGGACAGCGGCGGCCTGGAGGCCTTGCTCGACCTGAACGAGGAACTGGCGACGGGCGGTCGCTGCCTGAAACTGTGCGCCCTGACCGAGACGGTGCGCGAGGTGCTGGATCTGACCGAACTGGCGCCGCAGTTCGATCTGTACGAGGACCCGAACATCGCCGTGAGGAGCTTCGTGTAACGATGGGAACCGGTCGCGTCCGGCTCGGAGATGCGCTTGTCAAGGAAGGCATCCTCTCGGAGGATCAGCTCAAGGCGGCGCTGCAGGAACAGCGGGCCTCCGGCCGGATGCTGGGCGAACTGCTCGTGGAGCAGGGCATCATCAACAGCCAGACGGTGGTGCGCACGCTGGCCCGTCAACTCGGCGTGAAGGGATGCCTGCTCCGCCACGGGCTGATCGATCCCGCCCTGCTGCCGCTCATCGGCCGCGAGGAGGCCGATCGGCTGCGGGCAATCCCGCTCTTCCGCGTCCGGGACACGATCACGGTGGCCATGGCGGAGCCGCAGTCGCTTCCCGCCATTGACCGCCTGCGACAGTTGACGGGCTGCCGGATCCGGTCCGTGCTCGCCCTGGAGCCGAACATCCGGGAGTTCATCGCGAAGTACGCGTCCGAGGACGCGGATGTCAACGAGTTCCTGGCGACGCTGACCGAGTCGGACGTCGATGTCGTCGAACAGGAAACGGTGGACGAGGGCCCGCTCACGGACCTGGACACGATGGTGTCGGGCAGCCCGGTGGTGACCCTCGTGAACATGGCCTTGCTCACCGGGGTCAAGGACGGGGCGAGCGACATTCACATCGAGCCGGACCAGCGCGGCACGCGGATCCGGTATCGCCTCGACGGCGTGCTCCGCGACCTGATGAACCCGCCGCCGGGCATGCATGCCGCCATCGTCTCCCGCGTGAAGGTCATCGCCAAGATGGACATCGCCGAGAAACGACTCCCGCAGGAGGGACGCGTACGCATCATGGCGGAGGGACGGCAGATCGACCTTCGCGTCTCGAGCATGCCCACCCTGCTGGGGGAGAAGCTCGTGATCCGCATCCTCGACAAGGCCAACCTGCACGTGCGGCTGGAGGATCTCGGGTTCCGGGAGGAATCCCTGCTCGCGTTCCGGAGAATGCTGAAGAGCCCGCACGGCCTGGTCCTCGTGACGGGGCCGACCGGAAGCGGGAAGACCACGACGCTGTACTCGGCGCTGGATCTGCTCCGCACGCCGGAACGGAATCTCGTCACCGTCGAGGATCCGGTGGAATACCAGCTCGACCTGATCAATCAGATTCAGGTGAACAACGCCATCTCGATGACGTTCGCGAAGGCGTTGCGGAGCATCCTGCGTCAGGATCCGGATGTGATCATGGTGGGCGAGATCCGCGACGAGGAGACGGCGCGGGTCGCGGTCCAGGCCGCCCTCACGGGGCACCTCGTGCTCGCCACGCTTCACACGAACGATGCCGCCGCCACCATCGCGCGGCTGCAGGACATGGGGGTGGAGTCCTATCTCCTCTCCAGCGCGCTCAACGGCGTGGTGGCCCAGCGGCTGGCGCGGCGCGTCTGCCGGAGCTGCCAGACGAAGTACTATCCCGACGAGACGGTGCTGCAGGCGGCGGGACTGGCCGACAAGCGCAACCGCGCCTTCCAGAAGGGGGCGGGGTGCCAGCAGTGCCACAACAGCGGCTTCCAGGGCCGGATTGGAATCTACGAGGTCATGGAGATCACCCCCGATCTTCAACGACTCGTCCACCGGGAGTCGACCGCTCAGCAGATGCGCGATGTGTTCCGCAAGCAGGGCGGAAGCACGTTGCGCGAGGCGGGCGTCGCGCTCGCCCTCGAGGGGCAGACCAGCCTGGAGGAGGCGCTGAGAGTGACACATACCGAGATCGATCTCATGAGCCCTCCAGCGGCCAGGCCGGCTGAACGGTCGGAAGCGCCGGCGGTGAACGACGTGAAGGAGGCCGCATGACGCCCACGCCGGCCACAATGAAGAAGAATGCCGCCGGCCATGCGGACCCGTCGTCGTCGATCGGCGGCGCGCCGAGGAGGGGCGGCGCCGCGCCGCCCGCGACGCTCGAGGAGCCGATGGAAGTGCAGCACATACGGGCGGGGCGGCGCCTCGCCGCCCTCTCCTGGTTCACGAGGCAGCTCTACGTGCTCGTCATCAGCGGGATGCCGCTCGTGCAGGCGATCGCATCGCTGGAGCGTCAGGCCAAGGACGAGCAGTGGGCCCGCGTGCTCCACGATGTGCGCTCGAATCTGGAAAGCGGCGCCTCACTCGCGGAGGCGATGGAGAGTCAGCCGCACTGCTTCGACTCGGTGTATCGGAGCCTGATCGCCGCGGGCGAGTCCGGGGGCGAGCTGGAGGCCATGCTCAAGCGGCTGGGCAGCCTCATGGCCCAGCAAATGAAGACGCGGCGGACCATCGTGGGCGCCATGATCTACCCCACGCTGCTCATCGTCATCGCGCTCGGGGCGCTCTCGGCGATGCTCACCGTGGTCCTGCCGAGATTCGCGGGTCTGTTCGAGACGCTCGATGTGCCGCTGCCGCCGACGACGCAGTGGCTCGTCGGCATCAGCACCGTCGTGCGCGCCCACTGGTGGATCATCCTTTCGGTCGCCGCGGCCCTCGGCGGAGGCCTCGCCCTCGCGTCGCACACGGACGGCGGCCGGCGCCTGCGCGACGCCGCCTGCCTGCGCCTTCCGAAACTGGGACCGCTCGTCCGCGACTTCGCGACGGAGCGCATCGCCCGGCTCCTGGGCGTGCTCATCTCCTCCAACGTCTCCGTGCTCGAGGCGATGGCGCTGGTGCGCCAGGCGATGGGAAACGTGTACTACGTCGAGCTGCTGGAGTCGGCCGAGCAGGCGGTCGGCCGCGGCGAACCGATCAGCTCCGTTCTCGCCGACGCCTCGCTCATCAATCCCTCGGTCCACGAGGCGGTGCGCAGCGGCGAGCAGAGCGGACAGGTCGGGCCGCTGCTCGTCGATATCGCCGACTTCCTCGATGAAGAAAACCGATCGGCCATCCAGTCGCTGACGAGCATCCTCGAGCCGGTCATCCTCATCGCGCTGGGCCTGATCATCGGATTCGTCGCCGTGAGCCTGTTTTTGCCTCTGTTCGATCTGACTTCCATGACATAGGCGATTCCCGCATGCTTCGGACGCTGGCAGCAGAGCGGTCTCCGATCGGCCTGGACCTGGGCGGGAGATGTCTGCGCGCGGTGCAGTTGCGCGGCGACGGACCGGGCCGGCGGGTGGAAGCGATCGCCCTCCTGCCCCGGATCCAGTCCGAAGCGCCGCTCGCGTCGGAGGATGCCCGGCGCCTGCGCGAGGTGCTCTACCGCCGCGGATTCACCGGGTCCAAAGTGATCCTCGGGGCCCCGCCCGCCATCGTGGCGACGACCGTCGTCAGACTGCAGCGCGCCGGGTCCGGGGCCGCCTGCGAGCGGACCGTCCGGGAGGAATTCGCCAAGGCGGCGGGGTTCGACCCGAATCAGAGCGAGATGGCGTACTGGACGCTGCCCGAGGCGTCACGCGGCGACAACACCGTCGACATCATGACCGCCGGCTGCGCGCACACGGCGGCGGACGAACTGCTGGACATCACCGAAGCCGCGGGCTTCGACGTGCTCGCCCTCGATCTGGAATGCGCCGCCATCGCCCGGTGGCTGAGCGAAACGCCGGACCGCCCCCCGACCGCCGCCGTGGTGTGCGTCGAATGGGGGTCCGTGGAAATCGTCGTTCTGTGCGGCGACACGGTGGTCTATGAACGATCCATCCCCGAGGCCGGCCTGCACGCCCTCTTTGTCGAATTCCGCGCGCGCCTCGGCCTCAGTGAGGAAATGTTCGGGCTCCTCATTCGCGATGCCGTGCTCCGGGACGATGACTGGGCGTTTGCATCCGCAGACGCGGGCGCTTCGTCGCGTTCCGCGTTGACCGCGCATTTCGAGCGGATGATTGATGAGCTGAAGATGGCGTTGTCGTACGTGGCTCACCAGTATCAGAGCGATCCTGTCGCCGACATGTATGTCATCGGCGAGGGAAGCGCGATCCGCGATCTTCCCGGGCATCTCGCCCGGCGGCTCGGCGTTCGGGCGCGGGTGGCG
>JAXHTH010000042.1:0-3669 GCA_034211115.1 Planctomycetota bacterium | reverse complement strand
GGTCGCGGCCGCGCGGGGCGCCGGGGGCCCCCCGGCGGGGGGTCAACCGCCGCCGGAAGATGAAGACGATGATGCGGACGATTTCTGACGCGGCGCGCCGCCCGGCGCGGTCCCGGGCGTGATCGGCTCTTCGGTCTCCGCCAGGCCGAGCAGCTCGTCGAGGGCGGCCTTCGTCTCACCGACCTTCGACCAGACCTGCTTGGAGACGATGATCCCCTCCCCGTCGATGACGTAGGCGCGATTGGGATGACCGCTGTAGAGCCGGGCCACGCGGTTGTCGAAGTCGTCGACGAGCAGGAGGCCGGTCAGATTGAGCTTCTCGCGGGCCATCGCGGCGCACTCGACGCGCTCCTCGTAGGTCTTGTGCTGCGGGATCTCGATGCCCTCCTGCTTGTTGCGGAAGGAGGTCCAGTCGCTGTCGGAGGCGTACTGCTCGAGGGTATAGACGATCGGCCAGTGCACGTCGTCGCCGTACTCCCGCTTGAGCTGCTCGAACTCCGACGCCTTGTGCCGGAAGGTGCGGCTGGTGTAGCTGCCGAATCGAAGGACGACGGGCTTGCCCCGCAGGTCGCGGAGCGAGACGGCATTCCCCTCGAGGTCCTCGAGCTCGAAGTCGGGCGCCTCATCGCCGACCGCGGGTCCGCGCTGCGGCTCCAGCCACTGCAGCTCTTTGCGCGTGGAGCGGGTGCCGCCCCTGAGGAGATCGAGCTCCTCGGCGCACTTGTCCCAGGCCTCGTGCTGCGACTCGTCGAGCAGAGCCCGGCAGTCGGCGAGAAACTTCTCGTTCAGGGGTTTCATCTTGGCGGCGAGTCGCTTCGTGTAGGCGGTGCGCACGGCCGCATGACGGGTGCGCTTCTCCTGTTCGGTCTCTTCCTCGTCCCCGAGTCTGATGTCCCGCTCCTCGGCCTTCTGCAGTCGGCGCAGCTCGCGAACCGTCTCCCGCGTCATCTCAAGCTGCGTCTCCCGCAGCTCCGTGTAGAGCCGGACGATCTGCTTCATCTGCTTTTCGGTCGGCTTCACCTGCTCGCGGATCGTGATGAGGATGATGTCGTTGTCGGGATCGATCTGGATCCCCTTGGGCTGGGGTGGGACCTTCGTGCTCACGGTCGGGCGATCGGATTGCCGACCCTGTCCCGTCGCGGCGGGCGCGAGGATCACGAGGGCGAGAAGGGCGGCCAGGCAGGCGGTCGGAATGCGCATGAGTCGATCTCCCTGATGGGTGCCGAACGTGGGGGCGTTTGTCATTATTGCGGTCGCGGGAGGGGGAGGCCACGCGAAGCGGGCAAACCGGGCGAGCCGGGCCCGCACGCCGCCGGTCGCGGCCTCGGGGCCGGCCCGGGGGCGTTATCGTCAACCCCTCACGCCTCCTTCACCATCACATCGCGAATCTCCGCTTCGACGCTGACCCGGCCGTTGAACTCGTTGAGCTTGGGCTCGATGACGGCGTCAAGGTGCATGCCGGGCGCGAGATCGGCCGCCCGCGACCCGGCCCCCCACCACACGCCCCGCATCACCCGCCGGCACCCGCCCTCATCCTGGCGGAAGCGGACCGACAGGTGTCGGCCGTGCGCGCCGATCTGCCGCGGCGCCTCCAGCAGCGTCGCGCCCTGCAGGCGCACGGCCGGCCGGCGATTGGCCCGCCCGAACGGCGAGAGCGCGATGATCCGCTTCACCGTCGGAAAGTCCAGCTCGAGCAGGCTTGCATCGCAGTCGATGCGTAGCTCCGGCGTCAACTGCTCGACCGTGATCCGCTCGTTGGCGTGCGCGATCAGCGCCTCGGCGAAGGCGTGGAGTCGATCGGCGGGCAGCGTCAGCCCCGCCGCCATGTCATGTCCGCCGAAGGTGGTCAGGTGCTCGGCGCACGCGAGGAGTCCTTCGTGGATCGAATAGCCGTCGATGCTGCGCGCCGAGCCCTTGCACAACTCGCCGTGGCGCTGCATGAGCACGGCGGGCCGGCCGAAGCGATCGACGAGGCGCGAGCAGACGATGCCCACCACCCCCGGATGCCAGGCGGTGTCGGCGAGGACGATGGCTCGTTTGTTTCCGCCGGTCATCCCCGCGTCCTCGGCCCGCCGCGCCGCCTGCTCGAAGATCGTCCGTTCCGTGCGCTGCCGCTGGCGATTGAGCTGGGCCAGTCGGCGGGCGATCGGCGCCGCCTCCTCCGGCGCCGCGTCGGTGAGCAGCCGCACCGCCTCCGCGGCGTGCCCCATCCGGCCGCAGGCGTTCAGGCGCGGGGCGAGAATGAACCCGACCTTCTCCGAGTCGATGTTCCCGCCCATCAGGTCCGAGGCCTCGATGAGCGCTCGCAGACCCGGCAGCGACGTCTGCTTGATGAGCCGCAGGCCGAAGCTGGTGATGACGCGATTCTCGCCCACGAGCGGGACGACATCGGCGATGGTGCCCAGGGCGGCCAGGGGCAGCATCTCCAGCAGAATCTTCTGAAGGCATTCGCTGACGCGCTGCGAGCCGCACCACGCGGTGGCGAAGCGCCAGGCGAGCTTGAACGCCACCCCCGCCCCGCACAGATCGCCGAACGGGTATTCGCTGCCGGGCAGGCGGGGATGGACGATGAGCGCCTCAGGCAGCTTGTCCTCGCCGTTCGGAAGATGGTGATGATCGGTGATGATGAGTTCCAGGCCGATCTCGCGGGCGAGCTGCGCTTCGGCCGGCGCGGTGACGCCGCAGTCGACAGTGATGACGAGGTCCGTCCCGCCGGCGCGGATCTTCTTCAGCGCCTCGGCGTTCAGGCCGTAGCCTTCCTCGAGGCGGTGGGGCACGTATCGCCGCACATCGGCCTCGGGGGCGACGGCCTTGATGACGTGGAAGAGGATCGACGTCGCCGCGATCCCGTCCACGTCGTAGTCGCCATAGATGACGATCGATCGATCGCCGCGCACGGCGTCGATGAGCCGCTCGACGGCAAGATCGAGGTTCGGCATCAGGGATGGGTCGTGCAGATCCGTCAGGCGCGGCTCGCAGAAGTGCTGCACCGCCCGCGGATCAGTCAGCCCGCGGCTGAGCAGAATGCGCTCCAGCAGGGGCGGGAGGTGAAGCGAGGCGAGCTCGGCCGGCGCCTCACCCGCCGCGGCCGCAAGCACCCATCGTCGCGTCAGCCCGCGCATGGGTGATAGCCTACGTCGGCGCGCCGCCCGCCGCCAGACCCCCGGAAGGTCGCGCGCGCTCCGAAAGGCCGCTCACGCCGGGGAGCAGCGATCGCGGACGCCGTCTTTCCCGCCCGCGGACGATCGGCCCGCCATCGGGTACAATCCTCCCTTTCCGCCCGCCGCGTGAGGCGGTCGATTCGGGCGGGGACGATGTCTTCAACCGCGCGGGCCCGGACCCCTTCCTCCGGGCCTTCACTGGAGAGTCGCGATGGCAGATCCGTACAAGTGCGTGCTCCTCTTCGGCGCCCCCGGCACCGGCAAGGGAACCCAGGGCAAGATGCTGGGCGAGAACGACGGCTTCATTCACCTCGCCACCGGCGACATCTTCCGATCCCTGGACAAGGAGAGCGAACTCGGGCAGAAGTTCCTCTACTACTCCTCGCGCGGCGAACTCGTGCCCGATGATCTCACCATCCGGCTCTGGCAGGATCACGTCCGCGGCCTCATCGACGCCGGGACGTACGATCCGACCCGCGACATTCTCCTCCTGGACGGCATGCCGCGC
>JAXHTH010000041.1:0-12960 GCA_034211115.1 Planctomycetota bacterium | reverse complement strand
CCGCCGGAGGCGGCGCCCGTCGCGGAGACGCCCCCCGACACGGCTCCGCCGGTCGAGGCGCCTCTCGAAGAGGCGCCCCCCGCTGCGGAGGCGCCCGAGGAGGAGGAGGCGCCGCGCGTGGCCGCCTCGGCCCCCGAGACGGAAGCGGAGCCCTCGGACGACGCGCATCGCCCCAAGCCCGTGATGAACGTGCCTCCGCGACCGGAGGTGGTCGCCCCGGCCGGTCCCAGGCTCGAGCAGCCCACGGCGACCAAGCTCGCCGGTCCGAAGGTGATTCGCGTCGAATCGCCGGAGGCGGTGCCCCCGCCCCAGGCCCGTCGCGGCGGGCGCGGCGAGGGTCGCGGCGGGCGCGGCGGCGAGCCGATGGCGCCCGGCGAGGTGCCCCTGCCCGGGCCGCCCATGCGCGGCGGGCGCGGCGCCGCCTCGCGCCGAAACAAGCGACGCAGCGCCTCCGCCCGACCCGACAGCGGCCGCGGCAGCCGGGGCGGAACCGGCGAGGGCACCCGCGCCTTCAACTGGCGCGAGCAGGATCTGCTGGAGCGTGAGCGGCGGCTGAACCGCTCCGCCGGCTTCCTTCGCGCCGTCCGCCGCGACAACCAGAAGCGCGGCGCGCCCGCCGGGCAGCGCGCCCAGAGCGCCGCCGAGGCCGGCGGCCGCGTCAGAATCGAGGAGCCGATCACCATTAAGAGCCTCTCCGCCGCCAGTGGAGTGAAGGTCAACGACATCATCCGCCAGTTGGTGAAGGGGGGCGAGCTCATCACCAGCGCCAACGCCGTCCTCCCCTCCGAGAAGGCCGCCGAGATCATGCTCGAATATGACATCGAGCTGCAGGTCGTCGAGCAGAAGTCCGCCGAGGAGCAGATTGTCGAGCAATTCAAGGAGCGGGACATGCTCGACGAGCGGCCACGATCGCCTGTCGTCACCATCCTCGGTCACGTCGATCACGGCAAAACCTCGCTGCTGGACAAGATCCGCAAGACGAACGTGGCCGAGGGCGAGGCCGGCGGCATCACCCAGGCCACCAGCGCCTTCCGCGTCCCCGTCCGCGTGGGCGAGAACGAGCGAACGATCACCTTCATCGACACGCCCGGCCACGAGGCGTTCACCGAGATGCGCTCCCGCGGCGCGCAGGTGACGGATCTGATCGTGCTCGTCGTCGCCGCCGACGACGGCGTGATGCCCCAGACGGTCGAGTCGATCAATCACGCGCGGGCGGCGGGGGTGCCCATCGTGGTCGCCCTCAACAAGATGGACAAGCCCGAGGCCACCGACTCCAACATCCAGCGCATCCTCGGCCAGCTTGCCGAGCACGAGCTGAACCCCGTCGACTGGGGTGGGTCGACCGAGATCGTCCGCACCAGCGCCGTCAAGAGCGAGGGCATCCTCGAGCTGCTGGAGATGCTCGACTACCAGGCCGAGCTGCTGGAGCTGAGGGCCGACTTCGACGGCCCGGCCGAGGGAACCGTCATCGAGGCGCAGATGGAGGAAGGCCGCGGCCCGGTGGCCCGCATCCTCGTCCAGCAGGGCCAGCTTCGACAGGGCGATTTCATCGCCGCCGGGCGCGGGTACGGCCGCGTCCGCGACATCGTCAACGACCGGGGCGAGCGGGTCGATCAGGCCGGTCCCTCGACGCCCGTCGC
Source organism: Planctomycetota bacterium (assembly GCA_034211115.1). GTDB lineage: Bacteria > Planctomycetota > Phycisphaerae > Phycisphaerales > SM1A02 > JAXHTH01. The sequence goes on along the minus strand of JAXHTH010000041.1, from coordinate 11,320 downwards.
CGTCAGCGGCCTCAACCAGGTCCCCGACGCCGGCGACAAGTTCTACGTGGTGAGGAACATCCGCGAGGCGGAAGCCGCCGCCGAAGAGCGCAAGGCCGAGGAGCGCGAGCGCGACCTGGCCCGCGAACGCGTTACCCTCGACAACATCTTCGACAAGCTCGCCGAGAGCGCGCGCAAGGAGCTGCCGCTGATCGTCAAGGCCGACGTGCAGGGGTCGCTGGAGACGCTGCGCTCGACGCTGAGCAAGATCGGCTCCGACGAGGTGACGGTGTCCGTCAAGCACGCCGCGGTGGGCGGAGTGAACGAGTCGGACATCGTGCTCGCGGAGGCCTCGGGGGCGATCATCGTCGCCTTCAACGTCACCGCCCCCGCCGCGGCGCGGAAGGCGGCCGAGGCCCGCGGCGTCGATATCCGCTTCTACGAGGTCATCTACGATCTCACCGACGACGTGCGCAAGGCCGCCGAGGGCCTGCTCGAGCCGGAGCTGAAGCTCGAGGTGCTCGGCCACGCCGAGGTCCGCGACGTGTTCCGCATCTCCCGCGTGGGAATGATCGCCGGCTGCTACGTGACGGACGGCGTGATCGAGCGGCACGCCCGCATCCGCGTGACCCGCGAGGACATCGTGATCGAGAAGGATCGCCGCCTCGAACAGCTCAAGCGCTTCAAGGACGACGTGCGGGAGGTTCACGCCGGCCAGGAATGCGGCATGCGGATCGAGGGCTACGACGACATCCGCGCCGGAGACGTGCTGGAGTGTTACAAGACGCGGGAGGTGCGCCGCACGCTTTAGGCCCCTCAGCCGGCGCCGCGGGCGGCTTTGCTCCACCGGGCGCCGGGCCGTGTCCGGCGCGTTCCGGTGCCGCCCCTCATGAGCCTGCATACCGAACAAGTCGCCTCCGTCCTCCACCGCGCCGTCCAGCAGGTGATCACCCGCGGGCTGAACGATCCCCGCGTGCAGGGGTTGATCTCCGTGACCGGCGTGCAGGTGAGTCAGGATCTCGCCGACGCGACGGTCTCGGTGTCGGTGATGCCCGCCGAGCGGGCGGAGCTGACGCTGCACGGCCTGCGCCACGCGGCGCGGCACATCCGCACCGAGGTCGGCCGGTCCGTGCGGATGCGCCGCGTGCCGCGCCTCTCGTTCAAGCTCGATGAATCGCTGAAGAAGGAAGCGCGGGTGATCGCCGCGATCAACAAGGCGGTCGAGGCCGACGAGCGGCGCCGCCGACCTGATGAGCATCTCCCCGAAGAGGAAGCCGAATCGTGAAGAACGCCAGCGCGTGCGCGAAGAACCTCAACGAGCTGCTGAAGACGCTTCCGGCGGGCGAGCCGCCGGACTTCGCCGACGAAGACGATCCCGTCGGGGTGCTCGTCCTCTCCTGCCTGATGTGGGAATCGACCACGGACAAGGCGCTGGCGGCCTACGAACGCCTCTTCGAGTCCCTCACCGATTTCAACGAGCTGAGGGTGTGCATGCCGCACGAAACGGCGGGGTATCTCGGGGCCCGCTATCCCCTCGCCGACGAGCGGAGCGAGCGGCTTCGGGCCATCCTCCGCAACATCTTCCTGCGCGAACACGAGGTGACCCTCCAGCCGCTGCAGGCCGCGACCAAGCGTGACGTCAAGCGATACCTCGAGTCGCTGGAGGGGATGGTGCCCTACATCGCCGGCCGGGTGATGCTGCTGTGTTTCGAGGTGCACACGATTCCCGTCGACGAGCTTCTGCGCCGGCAGCTCATCGCCGCCGACGCCGTGGACGAGAGCGCCGCCGTCGGCGAGGTCTCGAGCTGGCTGAGCCGTCAGATCAAGGCGCGCGACGGGCGGCAGCGGCATTTCGACCTCCAGGCCTGGGTCGATCGGTCGGGAGGCAGGACCGCCGGGCGGTCGCGGCGGAAGAAGGCGCCCTCGGCGAGGACGGGCCGCACGCGCCGCGGCGCCGATCCCTCCGCCCACGCCGGGGCCGCGGACTCGGCGACGTGAGCCGGCCGCCCCGGACGCGAAACCCCGTTCCCTCCGTCTTCCCGGCCCGGGCACGCCCGCCGCGCGCCCGGCCTCGATCGTCCGGCGGCCGCGGCCGGAGGAGTCCTGTCATGCTGTGCCGATCCCTGCTGCTCCCGGCGCTGGCCGCGATGCTTGTTCTCTGCGGGTGCGCCGCGGACGGAGGCAAGGCCGGGGGGCGTCTTCGCCGCGATCGCTCCCTCGCTGCCGCCCGGGATCTGGCCCGGCTGGCGGAGGCCGAGGCGTCGAGGCCGCCCCGTGCGGTCGCCGCCGCTCCGATCCCGACTCCCCCGGGCGTCGAGGCGGTCGTGCTGAAGCGGCGCGATCCGGACGATGCGAAGGCGGGGATGTCGCTCGAGGCGGCGCTGAAGGAACTCGCGGCCGCCAACGCCGCGCCGGAGCCGGAGCAGTCACCGCCCCCGCCGCCGGAGGCGGGGGAGATCGACAAGGCGATCCGCCACTACCTCAAGGGTCGCGAGGCGGCGATGAACGGGGATCATCTCACCGCCGCCTTCGAGCTCGAGCAGGCCCGGGAACTGGATCCTTCGAGCACGGCGATCCTCCGCGAGCTGGCCCGCAGCTACGCCGCCCAGCGGAACACCTCCCGGGCCGCCGACCTGTTCGGGAAGATCCTCGAGCTGGCCCCGATGGATTCGGAGGCGGTGTTCACGCTCGCCCTCGCCGCGGCCAGCCGGGGTGACTTCCGGCGGGCCGCGACCCTGCTCGCCGGCCCGCGCGCCGCCGGGCGGTCGTTCACGCACGACGCCGCGGCCGACTACATCGTCGACTTCACCCTGCATGTGGCGCTTCAGCGCCTGGGCTACGATCGCGCGTCGATCGAGGCGGCGCGGCCGATCGTGGACGAGCCCCCGCCTCTGGACGTTCCCACGTATCACCGCGCGCGCATTCTCGCCATGCGGCGGCAGGAGGGGGAGATCCGGCGCGCGCTCGGTGATACGCACTGCCGCCTGGGCGAGTATGCCGAAGCGCTGGCGGCCTACAAGCGCGCCGCGGAGACCGGCGAGGTAAACCCCGACTCCCTCCGCCCTCGGGTGATCTACGCCGATCTGCGGGCGGGTCGGCCGTTCGCCGCCCAGCGGGTCCTGTTCGAGGCCCTCCAGGCCGACGCACCGTCGGTGAGTGAAAACGACGTTCGACTGTGCCGTTACGTCACCGAGCATGCCGGCGACGCCGAGGCGTTCATCGAGGCGCTGCTCGATCTGCAGAACGAGTATCCCGACGATGCCGGTCTGGCGCGGGCGGCGGCGATGGTGCTTCCCCCGCCGGAGGGTCTGGCGCTGCTTCGCCGATTCGTCGCCCGCCGGCCGCGCGACCTGCCCGTCGTCGAGCAGGTGCTCATCTGGCTGGGGCAGGGCGAGCCGGCCGGGGCGATCGAGCTCGCCGCCTCGCTGCTGGATGCGGCGCCGGAGCTCGCCGAGGCGTACATCGACCGCCTCATGCGCGCCCTCGCCGATCCCTTCCGTGCGATCGAGGGGATCGTCGATCCTCCCGTTCCGGAGTATGCCCGGCTCCGCGCCCGCGTCCTGGTGCGCCTCTGGGCGCAGGGCGAAGCCTGGAAGTGCTGTCGGCGCGGCCTGGAGCGCTGGCCCGATGATGACGGCCTGCGCCGGCTGCGAATCCGGCTTGCCGGGGCGCTGGACGAACCGGCCCTGCTCGATGCCGCGCTGGCGGAGGCCGATGATCTGGCCGACGTCTGGTCCTTTCTCGTCCGCGCCGAGGCGCTGCGCGAGACCGAGCGATTCGACGAGGCGCTGGCGGCCGCGCAGCAGGCGCTCGCCCGCGCTTCGGAGACGGGCGGGGAAGCGGCTCGCGTCGACCCGCTCCTGAAGCTGGCGCGGGTCGAGGCCGAGCGGGCGAAGGGCATGCCCGTCAACGAGGATCGCCAGAACATCCTCCGCCGAGCCGCCGAACTCGCCGACGAAGCGCGGGCCCTCGCGCCGATGCGCGACGAGCCCTATGAACTGCTGCTCGAGTTCTATGGGGCGAACGGACCGCTGTCCGATCCCGATCGGTTCCGGGCGACCGCGGCCCGGCTCCGCGAAGCCAATCCCGACAGCCGCTTCTATGCCCGGCTGATGATTCAGGACGATCTTCAGCAGGGGCGGTCCGAGCTGGCGCTGACGCGGGCGCTCAAGCTCTTCGAGGACGGGCGCAACGATTTCGACAACCTCAGCCTCGCCGTCGTCGCCTGGCGACAGGTCGATCGACTGGACGAAGCCGAGCGGTGGCTGCGCGGGCGGCTGGACGGGCGCCCCGGTGATCCGGCCCTCCTCGAACAACTTGTCCGCTTCCTGCTCGCACGCGAGCGGGCCGACGAGGCGCGCCGGGTGCTCGAAGACCGACTGGCGGAAGTTGGCGACGATCCCGCCGCCTTGCGACTGCTCGAACTCGTCCACCGTTTCACCGGCGAGCACGAGCGGCTGGTGGCGATGGGCGAGCGCCGGCTCGGGAACCGGCCGCCGGGCACCCGGCGCGCCCTCGAGATGGCGCTCATCTACGCCCGCGCGGAACGGCATGAACAGGCCGCCGATCGGCTCCGGTGGATCACCGATCATCCGCAACTCGCTTCACTGCGTCACTTCACCGGCGCCGTCGGGTTGTGCAGCAGCCTCGACGCGCTGGGCGAAGGGCGCGAGACGCTGACGTTGACGCTGGTCGAGACGGCGGTGGCGCATTTCGAGCATGTGCCGCTGCGCCTCTACGGCCTCGCCCTGCGGGCCCTGGCGCGCCTGGGGGAGGTGAACGGGCGGTTCGACGCCCTGGCGCTTCAGGCGGCGACGGACGCACGCGGGGCCGATGATCTCTCCCCGCAGGGGGCGGTCGCCTGGCAGAACCCGGCCCAGGAACTGATCGATGCCGGCGCGCCGGCGGCGGCGGGCCGGGCGCTGCGAATACGGCTCGAGCACGCCGGCGAGCTGGAGCCGCCGGCCGCGGCCCTGCTCGCGTCGATGATCCTCATCGCCGATGCCGCCTCGCCGAACGCGGCGAGCCGATCCATCGACCTGCTCATCGAGCTGGAGAGCCGCGGCCTGCTCGGCGCCGTGCCCGGCCTCGGCGGGGTCGACTCCCTCTCCGACGCCCTCATGCAGGCGGGCAATCTCTACACGCTCGTGGGCGATCGCGCCGGGGGCGAGATCCTCCTCCGCGAGGCGATCCGCCTTGATCCCGCCAACGGGATGGCCATGAACAACCTCGGCTATCAGCGCCTCGTCGACGGCCACCGGGACCCCGAGACCATCGACTGGATCGAGCGGGCCGGCCAACTCGTTCCCGACGACGCCAGCGTCCTCGATACCGTCGCCTGGCTCCGCTACAAGCAGGAGCGGTTCGACGATGAGGACGAGGCGGCCGGGGCGGTCAGCCTCCTCCGGCGGGCCGTCGAGCTCGCCGAGGAGCCCACCGCGGAACTGTTCGACCACCTCGGCGACGCCCTCTGGCGGCAGGGCCATGCCGATGACGCGGTCGAGGCCTGGAACCGCGTCGTCGACATCCTCGACGATCCCCAGCGACGCGAGCAGCTCACCCGCCTTTACCTCGTCCAGCAGACCCGCGTGTGGGGACTGCTCGTCCGGGACCCGCAGGCGATGTATCATCGAGACTACGGCGTCGTGCTCGAGCGCACGCGGCAGAAGCTGCGGGCGGTCGAGCGGGGCGGTGATCCGCCCGTCGCGGCCACGTTCCGCGAGCTGACGACGGCCGACTGACTGTCGAGAGGTGCCTTATGGCCGGTCACAGCAAGTGGGCGAATATCAAGCATCGCAAGGCGCGGCAGGACGCCGCCAAGGGCAAGATCTGGTCCAAGTGCGCCAAGGCCATCATCGTCGCCGCCCGAAACGGCGGGGGGGATCCGGACACGAACCTCACCCTCCGTTACGCCATCGACGAGGCGCGTGCGGCCAACATGCCCAAGGACACCATCGCCAAGGCCGTCAAGAAGGGCAGCGGCGAACTCGGGCCCGGCGAGTCCTACGAGCACGTCCGCTACGAGGGCTACGGCCCCTCCGGCGTCGCCGTCATCGTCGACTGCCTCACCGACAACGTGAACCGCACCGCTCCGGAGATGCGCAAGATCTTCGAGAAAGCCGGCGGGAACCTTGCCAAGCCCGGGGCCGTCAGCTTCGGCTTCTCACAGAAAGGCATCATCGTCATCGAGGCGAGCAAGACCACCGAGGAGCAGCTCATGGAGCTCGCCATCGAGGCCGGGGCCGAGGACGTCACCGAGTCCGGCGGGGCCTGGGAAGTCACCTGCGAGGTCGGCGATTTCATCAACGTCCGCGAGGCGATCGAGAACGCCGGGATCGAGCCCGACTCGGCCGAGATCACCATGATCCCCACCACCACCGTCGAGTGCGACGCCTCGACGGCCGAGAAGGTCCTCCGCCTCACCGAGACCCTGGAGGATCACGATGACGTGCAGAAGGTCTACACCAACGCCGATATCCCCGACGAGGTGATGGCGAAGATGGCGTAGGAGGGCATCAAGGGATCACGGCATCGTGGCATCGAGGGGGACATTTGCACATTCTCACATTGTCACATTCGCACAGGGCCGGTGATGGTCTGAGGGTGCGCGACGCGGCGAGGAGGCGGGGGAGGAAAGGACTGGGGGGCTCGGGGACCAGGGGACTGACGGACAAAGGGACTGAGGGAAGAACGGACGGCGCCATGAGCCGCTTGCGGCTTCGCGCGCCCGCCCGTCCACCCATCCCGCCACCCGACCACACCACGTGCCCCTTTGCGAATGTGGCCATGTGCCAATGTGATCATGTCCCCTTGATCCCATGATGCCATGCTGCCATGATGCCTCCTCCCCTTGATGCCATGATCCCATGATGCCCTGATGCCTTCCGCCCGCTACGACATCATCTTCACCGGCCGGGTGCAGGGGGTGTGGTTCCGCGCCACCACGCAGGAGGTCGCCCGGGGGTTTGATGTGACCGGGTGGGTGCGGAACGAGCCGGACGGGTCGGTGCAGTGCGTGGTCGAGGGGGAGGCGGGGGAGCTGGACCGGTTCGTCGCCGCCGTCGAGGAGGCCAAGCGGCCCAACATCGACGAGACGAAGCTCAGCCGGGGCGAGGCGACGGGGGAGTTCTCCGGCTTCTCGATCCGCCACTGACCGCCCGCCGCGCGCGGCGGAGAGGCCGATGCCTCGGGCGATTCGGCGTGGTTCGTGGTCGCCCCGGCCCGCCTCCGGCCCCGCCCGCCTTGACAATCGGCGCACCTGTGCGACGCTATCGCCCATGAAGCACGCACTCCCGGCGATGATGGCCCTGCTGGCCGCCGTGACCGCCCTCACCGGCTGCACCACGATTGTCGAGACGTTCCCCGATGAAGACCCCGGCCACGTGTGGACGGCCCTGAAGGCGGTGGCGGAGACGCCCGACTACAGCAGCGACGATCCGGCCGAGCGGTGGTTCGTCAAGGAGAACCACGTCTACGTGGACGAGGAGAACGCGCGGATCGAGATCTACCGCGAGCTGGATCGCGTCCTGCACCGCGCGCGGACCAACCCGATCCGCGAGCAGCGGACGTGGAAGTTCCAGATCATCTACGAGCCGCAGCCGGACCCACCGACGGCGATCTTCACCAGCCGGCGCCTCGGCGTGCCCATGCAGGCGGCCGACGAGGCGGAACGCTATTTCGCCGACGTGTGGGAGCTGCTCGGCGGCCGCGGCCCGATCGAGCGCGAGGCGCCCCCGCCCGTGCCTCCGCCGGCGGAGGAGGAACCGCCCGTGGACCTCGAGGAACTCGATTCCGGCGGCTGATCCGCGCTCGCTGAACGACGCGCCGTGCGTCGGTACACTGGCCGGCGATGAGATGGTCGCGGACATTGATCCCGACGCTGCGCGAGGCGCCCGCGGAGGCGGAAACTGCTTCGCACAGGCTGCTGCTGCGCGCGGGGTTCATTCACCGCATCGGGTCCGGTCTGTACGGGCGGCTGCCGCTGGGCGCGTCGGTGCTCCAGCGTCTGGAGGGCCTGGCGCGCCGGGTATTCGAAAACGCCGGGGCGACCGCCCTCCGCCTGCCGATCCTCCAGCCGCTTGCGCCGCTCGCGAAGACGGGGCGCGACGCGGAACTGGACGATGATCTCTTCACGCTCACCGATCGCACCGGGCGTCGCTGCGCGCTCGCGCCCGGCGCCGATGAGCTTGTTGCGGAGACGATGGCCGCGCACGTCGATTCGTATCGCCTGCTTCCCCTGACGGTATACGAGATCGGGCCGCGTTTCCGCGATGAATTCCGGCCGGGTCCGGGCCTGCTGGGCACGCGCGAGCGCATGATGGCCACGGTTTGGTCGTTTCACACGGCTGCCGAAGGCCCCGGCGGGCCGGATGAGACGTTCGCCCGTCTGCGCGAGGCGGCGGGGCGGATGCTCGATCGGTGCGGCCTCGCATTCGACATCGTCCATGCGCCGAGCGCGCCGGAGATCGAAGCGCCGTCCGAGCAGTTGATCTGTCCGAGCGAGGCCGGCGATCAGATCATCTTGCGATCCGACAGCGCCGATTACGCGGCGAACCTCGACGCCTGCGCGATCGGCGATCGGCGGCATTCGTTCGACGGTGATCCGACCGGCGCGCTGGAAGTCATCCCGACGCCGGGCTGCGCTTCGATCGAGGATGTCTGCGCCTTCTTCCGGCGCGAGCTGGGGTCGGCGCTGAAGCCGCAGAACATGCTCAAGACGTTGCTGTACGAAGCGCGAAGCCGGCCCGGGGACGGAGCGGACGCGAGTCACGCCCGGCGCGGACTGATCATGGCCGTCGTGCGCGGCGATCACGATGTCAACGAGACGAAGCTCGCCCGGGCGGCCCGATCAGTCGCGCCGTGGATCGGTCATCTCGAACTGGCCACGGATGACATTCTCGCCGGCTGGGAGCACGACTTTCCCGTCGGGTACATGGGCCCGCATCTCGCCGGGTCGTTCGACTTCACCGCCCTGCTCGTCGATCCCGACGCCGCGCAGGGCGAGTGGTTCTGGGTCACCGGCGCCAACGAAACCGATCATCACGTCAGGCACTTCAACTGGACGCGCGACCTGCTCGAGCCGCACGCGGATGCGGTCAGGGATCGACTGGGCGTGGCCGACATCCGCAGCGCCCGCGAGGGCGATCCATCGCCGACCGGCGGCGTGCTGCACGCCGCGCGCGGCATCAGCCTCGTAAAGCTGACCCGGCTCGGCTCGGCGTGCTGCGACGCGATGGGCTTTCGTGTGCTCGATGAGCATCAGCAACGGCAACCGGTCTTCATGGCGCGCTATGAGCTCGATCTCGACCGGCTCGTCGCCGCGGTGGTCGAGCGGCATCACGACGAGGACGGCATCATCTGGCCGGCGGCGATCGCCCCCTTCGATGTGCTCATCACCCCGGTGAAGTACGAGGGGCGCAACCGCGAAGTGGCCGACGCGCTGCATGAGGAGTTGACGGCGGCGGGCCTGGCCGTGCTGCTCGATGATCGCGATCAGCGGCCGGGCCCGAAGTTCAAGGACGGCGATCTCATCGGCCTCCCCATCCGCCTCACCGTCGGCCCGAAGGGACTGGAGCGGGACAGCATCGAGTTCTATCGGCGGGATCGCTCGCTGGAGGGCGGCGAACTGGTGAGGATTGACGATGTCGCGGCGCGCTGCCGGGCCCGCGGATGACGATCATCGGCAGATTCACAGGGCCCGCTCGATCTCCGCGAGTATCGCGCGCTGTTTCTCCTCATCCCCCATCGGCGAGACGAAGACCTGGATGCGCGTGCGCCGAGTGCCTTCGTAGTACGTCTCGACGCGGACGAGCCGTTCATCTTCCGTCCGCGCGCGGATCAGCCCCCCGCGCGCCTTGCGCCGATCGACGAAGATGCGGTACTGGTACGCCTCGACGAGCACGCGCCGCGCCGCCTCGTGCACGCCGAGCAGGTCCGCGTTCAGATTCGCCTCCAGCTCGCGGTCGGCGTTCAGCACGGCCCGCCCTTGCAGCTTCGAGGCGCTTCGACAACCCGGAAGCGCCACCGCGCCGCCGAGCACGAGGAGAAGCCCGACCAGAAGCACGCCGACCGGCCGTGACGGATCTCGCATGGTGATCCTCTCCTGAAAAGGCGACCGGGGCGCCATCGCTCAGCGAAGATCGAGCCCCTCGACGGCCTGCGCGATCGTCTGCGCGGCGCGATCGGTGCCCACCCGCGCCATGTTGATGATGAGATCGTACATCAGCGGATCGTTCACATCGCGGTTGAAGTGCTGCTTGACGTATCGGGCGCGCTCGGCGTCAATGCGGCGGAGGGTCTGTTCGTTGGCGTCGGGGGCGGCGTCGACATCGCGCGGGTACTGGGCGGCCCGCCACTCGAGGGGGGCGATGAGGCGGACGTGCACCACGTGCTTCATCCCCGCGAGGATCGTCTGCCCCGCCCGGCCGATGATCACCGCCCGTCCCACCTTCGCCATGGCGCGAATCGTCTTGGCGCTCTTCATGGCGATGTCGGTCCCGGTGGCCGAGCCGGTGATGCCCGCCGTGAAATGCTCGAACCAGCTCCGGTCCCGCTCGTCGAAGCGGGCCACGAGATCCTCGGCGAGATTGTGATCGGCGGCGATCCGCTCCACGAGCTGGCGATCGAACTCCATCCACGGCGTGGGGCCCGGGTGGCGATGATTGAGAATCTCCACCAGGCGCCGGCTCACCGCCGACGCGGTCACTCCCGCCTGGCGCGAGATGGTCACCACCGGCTCCAGGCCCGCCCCGGGGGCGGCCGGCTCGCCGCGATGGCTGGCCGCCATGGCCCGGACGGCGGAACGAACGGCATCAAGACTGGCAGCGTACTTCATCATCACACCTCGAGGCAGCCGACCCGTGCCCGGGACCAGACGGCCCGAACGCGATCTCTCCCTGCGGCTGCGCCGGCGCTCGCCTCGCCGCAACCATCCAGACCGCTTCGGCGCGGCAGAGTGTAGCAGGCGCGGGGTGGGAATTGAACCGCGGCCGCGCGGCGGTTTGTCCGCTCCGCGCCGCGGCCTTGCCGGGGCCGAACGGGCGGTCTATCCTTGGCTCGTCCGCCGGCCGGAGGCCGTCGGGCGAGGGAAGGCACCAGGCATGAGGCTGGACCGAGGCATCATCGACGGCTGGATGGTGATCCTCCTCCCCTGCGAGGACCACGTCTATCGCGGCGCGCAGCTCAGTTGTCAGCCCCGCCGACGCTGACCGCCCGCCGTCGCGGGGGACGTTCGTCTTGATGATCGCGGCGGCGCGGGCCCGGGCCGTCTGGCGGACCCGGACCCGGCGCGGGCGGCGGCGGCCGGGCGCGGGCCGGAGAATCCCCCTCCCTTCCCCCGGCC
>JAXHTH010000040.1:0-5499 GCA_034211115.1 Planctomycetota bacterium | reverse complement strand
GCCGAATCCGGGGGCCGAATCCGGGGGCCGAATCCGGGGGCCGAATCCGGGGGCCGAATCCGGGGGCCGAATACGGGGGCCGAATCCGGGGGCCAAGTCCGGGGGCCAAGTCCGGGGGCCAAGTCCGGGGGCCGGCCGGAGCGTAGGATCGACCGATCCCCCTTTCAAGCCTCAACCGCCGGGCGGGTTTTCCTTGGACGAGCCCCCAACGCGGGGTAGATTGGAGAGGAGGGTCTGCTTTGGTCCTCCCACCGACTGAACGCGCAAGGAGACGGCCCATGTCCGGCGACAGCGAAGTCTCGATCACCCCGGGGATGCAGGCGTACATCGATCGCAACAACGAGTACCTGGCGCGCCGCGGCAAGTACATCCGCGAGGTGGTGAAGAACTGGAAGTTCGACACGATCGCCGTGCACGGCCTGTACACGATGGAAGACGCCCTGGAGGATTACCAGGGGGCGACCACCGAGCCGGTGTTCATGAGTTCCTCGCAGGCCTACCACGACGCCGACGAGATGGAGTGCGCCCTGGCCTACCTCATCCCGACGTGGTGCTACTCGCGGATCGCCAATCCCTCGACCTATTACTACGAATGGACGCTGGCCCTGCTGGAGGGGTACGGCTTCAACGGGGAGACGAGCTGCTGCTCGACGAGCTCGGGGATGGCCGCGATCATGACCGCCGTCCAACCCTTCCTCGTCCACACCGAGCGGCACGTGCACGAGGAGCGCAACTTCCTCGCCACCGCACAGTGCTACGGCGGGACGTTCCAGCAGTTCAGCATCCGCCTCATGGAGGAGCGCGGCATCGAGTGCCGCTGGATCGAGGATCCCACCGATCTCGACGCCTGGGCCTCGCGCATCGACAAGAACACGCGATTCCTCTACGGCGAGCTGCCGAGCAATCCGCAGCAGGGGTTTTTTGATATCGCCGCCGTGGCCGATCTCGCCCACAGCCACAACCTGCCGCTCATCGTCGACAGCACGGTGGCCACCCCCGCCCTGCTGAGGCCCATCTGCCACGGGGCCGACATCGTCGTGCAATCGGCGACGAAAACCCTCACCAGCAGCGGATCGGGCATCGCCGGCGCGCTTATCAGCCGCATGGGCATCACCACCGGCATCGACAAGCCGGACATGAAGAAGGACTTCGCCCTGTACGTGAAGTACCTGCCGAATCGCGATTACGGGCCGAACCTCCACCCGATGCAGGCCATCATGACGCTCAATGACATGCGCACCCTGCGGAGCAAGGTGGATCTGATGAGCCGCAACACGATGAAGGTGGCGGAGTTCCTCGTCGAGCATCCGGCGATCGAAAAGGTCGAGTACCTGGGCCTGCCCGATCATCCGCTGCACGAGCTCGCCAGCCGGTACATGTGGCTCGTCGACGCCGAGTACGACGAGCAGTACGGCAAGCCGATCAACCGCTACGGCCATCTCATGAGCTTCTGCGTAAAGGGCGGGCGGGAGAACTCGCGCACGATGTTCGATGCGCTTCAGCGCATCTGGCGGGCCACCGATCTGGGGCGGATCAAGAGCGTGGCGACCATCCCCGCCATCTCCACCCACCAGCAGCAGGGCGAAGAGGGACGGAAACTCGCCCACATCCCGCCCAACCTCGTGCGCCTCTGCGTCGGGGCCGAACATCCCGATGACATCATCGGCGACCTCGACCAGGCCCTTGCGAAGATCGACGCGCGATCGAAGGTGAGCATGGCCGGCGCGACGCGCGACTCCTGAAGCCGCGACAACAGATACACGAAGGTGGCGCGACCCTCCGCGAAGGTGGCACGACGCTCCGCGTCGTGAATCGGTGGCGCGACGCTCCGCGTCGTGAATCGGTGGCGCGACGCTCCGCGTCGTGCGGCTCCGCGCTTCTCCAGCCGCGCCGAGAACGCCCGCTCCCGCGGACATGCATCCGGGGCTATGACGGCCGCGCGGCTGATGTCGCAATCTCAGCGCGACATGAACTGCGCCATCAGCTCTTGACCGGGATCGACGAGATCGCCCGTGGCCTGTGCGTGCCGCTCGCTGAAGGGCCTTCCTCCGGCCGTCTCGATGCCGCGGCCCGCGCAGCAGAACGGCGGGGGCACCGACGAATGCGCCCTCGTCGTGCACGGCGTGGGATGATCGGGCGCGACCATGACCCGCCACGCCTCCCGTCGCCGCACCGCCTCCAGCAGCGGGCCGACGATCAGCTCATCCGTTCGTTCCAGCGCCTCGATCTTCTTCCGGGGATCGCCCTCGTGGCCGGCCTCGTCGGGCGCTTCCACGTGCACGACGACGAGATCGTACTGATCCAGCGCCGCGACCGCCGCCTGACCCTTGCCGGCATAGTTCGTGTCCAGATACCCGGTGGCGCCCTCGACCTCGATGAGCGTCATGTCCATGCACACGGCGAGGCCGCGGATGATGTCCACGCCGGTGATGACCGCCCCGCGCACGCCGAAGCGCTGCGCGAACGAATCCAGCACGGTCGGCCGGCCCTGGCCCCAGAGCCAGATGTGCGTCGCCGGCCGTTTTCCGGACGCAACGCGCCGAGCGTTGACCGGATGATCGGCGAGCATCGCCGCGGCCCGGTCCATGATCGCGGTGATCCGACCCGCGCCCACGCCCCGCGGCTGGTATTCAGCGACGGGCTCCCCCGGTATGTCGTGCGGCGGCTGGCACGTCAGCTTCATCTGGGCCGCGTTCGACGCCAGCATCAGGTTGCGATACGACACGCCGGCGTGGAACTCGCACGGATCGTCGCGGAACAGCGCGTTGAGATCGTCGATCAGTTGATCCGCCTCGTTCTGCGAGATGTGATCGGCGGTGAAGTCGGTCATGCGGCCGTCCCGGATCGTCACGAAGTTGCAGCGGAAGATGAGCTGCTCTTCGCTCGCCTGGAGGTTGCGCGCCGCGGCCTCGATGGGGGCGCGTCCCGTGTAGAAGCGCTTCGGGTCGTATCCGAACAGGGAAAGGGTGGCCACATCCGTGCCGGGCGTGAAGCCCTGGGGAACGGTCACCACTCGTCCCTGCCGGCCCCGGGCGGCGATCCAGTCCATGTGCGGGAGGCGCGCCGCCTCGAGCGGCGTGCGCCCCTCCAGCTCGGCCAGAGGCTCGTCGGCGGCGCCGTCGGGCAGGACGAGGACGTACTTCATCGGGCGGCTCTCATGCGGTTGTGGATGGGATGGGCGGCCGGCGGGAGATCGCGCCAACGTAGAGCGGGCCCCGACTCCCGGCAAGCACGGGAGGCCGGCGCGCTCGCACGGGCGGGGCGACGGGCATCGCCCCGGACGGGGCCGGGGGACGAGCGGAGGGAGGGGCCGCCCCCCGCGGCGCGTTGTAAACTGCTGCAAAAGCTGGATTTATCGACGATACCCGCCCGTTCCGCCGCCTCCCGCCCCTCCCCGCGCTCGCCGCGAAACGACAGAAATATCGCCTGATTCCTCTTGCATAGGCATCAGGGGATGTAAGGCTATGTATGCGGCCCGTTACGCCGAGGCCTGCATCGTGGCGCAGGCTTCCCATCTCTCCGGCAGATCCCGGCCGCCACATCTCTCGGATCTGCCCCGTTCGCCGCCGGCTCTTGAGGTCGTCTCACCCTGCTCCGGCTGACAAGGTGCGTCCGCGGCTCCGATCGCGGCACTTGCAGCTAAGATACAGGTCGGCAGGACACGGAGCGGGTTGACGAAGCGCCCGGTGATGCATCGAGAAAGGACAAACTGCCATGAAGAGACACTCCAACAAGGCGTTCACGATCATCGAGCTGCTGGTGGTGGTGTCGATCATCGCGTTGCTGATCGGCATTCTGCTGCCCGCGATCACGAAGGCCCGCGACCAGGCCCGCCTGACCATGTCGCAGGCCAATCTGCGCAACCTCGCCACGGCCCATCAGACGTACTCGGCGGAATGGTCGGGCAGGCAGTTCCAGCTTTCCGATGACAACTTCGCCAGGTACGGCACGGACGGCATGAGCGCGCTGGAGGGCTATGCGGACGCGAACGGACAGGATCACCCGCCGCTCCTCCTCGGGTGGGGGCGCGATGTGAACACCGGAGACTACGGGCTCTGGGGTTTCTGGATGAGCCATGCCGGCAACCACAGCCTCGCCCAGCCGATCGTCTTCCAGGGCAACCAGGAGGGCTTCGGGTACTTCCGCGTCCCCAATGCCAAGCAATTCAACCAGTACGTCAGCGGGCGCTATTACGACCCGATCTTCTACGCGCCGAAGGACACCATCCCCTACGCGATGGCCGAGGATGCCTTCGAGTCGCCCGATGAGTACGTGCCGAGCGGCAACACGGAAGGCAGCTTCGTGTGGTCGAGCTACTGCCTGAGCCCGGCCGCACTCTTCGCGCCCGCCGTGATGGCGCACCCCGGTCCGAACGAAACGGACGGCTGGAAGGATCCGTTCAGCCTCCCGAGCGGGTTCAGGGCGCCCGGCCTGTCCCAGGCGCTGTACCCTGACCTGAAGACGCACATGCTCGAGCATCACTGGCTCCAGCAGCGGCGGGCTGAGTGCAACCCAGGATTCGTCGACGGCACCTACGACGGCTGCGAGCCCTATTACTTCAACCACGGCTGGGAATCCGTGCCCGTCGGTCTCTTCTACGACGGCCACGTGGAGAGCATCGGCGCGCGGGAGGCGATCGCCGCCGACAGCCGCATGGTCGCCCAGACCGAGACCGAGGACTGGGGCCTGTGGAGCCGCGACACCCCCTTCGGCGGGACCGAGGAGCCCGCCCCGGACGGCGGGTACTTCATGGAGATGAGCTACGACACGCTCTCGTTCACGAGCTTCCACGTCCTGACCACGGACGGCATCCGCGGCCGCGACAAGCTCGGCGACGGCTGATCCGCCCCCGGACCGAGCAACCAGAACCGCGCGCTACGGGCCGCGCCTCCCGGCGCGGCCTTTTTCTGCGCCCGGGCAGGCGGCCATCGTAAACCTCTTCATATAAGATACTTAGATCATTTTACCGACGCCGCGCCCCCTGTCCGCTGCGTTCGCACCGCCCTCGCCCGAGCGCGCCCGGATCCCGGTCAGGGCGATCCGCCGGCGACCGGCGAGGCCGTCCTTTGCCCGTTTTCCGGTTGCAAAGGTCCCATCGATGTGTCACGCTTTTGTTGCGGCCGATCATCGGGAGATCTGCATTGACGGAGCAGGTCTCGTGGGGTTGCGGCAGATCCCGGCCGGCATCTCTCCGGATCTGCCCGTCTCGTGGCGGAGGCGTCGGTGTGGCAGGCCTCTTCCTTCCTGCCTCGTGCAAGCTGCCGGCGCGCGGGTCCGCGCGTCCGGCGCGGCGCTCGACCCGGCGCGCCTCCGTCCAACTCGGAAAGGACGAATCCCTCATGAAGCGCACAACACAGAGAGCATTCACCATCATCGAGTTGCTGGTGGTGGTGTCGATCATCGCCCTGCTGATCGGCATCCTCCTGCCCGCCATCAGCAAGGCGCGGGACCAGGCGCGGCTCACCATCTCCCAGACCAACCTGCGCAACCTTTCCACCG
>JAXHTH010000039.1:0-9515 GCA_034211115.1 Planctomycetota bacterium | reverse complement strand
TGAATGTTTAACTGACTCTGAGTGGTTGAATGCTAAAGGCTTGCTGAAAATAGCTCAACGAAATAAGTAGGAGGTAAAGGTATGATGGCATTATCAAAAAAAAACAGAAGGGATGGGGGTTGCTTCCTTGTCTGCATTCTCAGTTCAACCCTTTCTTCCTCCTCTGTGTCCTCTATGCCTCTGCGGTGGGTCTCTTCTTGAACACAACGTCGCAGCCGTCACATGCTGCCCATGAAGACGACGTTGCGGGGACATTCGGCGACGCACACGCCGCACCCCTTGCAGTAGCTGTAATCGAAGACGAACTCGTGCCCGTTGCGCTTCAGCACGCCCTCGGGGCAGTACATGATGCACCGGTCGCACTCGTTGCAGACGCCGCAGCTCAGACAGCGCTCCGCTTCGGAGGGATCGGTCAGGCCGTGATGCACCTCTTCGTAGGTGAAGCGGCGCGTCTCCGGCGGGAGCGTCTCGCCGTCGTGGCGGGCGATCTTCTCGAACAGATGCGTTCGCATGGCCTCCGGCCCGACCACCTCCGACTCGTCATGGGGCGGGGGCAGCAACTGCTCGCCGGTGAAGGTCTGATGGATGTGCAGCGCCGCGCGGCGCCCCGAGCCGATCGCCGCGGTCACCGTCCCGTCGTTGGTGGCGAGATCGCCGACCGCGAAGACCGGCGTCTGGAGCACGCCCAGCAGCTCGTCGCCCTCGTGCACCTCCGTTCCCTCCGGGAAGACGGAAAGCTCCGGCGACTGGCCGAGGGCCAGAATCACCCGGTCGCAGTAGATCTCGAAGTCCGAGCCCTCGATCTCGACGGGGCGCCGCCGGCCGGAGTCGTCCGGCTCGCCCAGCTCCATCCGCTGGCAGGTGAGCACGTATCCCTTCCCGTCGGGGTTGGGAACGATGTTCACCGGCAGCGTGAGAAAATCGATGTCCAGCCCCTCCTCGATGCCCTGGTCGATCTCCTCGGCAATGGCGGGCATCTCGTTGCGCGTGCGGCGATAGACCATCCGCACGTCGGCGGCGCCGAGGCGGAGGGCGGATCGGGCGGCGTCGAAGGCGGTGTTCCCGCCTCCCACCACCACGATGCGCTCCCCGTCCACGCGAACCTCCTCGCGGTTGGCGCGATCGAGGAAGTCGATGCCCTGCACCACCACGCCTTCCTCGTCAATCCCCAGCTTCAGGGCGCGAAGCTCCTGCAGCCCGGTGGCGACGAGCACCGCGTCCTGTTCCTTGGCGATGTCGAAGAGCTTCTGTTTGTCCACCCGCTGTCCCGTCTGCGCGTGCACGCCCATCGAGAGGATGCGATCGATCTCATGATCGAGGACATCGCGGGGCAGGCGGTAGGGAGGGATGCCGGTGCGGAGCAGGCCGCCCAGAGCCGGACCGGCCTCGTGGATCGTCACCTCGTAGCCCAGCCGGGCGAGGTGATACGCCGCGGTCAACCCGGCCGGGCCGGATCCGATCACCGCGATCTTCTGATCGCGCTTCCCCAGCGGCTTGACCTCGACGGAACCGTTGTCGCCCGCGTAGCGCTCCAGGTCGCGGACGTTCACCGCCTCGTCGATCTGGATGCGGTTGCAGACTTCCATGCACGGGGCGGGACAGACGCGACCGCACACCGACGGGAAGGGCGTCGTCTCGAGGAGGATGCTCAGCGCCTCGTCGGTCCGGTCGTTGGCGAGGGCGGCGAGGAAGCCCTGCACGTTGTTGCCCGCGGGGCAGGTGTGATTGCAGGGCGGGATGCCCCGGTGCCGGCTCGGCTGCTGCGTGGCCCAGTCGCCGGTCTTGATCCTGGGCAGCGCGCCGGTGTTGCCTTCGATGAGGCCGGGGATTCGATTGTGGGAGATCGCCGGCTTCCTGACCTCCGCCTCGCCGCGGGCTTCGGCCATCTGCACCTGCTCGAATGCTTCCTTCGCGGCGGTGATGTTGTTGCCCACGAACCCCATGTGCTCCAGGGCCGCGTCCACCTCCTCGAGCGTGAAGCGGAAGAGGCGGGCCGTCGCCCCCAGCAGCGCGGTGTTGACGATGGGCACGCTCCGCGTGCCCAGCTTGTTCTTCCGCGCGATCCCCGTCGCGTCCACCGTCGCAATCCGATAGCCGGGGAAGCGCTCGCTGAACTCCTCCGGCCCCTGGTCGATGTTGATGAGAATCCACCCGCCGGGCTTGAGGCCCTGCGTAATCCCCAGCCCCACCAGCGTGGGATCGAGCAGAATCACGTGATCCGGCTCGTAGATCATGTTGCGGTTGACGATCGGGTCCGTGTCGTATCGGCAGAAGGCCTGGAGCGGCGCGCCGGATCGCTCCGCGGCGTACACGCCGAAGGCCTGCACGGAGTCGCCCTGAAGGTAGCGGGTGGTTCCGATCAGCTTGGCGAGGGTGACCCCACCCTGGCCTCCGCGGCCGTGGATCCGAATCTCCATCATCGGACAGTCTCCTCTTCGATGAGGGCGTGCAGCATCATTGGAAGGCTCGCATCAGGCGTTGCATCCCGCCGCGGATCCGGGGAGGATCGCCCCGGCCGACGGGTGGTTTCCCGCCGGCGGTCCGGCGGGTCCGGCTGAGCACTCGGGCGTGGATCGGCGGGGGCGACAGCGCCTCCCCTGGCGGCGGGGGCCGCCCGCCGACCGGCTGATGGGCCCCGGTGCAATGGCCTGCGCTCGTGCCCTGTGCCAGCCTTCTGATCGAGCGTGTTCATGGGCACTGAGATACTAGACCGATGGGTCTAAAACTTCGACCCTCCGGCGGCGACAAATGCGCGGACGGGCCGTGCATTTGCCGCC
Source organism: Planctomycetota bacterium (assembly GCA_034211115.1). Classification (GTDB taxonomy): domain Bacteria; phylum Planctomycetota; class Phycisphaerae; order Phycisphaerales; family SM1A02; genus JAXHTH01. Next base: position 6,738 of record JAXHTH010000039.1, on the reverse strand, counting down.
CTTTTCCGCGTTCAACCCGCCCCTCAGGCGGGGGTGTCCTGAGCCCGGTAAACGCTGCCGGCCCCGAACTGCGGGATCGGCGTCTGGTCGACGGCCTTGCCCTTGCCCCTCGCCGTCTCGTCCGGCGTCGCCTCGGGAATCGCGTATTCGTTGTTGGGCAACGCATCGACGTGCCTTTGCGTGACCTCCGCCAGCCGTCGCATGCTCTCGTCGGTGTTGCGGTAGAGCCGGCGGAAGTTGTCCTCGATCGTCTCGCCCGCGATGGCGCAGATGTGCTCGACGATCTTCATCTCGTCGTTGAGCGGTTCGCCGTTCACCCCGTCGCGGATGGACTTGTCGATGCGGGAGAGACTGCACACCATGGCGTGAATCCACAGCACGTTCTCGCTGAGGCGGCGCTGCACCATCTGGTTGGTGATCAGCCTCTCCTCGTGGACCTTGAACATCATCTTGACCTGGTGGCTGAACTCGCGGACGTACCGTTCCACGTCGCGCTTGAGGTGATCCAGCCTGGGGCTGAGTTGCGTGATGCGCGGCGCGCCGCGGCGGATGCCGAGGAACAGCTCGCCGGCCACCTTCATCGCGGCGCCGAAGTGCTTGAACGGCTTGGCCTTTACCTCCAGCAGGTACTCGCCGAGCTGCTTGGAGCCGTAGGCGAACACGAAGCTGTGCATCACCTCGTTGGCGCCCTCGACGACGCTGTTGATTCGGCTGTCGCGCCAGAGGCGCTCCAGCTCGTTCTCGGACATGAACCCCTCGCCGCCCATGATCTGGAGGGCGTGGTTGGTCACGTCGAAACCGCGCTCCGAGCAGAAGACCTTGGTGAGGGCGGTCTCGAGCATGATGTCGTCATCGCCGCGATCGACGAAGCCCGTGGTCATGTAGAGCATGGCCTCGATGGCGTAGAGATACGCCTGCATGGTGGCGAGACGGTCCTTCACGAGGTCGAACTCGCCGATCGCGCGGTCGAACTGGTGGCGATAGGCGGCCCACTTCCCGCCCTGCTCCAGCGCCGTCTGGGCCGCGCCGACCATGCCCGCGGCGAGCGTGCATCGGCCGTAGTTCAGGCACGTCAGCGCCACGTTCAGCCCCTTGCCCTCCTTGAACAGCAGGTTCTCCTTGGGGACCCGCACGTTGTTGAACCGGACCCGCGCCTGCCACGTGCCGCGGATGCACACCTTCGAGCGGTTGCGCTGGAAGATGTCCACGCCCTCCATGTCGGGGGTGACGATGAGGGCGGTGATGCGGTCCTTCATTTTCCCCGTCTTCGGATCCTCCATCTTCTGCTTGGTCATCACGGTAAAGAGGCCGGCCATCGCGCCGCTCGTGGCCCACTTCTTCTCGCCGCTGACGATGATGAAGTCGCCGTTCTCGTCCTTCTCGCACACCGTCTGCTGGGCGCCCGCGTCGCAGCCGACGTTGGGCTCGCTCAGGCAGAACGCGCTGAGGGTCTCGGTGGCCATCCGGCGCAGATAGCGCTCTTTCTGATCCTCCGTGCCGAACAGCGACAGCGCCCCGCATCCGATGGACTGGTGGGCCGAGACCATCACCGCCGTCGACCCGCACGTCTGGCCGATCCGCTTGAGCACGCGGTTGTAGCTGGTGAGCCCGAACCCGCCTCCGCCGTATTCCTGCGGGATGATCATCCCCATCACGCCCAGATCGAAGAGGCGCTTGATCACCCACTCGGGGATCTCCTGCTTCTCGTCGATCTCGATCGTCGGATGCTCGTTGCGCAGGTACTCGTCGAGGGCGGCGAGAAGCTGATCGCATCGCGCGACCTCCTCGGCGCTTACCTCCGGGTAGGGGAAGACCAGCTCTTCGCGGAAGTTGCCCCAGAAGATGTTCTTGATGAATCCCATGGTGGCGGGATCCGGCCCCAGCATCTCCTGGGCCTGCTCGATCTGCTTGCGGTCCTTCTCGGAGACGTTCTTCAGCTGCTTGGCGAGGTCGGGCTTGGACACGGTTCAATCTCCTTGCTGGCGGCCGCTTCTCAGCCGGCCGCCTCGTGACGGTCAGGCCTTGCTGCGGCTGAAGAAGGCCTGGAGCTTTTTGCGGGCCGCCTCCGTGCGGCGGAGGCTGACGAGGAGGCGTCGTTCGGCGGCGGTCCCCGCCGCCCACCCCTCGGCGAGGCCCACGTCCACCGCCTCGACCACGGCCCGGGCCGCGGCGGTGTCGGGCAGGTTCCCGCGCGCGGCGGCCAGACCGGCCTGCACCGCGTCGCGGTTGGTCTGGTTTATGCAACGCGGCGTGCGGCGCGATTCCGCGGCCGCGGGGTGCGTCTCGATCCACCGCACCGCCGCCTCGTAGAGGTCGTCTTCATGGGCGACCACCCGGTCGAACAGCCCCTCCGGCGGGTCGGCGCTGGTCGTCGTCGCCCCCGTCGCCGCCATCTCGATCGCCCGCGCCGGGTCGATCCGCGCCGGCAGCATTTGCGTGCCGCCCCACCCCGGGCACAGCCCCAGCGACGCCTCGGGCAGGCCGATGTCGTAGCCCTTGCCCGCGGCGTTCTGCCCCGTTGCGATCAGGCCGTCGCAATGCAGGGCAATCTCCAGCCCCCCGCCCAGCGTCGCCCCGTTGATCGCCGCCACCGTGGGGCAGGGCAGCGCCGAGATCCGCGCGAACGCATCCGCCCCCTCGGTGAGATACGCGTGAAGCTGATCGTCGGGCAGCCCGTCGATCTCCGCCAGGTCCGCGCCGGCCACGAAGACCCGCGAGCTGGCGCTCATGAGGACGAACCCGCTCGGCGGATCCTCCTCGTCGAGGGCGTCGAAGAACAGATGAAGCTGATCGAGCAGCCAGGCGTCGAGCACGACCACGCTCCGCTCGGGGCTCTCCAGCCACAGCGTCACCATTCCGTCGTCTCGGCGTTGGGTTCGCAGTTGCAGCTTCATCGATCGATCGCTTCCCAGTGCCAGGCGAACAGGCCTCGGAGGCCCGCGACAGGAGCCGACGCGGCTCGCCGCTGCGGTGCGGGGCGACCGCGAAGCCGAGTGGCGGCCGCTGCCTTCACCCGACCCCGGAACCGCTGCCAACCGTCGGATCCTGCCAGTTGGATCATTGTACCGACAGGTCCGGCTTGGGGCCATGCCGAATCCGCCTCTCCGCCGCGCCGCGACTGTCGCGGCCTCGCGAGCGGTCCCGTCCGACGCCGATGTTCAAGGACCGCCCGATGCAAGACCGCGCCGATGCGCTACACTGCGTTTTCATCACGTTTGCGTCCGGGACCGCAGGCCTCCCCCGGACCGCGGACCCGAGACCCCCGACCCCGGATTGGGCTCACAGGCATGATCGTCACCATCATCGCCGCCATGTCCGAGAACCGCATCATCGGCCGGGCCGGCGCCCTGCCCTGGCGCCTGCCCGCCGACCTGAAGCGGTTCAAATCGCTCACGACCGGCCACACCGTCATCATGGGCCGCAGGACGTACGAGTCGATCGGCCGCCCGCTGCCCGATCGCCGATCGATCGTCGTCACCCGCGACGCCGGCTACCGCGCCGAGGGGGTGGTGGTCGTGCTCAGCCTCGAGGATGCCCTCCAGCAGGTGGCCGATGATGAGGAGGTCTTCATCATCGGCGGGGGGGAGATCTACCGCCACGCGCTCCCCGTCGCCGATCGCCTGGAGCTGACGATCCTCCACGCCGAGGTCGAGGGCGACACCCGCTTCCCCGCCCTCGATTTCAAGGACTGGACCCTCATCGGCGAGGAGCGCCACGAGGCCGACGATCGCCACGCGTACCCGTTCACCTTCCGCCGCTACGAGCGCGCCGGGCGGCCGTGACAGCGCACATTTGGTCCGGGCCGCTGGTGAGCGCAACGCATTCCGCCCCGCGCTCGCCGGCGTGTCCAGCGCGTATCGGCAACGCCCTTAATTCGGGACAGTCACCTATTTCCGACCTCTTTCCAGGGACTCATCCGCCTCTGTTTCTGTTCATCAGCTAGGTGCCGTCCGCTTCCTCTTCTTCTTCTTCTGCTGCTTGCGTGGCCGGCCCACGGGGTTGGGCCGCAGGCGCAGGCCGAGCTTCGCCTCCAGGCGCGCGATGAAGCGATCCGAGGCCAGCGGCCGACCGGTGTGCATGCACCGCCGGAGCCGATCGACGATTGACTCATCCTCTGCCTCCCGCAGCATCTTCCTCCACGCCGCGGGTCGGAACAGGCGCCGCCAGCCCATCATGTCCAGCACCTCATGTGGCTCGCCCTCGCCCGTGTGCGCTGCGGCGCTGGACCAGCGATATCGCCACGGCAGCCGCACCATCCGCGCCCGCACGGGATTGCGCTCCACGTACCGTGCGGCGTGCAGCAGGTGATCGGCATCGAGCGGGCAGGAGAAGAAGCGGTTCTGCCAGAGGTGCCCGGTCCGGCCGTGCAGGCGGTTGATGGAACGGGTCAAGAGCCAGTGCGTGCGCCCGATCGCGAGCGCCAGGGATTCCTCATTGCCGGGCACCGCGACGAGGTGGATGTGATTCGTCATGAGGCAGTACGCCAGCACGCGCAGGTCGAAGCGCTGACTTTGCTCATGGAGGACATCGAGGTAGGCGCGGTAGTCGCCGGCGGCGAAGAACACATCCTGGCGGTTGTTGCCGCGCTGGACGATGTGATGGGGCAGACCGGGGACGACGATGCGGGCGATTCGAGGCATGGTCAGAGCGTACCAGATCGGGCGGGCCAGGTCAAGAAATAGGTGACTGTCCCGAATTTCTTGGTGCTCAGATCGCACAGCGCCATCAGATGCGCCACGGGAAAGCCGCATCCCCTTTTCTGCCCGCTCGGTTGACCGAAGTGCTTCTGCAGGGCCGGCGTGTCGGGCATCGAGAAGCTGGAGCCGTCGAGGACGAACACGCGATGCCCCAGCCACTGTGCGGTCGCCGCGGTGGACGTGCGCAGATCATCGACGAGTCTGGCGAACAGGGCGGCGAACAGACGCAGCGGCAGGCGGCGTCGGGCCTGGCAGTAGGCCGAGTCCGTCACGCCAAGGCCGCTGAGCAGACAGGCGTGGGCGCAGGCGGTGTTGCCGTGAAGCATCTGGATGAGGAACACGATGAGGGTGTTGAAGGGATCCAGCGGCCCGCGCCGCCATCGGTGGCCGAGCGAGCGGCAGAGCTCAAAGACGAGCGGCGGCGTGGGGAGTTGCACGCCGCGCTCCTTGACGGCGACGATCGCATCGGTAATAGTCTCAGGCTTCCATGCCATTGTGGACCTCCTGTCGGCTGCGGATTAATCACCAACAGCATGACAGGAGGTCTTTACGCGCGCAAGTCGTTGTAACCGCTCTGCGCTTAAGGACTTACGGCTTCGCTACATGGCATTCGTGCCTGTCCCTGGTTATCGTGACTGTTCCTGGTCATCTCTGGTTATCGCTAGATCCGCGCACAGGTCTGTTCATCGTTTTCCGGATCATTGCGAATCTCTTTCCTCAATTGATCCCGCGCGTCTGGCCTCAGCTATTCGGATCATCCGCTGTTCCAAACCAGCTTCACGATCAAGCCCACGATACTCACACGATCGTGCCTCAATCACAGCATCAGCATGAAGCTCCCGATCTAGCCAGAAACTAACTTTCCATTGGCGTACGTCAGCAGCGGGCTCAAGCTCACTATGCACGTCGAGGCCGATATGCGTTACGCCATGGAAGCGCAGTTCGATGCCTATATTCGCGTCGTTGGGAGTAAACACGAGGACCACCAATGTGCCAGGAGTCTCCGCACGGCGTAGGCTACCCTTGTCTTCTCCGAGTTCCGTCGGCGAGCAGAAGTAGATCTCCTTGACAAACGCGTCGTCCCAGTCGATTCGCTTCAACAGCCGATCCATCTCGCTTTGGGTGCAAAGCTCGTTCATCGGTATTTAGCCCTAGAGCTGACGATCATTCGTACTCTTACTGTGTTCAATGCACGCTAGGATATTCGGGGATATTCGGGACAGTCACCTGTTTTCGCGGAGTCTTCGGTACACGAGGCGCACTGGACGTGGCGGTCGATGTCGCCGGGCGTCCGGGCCGCCCAGTCGTTCGAGCCATCCTCCTTCAGGAGTTGCCGAGTTTCGGGGGCGGCTGAGCAGTACATCATCGGCTGCTTGGTCCACGTCGTTGTCGAGGCCCGTATCGGCCTGCGCGTCGGCCTTACTCGGCCTTCTCGGCGCGGATCGTGATGAGGCCGATCATCGGCTGCTCTTCGCTGAACTGCATCTCGACCAGGCGCACGGGCATCGGTTTTTCGGTGCGGAAGAACCCGCCGGCGCGGAACGGCTCGCCCAGCTCATCGTAGAAGCCGCGCAACGAGAGGCGCACCGTCTCGCCCGCGGGCAGCGATTCGACGTGCCGTACGAAACGCTGATTCACCCAGAGATCGAAATCGTGATACGAACGCGGCGTGGTGTTGACCACCTCCAGCATCGTCCCCTCGCGAAAGACCTGGATGTCGATCGACTCGGCGCGATGGAGGTGCGCCGGGTAGGGGCGCGTCGCGAGGGCCGGATTGTGCGTCTGCCGCGCGCAGCCCGCCCCCGGAAAAAGGGTCAGTGCGGCGATGATCGTTGAGAGCAGGGCGGTTCGGATGAGCATGGCGCGGGACAGGGTACCGTCAACACGGCGATCGCGCTGAGCGCCAGCGCAGGCCAGATTCCGGGGGTCGGGCCGCCTGCGGACGTCGTTGCCGGGGCCAATTCCGGGGGTCGGGGCTACTTCCGGGGGCTTATCATCAGGTGATGTCCGTGCAGATGAGCCCATCACCTCCCGGTCAGCA
>JAXHTH010000038.1:0-5861 GCA_034211115.1 Planctomycetota bacterium | reverse complement strand
GAGTACGTCGTCTACCTGCGCGGACTGCTCGGCGTTTTCGTCCTGCTCCTGATCGGCTGGCTGCTGTCGGCGAATCGTCGCCGGCCGCCGTGGCGGGTCATCATCTGGGGCCTGCTGCTTCAGCTCGTCCTCGCCGGGCTGATTCTGGGCACGCCGTGGGGATACGCCGTCTTCGATACTCTGGCCGGGTTCGTCGCGCATCTCATCGGCCTCACCACGCAGGGCGCCGAGTTCGTGTTCGGCGATCTGGCCGATCCCACGAGCCGCATCGGGTTTCTGCTCGCGTTCGCCGGCAACGGCCTGCTCGTGATCATCTTCTTCGCCTCGCTCATCAGCATTCTCTATCACCTGGGGATCATGCAGGTGGTGATCTGGTGCCTGGCGCGGCTCATGAGCGCGACGATGGGCCTGAGCGGCGCCGAGTCGATGGCGGGCGCGGCGAACGTGTTCGTGGGCATGACCGAATCGCCGCTCATGGTGAGGCCCTACATCAAGGGCATGACGCTGTCGGAGCTGAACGCGATGATGACGGGCGGGTTCGCGACCATCGCGGGCACGGTGCTCGCCGCCTACATCGGCATCATCGGCGAGGAATACCTCACGCACCTGCTCACCGCATCGGTGATGAGCGCCCCGGCCGCGTTCGTCTTCGCCAAGATCATCCGGCCGGAGACGGAGACGCCCGACACGTGGGGCAGGTGCGAGCTGCGGATCGAGCGCACGGCGGGGAACGTCATCGAGGCCGCCGCGGACGGCGCCAGCCAGGGCATGGAACTGTATCTCAACATCATCGCGATGCTGGTCGCGTTCATCGCGCTGGTGGCGCTCATCAACTGGCCGCTGGGATGGCTGGGGGAGGTCGCGTTCAACATGCCGCGCGAGGCGGCGGGCGAGGCACCGGCGGATCCGCTCTCGCTGGCGAAGATCTTCGGCTGGATCTTCGCACCCGTCGCCTGGTGCATGGGGATCAACGGCTGGAATGACTGCCAGCTCTTCGGCGCCTTATTGGGCACGAAGATGGCGGTGAACGAGATGATCGCGTTCGGCGAGCTCGCGAAGTACAACGCGCAGGGCGCGTTCGCCGATCCGCGGACGCCGAGAATCGCGGCGTATGCCCTGTGCGGCTTTTCGAACTTCGGCTCGATCGGCATTCAGCTGGGCGGGATCACGCCGCTGGCCCCGGACCGCAAGGGCGACCTCTCGCGCCTCGCCCTCCGCGCCATGATCGGCGGCACCCTCGCCTCGGCGACCACCGCGACCATCGCGGGGATGTTTGTCGAGTGACGGGGCCGCCGACCCGGAAGCCGCATCTGACGACCGCAGGGAGGAAGATGCGGGTCAACTGTCGCTGCGGCGCGCCCTGCGCGCGCCGGCGTTGCCGCGCGGCCCTTAAGGGAGAGCGCGTGTTTTTGGCCGCGTCCCTGCATGAGGGTGTCGGTATGCGCTGTCGATGTCAAGCTGGGTGCTCGAGGGCGTTTTCGGTGCCGCGGGGTGCGAAACGGCTGTCGCGGCAGGGGTTGCGCCGGCTGATCCGCGACGCCGATTCCGCCCCGATCGGCGCGGCGGTCACGGTTGCGCGCGCAAGTAAAACCCCCCTCGTCCCATCGGCGCGCGCAGGAGTGGCTCGCGCCGAGGCGGATTCCGGAGGTTTCGAAATCTTTTCTTCGGGCCGGACCATCGCCTCCCGGTCCCCCGGCCTCCCGGCCCCCGGAAGGCGGCCTCGCCAATGGAGGCGATCGACCCTTTGCGGTATCGTGAGAGAGGCATGAGCCGGAAGATCGCGGTCATCTTCGATTTCGACGACACGCTCGCCCCGGACAGCACGAGCGCGTTCCTCGCCTCGATAGGCGTCGATGTCGATGACTTCTGGGCGCGCCGCGTCAAGCGGCGGCTGGAAGCGCACTGGGATCCCATCCCCGCCTACCTGTACGAGATGATCGTCGAGTCGAACACGCGGCCGGCGTCGGACCGCATCACGCGCGACCGTCTCGCCGCGTTCGCCGAGCAGGTCGTCTTCTTTCCGGGGGTGAAAGAGATCTTCCCGGCCCTGCGCGCCGAGGCGCGCGCCATCGACAGCGATATCGAGGTCGAGTTTTATCTCATCAGCAGCGGGATCGGCGAGATTCTGCGCGGGACATCGATCGCCGATGAGTTCACCGACATCTGGGCGTGTGACTTTCATTACGGCGAAGACGGCGAAATCGTCTACCCCCGCAACGTGGTCAGCTTCACCGAGAAGACGCGGTTCATCTTCCAGATCTCCAAGGGGCTGGTGGGGGCCGAGGTGAGGGCGAACATCGCGGAGGTGAACCGCAAGATGCGCGGCGGGTTCGCCATTCCCTTCCAGCAGATGGTGGTGGTCGGTGACGGCCAGACGGACGTGCCGTGCTTCTCGCTCATCAAGCGCTACGGCGGGTCGGCGATCGGCGTGTGCGACCCCGAAGCGCCGAGCAAGTGGGAGAAGGCCCGGCTGCTCGTGACCGACGACCGCGTCGAGTCGATGTGTGCGGCTGTCTATCGTGAGGGCGGGGGGCTGCATCGCACGCTGCACAGGTCGGTCAAGGACATCGCCCAGCGCATCGCCCTCGCCGATCGGGGCGCGGGGAGCCTATCGTGACGATCATGAACGATCATTCCGGACAACTCCCCGCCGAGCCGGCGGCGATCTCGCCGGCCGACTGCCTCGGCCTGACGCGATTCATCGACTGCGATCATCGGTCAATACAGGAGAAGGTGCACGAGCTGGGCGTCGCCGATCTTCCGCCGCGCGAGCGCGCCGTGCGGCTGTTTCGGTTCGTGCGCGACCGCATCAGCTACGAGTTCAAGGCGAAGCTGAACGAAGAAGACTATGTTGCGTCGAACGTGCTCGCGTCCGGGATGGGCTTCTGCGTGCAGAAGGCGGTGCTGCTGTGCGCGCTGGCGCGGGCGGCGGAGATCCCGGCGGCGCTGGTGCTGACGAACCTGCGCGATCACACGCTGCCCGACAAGCTGCGGGAGGGGATGTGCACGGACGTGCTCTACTATCACGGGCTGGCGGCGTTTCATCTCGATGGCCGATGGGTAAGGGCGGATGCGAGCCTCACCGCGGAGCTCGTGGCGCGGAAGGGGTATCGGCTCGTCGAGTTCGATGGTCGGCGGGATGCGCTGCTGGCGCCGACGACGGCGGACGGGGAGCCGCATTCGGAATACATCGCGGTGCACGGCATGTTCGCCGATCTCCCCTTCACGGCGATGATCGAGGCGTTCCGGGAGGGATACCGAGGGGGCGATCCGGAGATCCTGGAGATGGTCGGCGTCCTTCCGCCGGGCACCACGTGAGGTACGCGGCGAATACAATGGTCACGCCATGGAAGATCGCATCGTCAATCTCGAAGAGAAGTTCGCCCACCTGGAGCGATACGTGGAGGAACTGGACGGCGTGGTGCGCGAGGCGCACGAGCGGCTCTCGGCGCTGGGCGGGGAAATGACCCGCCTGCGGGCGGAGACGCGGCAGCAGTTCGCCGAACTGGCCTCCGACGACGAGAACGGGGAACCGCCGTCGGCCGGGGGCGAATCGGCATGAGGTAGGATGCTGCGCATGAGCCAGGCCGAACGTCCGTCATCCCCGATGCCGCCCGCGCCGCGGTCCGAGCCGCCCTCGAAACCGTCGAGCGCGTGGGGGCGGCTGCGGCAGGCCGCACCGGACATGCGCTATCCGAACGCCTACCTCTGGCTCATCCTGTTCTCGACGATGGATGTCATGCTCACCTGGAAGATCCTCTCCAAGGGCGGGACGGAGCTGAATCCCGTCGCGAAGATGGTGCTGGATTACTGGAACGAGCGATGGGGCGATCCGTGGGATCTGTGGGGCGCGATCGCGTTCAAGTTCTGCCTCATGATCTTCTTCATCATCGCCTGTGAAGTGGTGGGAAGACAGCGGGACATCGTCGGGCGCTGGCTGGCCCGGGTCGCGGTGGTCGTGTCCGCGTTCCCCGTCTTCTATTCCCTGGGGCTGTTGTGGTATCACATGCTGGCCACGAACGGAGGGGGCGGCGGCGCGTAGCGCCGCGCGCGCCGGCGCGCCGATCACTCGCCCATCACGGTGACCATGATCGTGCGCCGGCGGGGCTTGATGTCGCATTCCAGGTGGAAGATCTGCTGCCAGGTGCCGAGCACGAGCCGGCCGTCGCGGACGGGAACGGTCAGGGCCGGGCCGAGCGTGGTCGCCTGGAGGTGGGAATGCGCGTTGCCGTCGTGCCAGGCCTGCTCGTGGCCGTACTCGCGGCCGGGCGGCATGAGCCGGTCGAGGATCTCGGGCAGGTCGCGCTGCAGGCCGGGCTCGAACTCGATCGTCCCGATCGCGCCGGTCGAGCCGATGTTGAACACGTGGGCGATTCCGGTGCGTATCCCGGAATCGCCCACGATGACCGCGACGCGATCGGTCAGGTCGTGCATGTCGCGATGGCCGGCGGTTTCGATGTCGACGGGCGCCTGGTGGATCATCGTGCACCTCCGCCGCACAGTGTAGGGGAGGGCGGCGATCATCGCAGCGGCGCCGGCGCTCGAACCTGGGAAAGGCGGCAGGGAAGTTCGATGCCGGACGTCTTCGGCGCGCACGAAACAGCCCGGCGACGAGCCTCGGCCATCACCGGGCACATGTATCCTGCGGGGCGGCGAAGGCCGCCGGGGCAGGGAAACCGGGATGTGATCCCGGTATGAAGTGTCTGCCCTGCTCGAAACGCGTTCATATCAAACGTGACATCGCGCACGTCAGTCGTCAAGTCGAAAACGTGTCGTTTTGTGAAGTCTGCTCGCGGTCGTGCGCGCGCCGTGCCCGGTGGTGCGGCATGAAGGCTGCGCGGCTGTCGGCGGAGCGGGTCGTCCCAAAGGAGAGAGCGGCCGATCGACCCCTCTGGCGACCGGCCGCCGGGCAGCATTGCGTTGTATTCCGCCGCTCTTCTCTCCGCGCCGCGCCCCTCTTCCTCATCTTCCGAGGGATCATTCGCATCGAAGGGGCGGGCGGTTGCAGGGTTCCGTCCTCGGGTCTGCGGCCCGGCGCGGAGATGGTCTTCGTGGAATGGGCGCCTCCTCAGTCGCCGTGCCAGGTGTTGCTGGGAATGTCATAGATGAGCGATCCGTCCGCCGGTCGCAGCTCGCCGTTGGAGCTGGTGCTGACGCCGACGTCGATGGACGCGGAGTACACCTCCGTCTCGATGGGGCGGACGGTCATCCGGCCGGTGCGATCGAGCAGCCGTCCGATGAGCGTCGGCTCGGGAGCGGCGAAGTGGTCCACCGGCCGGTCGCGGAGGGCGGCGAGGTAGTGGCGGAAGTTCTCGGCCACGAAGGCGGCGGCGTGATCGAGGTCGCGCACCTCCAGCCGCACACCCCGATCGTGGCGAACCTCCAGCGCGGCGACGGCGCGCAGCTCGCTCTCGAGCGGAGAACGTCCGGCCCGCAGCGCCCGGGCGATGGCCGCGCCGTCGCTTGCCTCGATCGGCCCGTCGATCATCACGAGCACCAGCCCGTCCAGCGCGGTGGCCTCGGTCAGCTCGCGCAGTCCCTTCAGGTCCAGCACGAGCTGCTCGGCGTCGAGCACGCCGACGAGGGGGAGATCCAGTTGTCCGGCGAGGTCGGCCAGCGAACCGTCGGCGGCGTCCGGCGAACCGTCGCGCTGCGCCGAGGGGCGGAGGACGAGCGTGTGCGCGTCCGTGTTGAACTGAAGCTGCGACCAGGGCCGGACGGCGTCGGCGGCCCGCATCGGCTCGAGCTGAAGCGCGAGGCCCTGGTCGGTCTTTTCGAGCGTGGCCCGCATGGGGGAGAGGAGGGCGGCCAGGCTCCGGCCCCGCGCGTGACCCGCAGCGCCGCTGTTTCGCAGAAACGCG
>JAXHTH010000037.1:0-16491 GCA_034211115.1 Planctomycetota bacterium | reverse complement strand
TTCATGATGCAATGCTGGCACACGCGGCGGACCAGCCGCTGGGCCAGCACGGCGAGCACGGCCGAGTTGATCACGAAGGACGGAAGGCCGTAGTCGCGCAGGCGCGACACCGCGCCCACCGCGTCGTTGGTGTGCAGCGTGCTCAGCACGAGATGCCCGGTCAGCGCCGACTGCAGCGCGATCGTCGCCGTCTCGTTGTCCCGGATCTCCCCCACCAGCACCACGTCCGGATCCTGGCGCAGGATCGACCGCAGCGCGTTGGCGAACGTCATGCCGATCTCGTGATTGACCTGGATCTGCCGCACGTAGGAGAGGCGAACCTCGACCGGGTCCTCGATGGTCATCACGTTCCGCGACGGATCGTTGAGCTGGGACAGCGCGGTGTAGAGCGTCGTCGTCTTGCCCGAGCCGGTGGGTCCGGTGACGAGCAGCATGCCGTGCGGGGCGCCGATCACGTCCTGCAGCTCGCTGGCCAGCGGGGCCGGAACCCCCAGCTCCAGGAAGTCCTGGAACGTCTGCGTGTTGGTGAGCAGGCGAAGGACGACGTTCTCCCCGCACACGGTGGGCACGGTGGACATGCGCACGTCCACGTGCTGGTTGCCGTGCCGGAAGCGGAATTTCCCGTCCTGCGGCCTCCGGGTCTGGGTCAGGTCCAGGTGGGCCATGACCTTGAGGCGCTGCACGATGCCCGAGTGCATCGAGAGCGGCGGGCCCTGCTTCTCGTGCAGCACGCCGTCGATCCGGTAGCGCAGATGAAGCTCGTGCTCGTCGGGGTTGATGTGGATGTCGCTGGCCCGCTGCTGGACGGCGTCGGTGAGCATCTGGTTGACGGCGGCGACGACGGGCTGGCCCGCTTCATCGGCGTCGAGTTCCGTCTCCACCTCCCCCGCCCCCGTCGCCGGCGACGCCGACGCGTGCCCCAGCGTGAACGCCTTGGCGATCAGCGCGCGAATCTGCTCGCGATCGGCGAGCACCGCGTCAACCTCACACTTGGCGATCTGGCGGATCTGGTCCGTCGCGTCGAGGTTCAGGGGATCGTCCATCGCCAGCGTGAGCACGCCGTCCAGCAGGAACAGCGGGAAGGCGCAGTGACGCTCCGCCACGTTCCGCGGCACGATCATCGCGTTGCCGTAGCAGGCCTCGAAGTCCGTCAGCTCGACGAAGGGAACCTCGCACACGTCGGCCTTGACCAGCGCGATCTGCCGGCTCGTGAGCAGCTCGGTCTTCACGAGCGCATCGACGAGATCGACGCCGTGCTCGGCCCCGAAGCGGCGGGCGGCGTCGAGCTGCTCGGAATCGAGCAGGCCCTCCTCGATGAGGGCGCGCTGCAGGAAGACGTCCTGATCAAGCATCGGCGTCCTCCCGTGTCCCGCTTCGTCCCGCCGGCCCGGCCTTCACCAGCGCCAGCAGCCTGGCCACCCGCTGATCGATGTCCGGCTCGGGGTCGAGAAAAGCCACGCCGATCGCGTAGGTGGGCTCGTGGCTGCCCAGGGCGACGCGGCGCACCTTCACGCGATGCTCGAAGACGACCTCGTGGATGGGCGTGCCGTCGGCGGCCGTCCCCACCGGATTCGGGTCGAACACCCGCACCGTGCCTTCGCACATGCGGGGGACGAAGTGCCGGCAGACGAGGCCCATCCCCCCGGGGCTGATGTCCGTGGCCGTTCCTCGCGTCACGTGCGGCTCCGGCGCCGCGGACATCGGGCTGAACCGCACCTGCTCGCGGTGCGCCTCGCACACCACGAACTCCACGGTCAGCTCGAACGCTTCGCGCTCGTGCTGGCGGACGGTCAACCCGCTGGTCTGCGACATGCCCGGCGACCTCTTCTTTCTCCCCCCTGGAGCCGACGCGTGGACAGTGCACAACTTCGCCCGGCGCGGCGGACCGCGCCGGACACACGAAAACCCCCATCCTGTCCGTGGTCATCGGTCGATCGGCCGGCCTGGTCCAGACGGGTCATGGTGGTCCGGCGGCCGCGCAGACCGCCCAACCGGCGCAGAGCGCCGGCCTGGACCGCGAGGCGTGTTATCGGGCATCGCGCCGGCCGCCGCGACTCAGAAGTCCTTCGTCCGATGCTGCATCTGCGCCTTCAGCCGCGCCAGAATCGAGCTGTGCATCTGGCTCACCCGCGATTCGGACAGATCCAGCGTCATCCCGATCTCCTTCATCGTCATCTCCTCGTAGTAGTAGAGGATGACGATGAGGCGCTCGGCCCGCGACAGGCCCTTGGTGATGAGCAGCTTCAGATCCTTGCGCTGCACTTCCGTGAGCGGATTCTCCTGCCGCGTGTCATGGATGACGTCGATCTCGCGGATGTCCTTGCTCGAGTCGGTCTCGAACCACTTGCGGTTCAGCGACACCACTCCGACGGGCCTGGAGTCCTTGGAGAGCTTCTGATACTCGCCTTCATCGACGCTGAGCCGTTCGCAGATCTCGCGATCGGTGGGGCGCCGTCCCAGCTCCATCTCCAGCGCCTTGCGCGCGCGTTCGACTTTCGCGGTGCGCGAGCGCACCAGGCGCGGGACCCAGTCCATGGCCCGCAGTTCGTCGAAGATCGCGCCGCGGATGCGCTGCGCGCAGTAGGTCTCGAACTTCACGCCGCGATCGAGGTCGAATGCGTCGATGGCGTCCATGAGCCCGAACAGCCCGGCCGACATGAGATCCTCGACATCGACTTCACCGGGCAGTCGCATGTGCATGCGCTCGGCGGTGTAGCGGACGATGTCGAGGTAATGCTCGATGAGATAATTGCGGATGTCCTCGGAGCCGGTGCGTTTGTACTCGCACCAGACTTCCTCGACGGGCATGTCGGACCAGTGCGCCAGGGCGGCCTCGCTCGCCAGGCGGGCGTGGTCTTCCTCCGGCCGTTTGTCACCTCGTCGTGTGTCTTTCTTCCTGCCCGCCGATGTTCCCCGAGCCGCGCTGCCCTTGGTCTTTGCTCTCGGCATCTGGTCGACTCCTTGACCCTGGCCTTTCAGCTTCGCCAGTTCACCAATCCCTGGCGAACGTCGCCGGCACTATACCAGAATCGAGCCGCGACGTTCAACCCGTCTCCGCTAGACCACGATGACCTCCTCATCGCGCTTCTCGTCGGCCGCCTCCGTCGCTCCCTCCGCCGCCGCCGGCGCGGGATGCGCCTCGCGGTGCGCCTCGATGTGCTGCTCGATCACGTGCTGCGCGACAAGACCCACGGCCAGACCGAGGGGATAACAGATCAGCATCGCCAGCAGCGCGCGCAAAAGAACCGACGCGGCGGGGTTTCCGCTGGCCATCCCCGCCACGATGGCGACGGCGAACGCCGCCAGGGCGAAGCTTCCGCCGATCGTGTTGGCCGCCACGCCCTTCATCCCGCGGCCATCCGCCCGGCCGAATTGTTCTTCAGATCGATCCGCATACCATCGAGGCTAATTCGTTCGTGTCGTCTCCCTGCCCGCGGCACTCAAGCGGAAGTGCCCGATTCTTCGCGGTTTTTTGGTCTTCCCAGCCAGTGGGCGAGGCGGGCGAAAAAGCCCCCGCCCCGGCCGTCCGATAGCGTCTGCTCGCACCCGGCCAGGCGGCGGGCGATCTGCTCGACCGCCCGCGTGGCCGGTCCTTCCGGGTCGTAGAGCGAGAAGGGCAGGCGATGCCGCACCGCCATCCCCACCGCCGGATCGAGCGGGATCGCCCCCCCGAAGGCGATCGATCGGTTCAGGAACGACCCCGTCACCCGGTTCATGCGCTGGTAGACGCCGGTCGCCTCCTCGTTGCTCGCGGCCATGTTGACCACCAGCTCGACCCGGGCCCGGGGCGCCCGGCGAAGGAGGCTCTTGACCATGCCGTAGGCGTCGGTCACCGCCGTCGGCTCGGGGGTGGTGGTGACCAGCGCGGTGTGGGCGGCGGCGGCGAAGGCGAGGACGTTGGCGCTGATCCCCGCGGCGCAATCGATGATGATGATATCCGCAACTCTCTCCAGCGCAACGAGTTGCTGAAGCACACCACCCCGTTGACGCCCGTTCAGATCCGCCATCCCCACCACGCCCGAGGCGCCGGGAATGAGCCGGAAACCGCCGGGGGCCAGCAGCATGACGTCCGCGAGCCGGCACCGCCCCGCCACCACGTGCTGGAGCGTCAGCCGCGGCGTGAGATTGCAGAGCACATCGATGTTCGCCATCCCCAGGTCGGCATCGAGCAGGCAGACCTTCCGTCCCAGCCGGCTGAGCGAGACGGCGAGATTGATGGCCAGGTTGCTCTTGCCCACGCCCCCCTTGCCCGAGGTGACCGCGATCGCCTTCGCGAGCCGAATCGGCCGCGGCTCGGGCGCTTTCGACGAGCGCCGACGCTGCTGCGGACGCGGGCGATAACTCACCGCCCCCGTGGGCACGCTCGGCGGCAACACCGCCGCCAGGGCACGGGCATCGGTGACCCGGCCGGCCTCCACCAGCCGACGAAGCTCGGTTGCCTGATCGCTCACGGATGAACCTTCTCTCCCAGAACCAGCCCGGCCAGCCGCTCGGGACGGCCGGGCTCGATGTGATCCGGCACTTCCTGACCGGTGGTCAGAAAACTGAGCTTCTTGCCGATCTGGTGGACGGCGCTGACAAGCATCCCGAAACTCACCGCCTCGTCGAGCTTGGTGAGGACGACCTTGTCCACGCCGAGCACGCTGAACGCCTCCGCCTCGCGAAGCAGCACCTTCTCACCCGCCGTGCTCGAGAGCACCAGGTGCACCTCATGCGGATCGGCCGCGGCGAGGAATTGCTCCAGTTCGTCCAGGCGCCCGGCATCATTCTGGCTTCGCCCGGCGGTATCGATCAGCACCACGTCGCACGCGCTCAGGGCGTGCATCGCCCGGTGCATCTCGCCCGGCGTGAGCGCGACCTGCAACGGCAGGCCGATGATGTTGGCGTACGTGCGGAGCTGATCGACGGCGGCGATGCGATACGTGTCGGCGGTGACGAGGCCGACTCTCCGACCGTGGCGCAGCTTGAACGTCGCGGCGAGCTTGGCCAGCGTCGTCGTCTTTCCCACCCCCGTCGGGCCGATCAGCGCGATCGTCAACGGGCGCCCGTCCTCCGGCCGGTCCGGGGCGGGCGCATCCGCGGCGGGTATGAACTCCCCCAGATGTCGATGCACCGCATCGTTCACCCGCGCCTCATCCTCCAGCTCCGCCGGCGACAGCTCCGCCCGCACATCGTTGACGATCCGATCCGCCAGCTCTTCGGAGAGATCCTGCCCGATGAGCTTGAGATACATGTCGAACAGCGCCTGGGGCATGGTGGGGACCGGCGCGCTGCGCGTGGACGTCACCTGCCGCTGAAGAACCTCGCCGACCATGCTGCGTATGGCCAGCAGCTCATCGCGCATGTTCTGCGCCTCCTGCTCCGTCCCGGTCGCGGCGGGCTCGGACGCCGTTTCCGGCGTCGGGGCATCGAGGACGGCCACCGCCGGGTCTTGCTCTTCCGTCTCGGTCGCGGTCCCGCCCGATGCGCCGGCGACCCGGCGCCGCGCCCCGGCGGGGGTGAGGATAAACCGCCGGGCAACATCGCGTTGCGCCGGTTCCCCGTGATCGACGTCATCGGCCTCGTGCCGCGCGGCGGGCGCCGTCACCTCCGGCGCTGCGGCGGACGATCCAGTCGGTGCCGCTTGGGCCGCGTCGGGCGGCGGCGAGCCGGGCGCGATCGACGACGCGCCCCCGCCGGGTTCGGCGGCCGACTCGGCCGCCTGCCGCTTGCGCTCGTGCTGGGCGAGCATGGCCTGGGCGAGTCGCCGGGTCTTGAGCAGATCGAGTTCGCTGGGCGCGTCCGTCTCCGCCGCGTCGAGGCTCGCCGGCGCGTCCGGTTCGTTCGATCCGAGGTAGGCCCGCATCGCCGCCCGTGATGCGGGGCGGCCGGTCTGGCCCGCGGTTTGCGGCTTCGCCGCCTTTCTCGCGATCTGCGCGCCTTCCGTCGCCGTAACTTCGATGACCGTCCGCCGGGCCAGGCCGAGGAATCCGCCGCGCTTGAAGGAGCGGGTATTGAGGATGACCGCATCGGGACCGAGATCGCGCTTGACGGCGGCGAGGGCCTCGGCCATCGAATAGGCGTGGTAGGTCTTCAGGTTCACCGCAACGCCCTCCATGGCATGGGCTGGGGGCGGGACATCCCGGTCCCGCCGTCATTAGGCGGCGTCCTACGCCGCGCCCGCACCGACCGGTGCGGGTTGATCGGCCGGCAAGTCTACCAGACCGAGCGACTCGACGTCGAGGTCCTTGACCACCTCGTTGTACGACAAGACGACCGCCCCGGCAAGATGCGCATCGAGCACCTGCTTCAATTGCGCTCGAACGGCCGGCGAGGTGAGCACGATCAACTGATGCCCGCCACCCACGAGCGGCTCGGCCGTCTCCGACACCGCCCGGGCGATCCGACCCGCCACCGGGGGCGGAATGGACATCGTCGTCCCCGTCGGCGAGCGATCGATGTACCCGCCCAGCAGGTCCTCGAGGGCCGGATCCATGGTCACGCAGTACAGCCGGCGCCGGCCGTCCTCGCCCGTCTCCGCGTACTGGTTGGAAATCGTCCGCCGCAGCGCGTTGCGGACGTACTCGGTGAGCACGGCGACATCCTTGGTATGCGCCGCCCAGTCGCCGAGCGTCTCGACAATCGTCTCCAGATCGCGGATGGGCACGCGTTCCTGAAGGAGGTTCTGGAGCACCTTCTGCAGCTCGCCCGGCCGGATGACGTTGGGGACCGTCTCTTCCACCAGCTTGGGCGCCGTCTCCTTGAGCTGGGTGAGCAGATGATTGACCTCCTCGCGGGAAAGAAGCTCGTCGGCGTGCTCCCGGACCAGTTCCGTGATGTGCGTGGTCACCACGCTCGTGGCGTCGACGACGGTGTAGTTCATCGTCTCCGCCCGCTGCTTGAGGTGGGGCTCGATCCAGACGGCATCGAGGCCGAAGGCGGGTTCCTTGCCCGAGATCCCGTCGATGCTCCCGGTCGCGAGGCCTGAGTCCATCGCCATCAGCAACTCCGGATAGACCGTTCCTTCCCCGATCGCCGACCCGCGGAGCTTCAGGCGATAGCTGTTGGCATCGAGCTGCATGTTGTCCCGGATGCGGATGGGCGGCAGGACCAGGCCGATCTCGACGGCGAGCTGCCGGCGGATCATCGAGATGCGATCGAGCAGATCCCCGCCCCGCGCGGCGTCGACGAGCTGCACGAGCCCGTAGCCGATCTCCAGTTCCAGCGTATCGACGGTGAGCAGTTCCTCGACGGGCTGGGGTTCCTTCGGCGCGGCCGCGGCCTCCGCCCGCGCCTCCATCTCCTTCGCGATCCGCGACTGGCGCGCGATGAAACCGATCGACCAGGCGATGAGCCCCAGCGCGGCGGCGGCGGTGAGCAGTGGCAGAGACGGCAGAGGCGTGAAGGCGAGAATCCCCAGGAAGCCGGAGATGAGGTACAACGCCGTCGGCTGGGAGGCAAGCTGGATCGGGATCTGCTCGCTGATCGTCTCCCGGTCCCCGCCCCGGGCGACGATGAGACCGGCCGCGATGGCGATGATGAACGACGGCACCTGGCTCACCAGCCCGTCGCCGATCGTCAGCTTGGTGAACACCTGCAGCGATTCGGCGAGTCCCCAGCCCTTTTCCATGGCCCCGATGGTGAACCCGCCGGCGATGTTGACGAGGGTGATGATGATGCCCGCGATGGCGTCGCCGCGCACGAACTTGCTGGCGCCGTCCATCGCGCCGTAGAAGTCCGCCTCGTTGGTGATCGCCTCGCGTCGCCGGCGGGCCTCGGCCTCGTCGACGAGGCCGGCGGAGAGATCGGCGTCGATCGCCATCTGCTTGCCCGGCATGGCGTCGAGGGTGAAGCGGGCGGCGACCTCGCTCATCCGCGTCGCGCCCTTCGTGATCACCACGAACTGCACCACGATGAGGATGATGAAGATGATCGCCCCCACCACGATCGACTCGCCGGCCACGAAGGTCCCGAACGCCTGGATGACGTGCCCGGCCACGCCCACCGCCTGCTCGGGGGTGTCCGCATCGGCGCTGAGGATGAGCCGCGTCGAGGCGACGTTGAGCACGAGCCGGAAGAGCGTCGTCGCCAGCAGCAGGGCGGGAAACACGCTGAAATCCAGCGGGCGGTTCATGTAGATCGTCGTGAGCAGGATCACCGCAGCCAGCGAGATGTTCGCCGAGATCAGCACGTCCATCACCGGCGGGGGCAGGGGGACGACGAGGACGATGATCAGGGTCAGGAACGCGATCGGCACCAGCAGGTGGCGATACCGCCCCACCCACAGGAAGACCGCCGGGATATTGCCCTGCTGCGCCGCCTTCGCCATCTAGATCCGACCCTCTGTCATCAGCCGTGCTTCTCTCACCGACCCCTCTCGCGCTTTGCCTGTTTTCTTTCTTTTTGACGTTTCGACGTTTTGACGTTTTGACGTTTACCCGGCCATCTTCCCGCTGAGGCGATAGACGTAGGCGAGCACCTCCGCCACCGCGCTGTAGAAGTCCGGCGGGATCTCCTGCCCGACGCCGACCTGCTTGTAGAGCGCCCGCGCCAGCGGCTTGCGCTCGATGACGGGAACGCCGTGCTGCAGCGCGAGCTGGCGGATGCGGAGGGCAAGGTAGTCGGCGCCCTTGGCCACCACCTTCGGCGCGTTCATCTCCTCCGCGTCGTAGCGGATCGCCACCGCGATGTGCTCGGGGTTGGTGACGACCACGTCCGCCCGGGGCACCGCGGCCGACAGCCGCTGCATGGCGATCTGCTGCTGCATGCGCATCCGCCTCCGCTTGACGTCCGGATCGCCCTCCGTCTGCTTCATCTCGTCCTTGACCTGCTGCTTGGTCATCTTCAGGTCCTGGTTGTGCTTCCAGCGCTGGTAGGCGTAATCGATCACGCCGAGAAGAAGGAGGACGACCAGCGCGCGAAGGGCGAGATCCAGCAGCAGCGAGCCCGCGGTGGCCAGGCACTCCATCACCGACAGGTACGGCATGACCGCGATGCGGTGAATGTGCTGGTGGACGGTGAGCACGGCGACGACGGCGACGATGAGCACCTTCATCGCATCGAGGATCGCCTTCACCAGTCCCGAAAGGCCGAACACGCGCTTGAAGCCGTTGATCGGGTTGAGCTTGCTCGCCTTGGGCGCGACCGCCTTGGGCGAGAACATCCAGCCCACCTGCGCGAAATGGGCCAGGTACGCGGCGGCCCAGGTGACGAGCAGGACGGGCGCCCCGATGCGGATCGCCGCGTTGCCCACGTAGACGATCGTCTTCCACGCCCCGTCCGGATCGATGGGATCGGAGACGGCGTCACCCTCGAGGATGGCGGCAATGGCGAGCTTCGCCTGCCCCAGCATCCAGAAGGCCAGGGCGGCCACGGTGAGCGTGCCGACGATGAGCAGCAGCGAGCCGCCGAGATCCTGGCTCCGGGCCACCTGCCCCTCCTCGCGCGCTTCCTGCTTCCGCTTCGGCGTCGCGTCTTCCGTCTTTTCGCCCAGGTCGTCGGCCACGGGGATTGCTCAGGGATCAGGGGAGTGATGAGTGATGAGCGATGAGTGACGACAGGTGAGGGGTCGGGCGAGTCGGCTCGTCCGCGAGCCCGGGTGCGGTCGAAGCATCGCTTGCCTGCATCGCGCAGACGGAGGCGTCGGGTCATCCCGAAGCACCCCTCGCGCTGGAGGAGGCGTCGGGTCATCCCGAAGCACCCGGGGCCGAGGACGGCCCGGCTCGCTGGTCTTCTCACGCTCATCGCTCATCACTTATCGCCTATCGCTCATCGCTTTTCAGCTTTCCGTTTTCAGCTTTCGTTTCTCAAGCGTTCAGGTCTTCAGGTCTTCAAGCCTCAAGCCCCCTCCACCCACAGGAAGATCTCGTTCAACGTGAAGTCGATGCCTTCCATGATCACATCGTTCATCACGAACAGGGCGAGGGTGATCATCGCGAAGCCCGCGAGGATGCGGATGGGAAAGCCCAGGCTGAGGATGTTCAGTTGCGGGACGGTCTTGGCCATGTACCCCATGGCCAGGCTCTCGAGGAACACCAGCGCGAGCACCGGCGCGGCCACGCGCAGCGCCAGCTCGAAGGCCGACAGCAGCAGACCGGCCAGCAGGGACAGCACATCGCCGTCCATCGCCAGCCCGCCGAGGGGGACGTACTGGAAGCTGCGGAGCACCGCGAGCATCATCGCTTCGTGCCCACCGATGATGAGGAACCCGGCGAGGGCCATGAAGAAGAGCATCTGGCCCACGATGTCGGCCTGGGCGTCCATCCCCGGGTTGTAGAACCGCGCGAACCCCAAACCCATCTGCTGGCCCATCAGCAGGCCGCCGGTCTGCACCGCGATGAGGGGAATGCTCGCCATGTACCCGATGAGCAGGCCGATGATCAGTTCCAGCCCCACCAGCGGCGCCAGCGACCACAGCTCCAGCGTCACCGTCTGATCCCCCAGGCAGGACGCGGACAGCGTGGGGTACGCCGCGAGCGCGATGAGCAGCGAAAGGAAGACCTTCACCCGCATCGGGATCACCGGCGCGCCGAACACCGGGCCGTAGATCATCAGCCCCCCGATGCGGAACATCACCAGCATCAGGGGCGGGATGTGATTCAGGATGGCCTCGTACTGGCTCACGCCTGGAATTCTCCGGTCCCGAACGCGCGGCGGGGATCATGGCGGGGGCGATGCACACGCGCTCATCCTCCCACCATCCCGGTGAACATCTCGATGGCGAAGTCCGACATCCGCAGGGCGATCCAGCTCAGGAGGAAGATCGCCACGATGATCATCACCGCGATCTTGGGCACGAACGTCAGCGTCTGCTCCTGGATCTGCGTCACCGCCTGGAAGAGGCTGATGAACAGCCCGACGACGAGGCCCGCCCCGAGAATGGGCAGGGCGATGAGCAGCGCCTGGAACAGCGCCATCCGCACGGTCTCGACGGCCTCTTCTCCCATCATTCAGAAATCTCCCACGAAGAGCACACACGTTCGCGGCCGGCGGGCCGTCACTCGGGTCGGCGCGCACCGCGCCTGCGGCGACGAGCCGGCTACGGCCCGCCCGTCATCACCATCGACGTCGTCTGCATCATCACGTCCGGCTGAACCACGCTCGTCATCAGCGAGCCGACCACGAGCTGCCAGCCGTCCACGAGCACGAACAGCAGCAGCTTGAACGGAAGCGAAATCAGCACCGGCGGCAGCATGAGCATGCCCATCGAGATCAGCATGCTCGCGATCACCATGTCGATCACCAGAAACGGCAGATAGATGCGGAACCCCATCAGGAAGGCGACCTTCAGCTCGCTCAGGATGTAGGCGGGGACGAGCGAGAGCATGTCCACGTCGGCGCGGGTCAGGCTCGCGGGGTCGGAGGTGTCGATCCCCCGGTAGTTGAGCATCATGTACACGCCGGACCAGTTCCCCGTCGCCTCGATCTGCGCAAACATGAAATCGCGCATCGGCTGCCTGGCCCGCTCCCAGGCGACGGTGTAGTCGGTGACTTCACCGTCGGCGTAGGGGCGAACGCCTTCGCTGTAGACGCGCTGCATCGTGGGGGCCATCACCGCGAAGGTGATGAACAGGCTGAGGCCCACGATGACCTGGCTGGGGGGCAGGCCCTGCGTGCCCAGCGCCTGCCGCAGCAGGCCGAGCACGATCACCATCCGCGTGAAGCACGTGCAGAGAATGAGCAGGGCGGGGGCGAGGCTGAGGACGGTGAGCAGGAGGACGATGTTCAGGGACGCGCTGAGCCCGCCTTCCACGCCCGGCACGGATTCGGCCGCGCCCTCCAGCACGCCGATCGGGTTCAGGTCGGTGACCTCCGACGGATCGACCAACTGGGCGGAAAGGGACGGCGTCATGAAGAGCGCGAACAGCGCCGCGACGACGATCGGCACGCGGAGGACGGCGGTCTGCTCGCGCACGCCGTTCATGATGAGTCCCTCCCTCCGCGAACGAGCGCGCGCAGGCCCCGGCCGCGCCGGCGGGTGAGATCGACGAGCTCCGGCCGATCGCGCCCCGCTTCATCGCCCGGCGGGAAGCGGGACGAGGCGTGCCCTTCATGTTCCTGCTGGAAGGTGCGCAGCGCGCTTCGGAAGCGCACGGCATCGCGGGAGCGCGACCCGGCTTCCATGCGCGAGAGGAGGGAGGCGACTTCGTCCTCGCCGGTCACCTCCGTCAGCGTGTGCATTGACGTGCCCGCCTGATGCACGAGCAGGACGCGGCGGGCGAGCTTGAGGATCATCAGCGACTGGCCGCGACCGACGGGATAGCGCGCGAGGATCTCGAGCACGCCCGACGGCTGCCCGCCCCCGGCAAGCAGGCCCGGGACGCGCCGGAGAAAGCCGCGAAGCAGAACGAGCAACCCGAGCACGACCACGAGCGCGCCGAAGACGCGCGTGAACTCGTTGCGGCGCGGGTCGAGTTTCGCCAGCGGATTCCGTCGCCCCGCGTCCGTCGATCCCTCGGCGGGCCGGGCACTGAGCGGGCCGTTGGGCGCGCCCAGCATGCGGGATTCGCGCTCGGCCGCGCTCGGCGTCTCCTCGATCCCATCGGATGGGTCCGGGGGAGGCGACGCCGCCCGCGGGTCGGTGTCGATGTCGTCCGAGGACGCTTGCGGCCCGGCGGCATCGTCCGCCGCGGCGACTTCCACGGCGTCGGGCGGCGCCGCGCCGTCCAGCGCGGCGGGCCCGTTGGCGATGGCCGATCCCGGCGCCGGCGGCCGGCCGGTCGCCGACGAGGCGGCGAGGGTCAGCGCAAGGCCGATGATGGTCAGGGAAGTGCGTGTACGTCGGACCATGTCGCCATCCTGGCTGGTTTCCGCCGGATCCTCCGGCGGGCCCGCGCTCCGTGCGGGCGGTTCACGGCAAACGCCGCCTACTCTTCGCCCCCGCCCCCGTCGATGATCTCGCTGATGCGCACGCAGAAATTCTCATTGAGCACGAGGACCTCGCCGCGCGCGACGTGGCGATCGTTGACGTAGATATCAACCGGGTCGCCGGCCGCCTTGTCCAGTTCGATGACGGAATCGGCGTTGAGGCGGAGCACGTCCTCGACGTACATCTGCGTCCGCCCCAGCTCGATCTTGACGTTGAGGGAGACGTCCTTGAGCAGGTTCATGCCGGCGGGTGAGGCCGCCTCTCCGTTCCCGCCCTGCTCGAAGTCGGGCAGATCGATGGGCGCGGCGTCGTCGGCGGCGGCCTCGACCGCCTTCGCCGCCGCCTCGACGGACTGCAACGCCTCTGCCGCCGCCTGCTCCGGGGCGTCGGCGGACTGCGCATCCGTCGCTTCCTGATCGGACTGGGGTTGCTCCTCGGCCATCCCTGGCTTCGCACCTCACCCACGAACCTGCGGCTCAGCCGTCCGCGCGAGCGCCGATCGACAATCCCTACCCATCGGCATCACGCGGCTGATTTCTCTACATGCGCGTCGGCATTCTGCCAGAAGCGCAGCGCGCCGTCCAGTGGTTTCCCGCCTTCGACGCCGGGCTTTTGCATCTCGTGGCGGCCCACCGGTCGGCGACATGAACCGACCTCGATGGCATCGCGCAATTCCCGCGCGTTGACGCGCCCTCCGCGCGCCGCGCCGACCGGCTCAGCCGTCGACGCGAAAGCCGGTTCCCATCACGATGACGCACTTGACGAGAATAGGCTCGCCCGTCTCGGGATCCGCCCCGAAGCGCTCGTCCAGCATCGCGTAGACCTTGCGGGTGAGGTTCTCGAGCTTGGGTTCCTTGAAGTGCGGCGGGTCGGCCGTGCGCCAGATCGCGCTGATCTCGGCCTTGATCTCGTTGTAGAACTGCTCGAGTTCGCTGTTGACGATCTCGGCGTGCCGTTGCCTGACCTGGACGTAGATCTCGGTGTCGTAGAGGTAGGTGATGCCGGCCTTGGCGTTGGGGAGCTTCCCGTCGAGGACGAGGATCTCGGTGATCCTGTTCCCCTCGGCGTCACCGAGCTCGGCGAGGGCGGGGTCGGCGGCCCCGGCCGTCTCCGGCTCGCCGCCGATGAAGGCCATCGCCCCGATGATCAGCCCCGCCTCGAGCCCCAGGAGGACGAGGATGGCGAGGGGGGTCTTCAGCGAGCCCTTCGACTTCTTCGCGCCGGGTTGATCGGGTTTATCGGCCATGGTTCAGCCTCCTCGGGCGGCGGTTTCATCCGTATACAGCGCGTCCGCGTTCACTTCCTCGACCAGCAGCTCGGTGAGAATGATCTCGACCCGGCGGTTTTCCGCCGCATCCTCCGGCTCCACCGCCCGAGGCCGCACCGGTTCGCGCATGCCGACGGCCTGGAGGCGGAAGACCTTGTCATCCAGGCCGTATTCCAGCAGCAGGTCCTTGACGTTCTCGGCCCGCCGGTAGCTGAGATGATCCAGGCTTCGCCAGGGGGAGTCGGGCGGGATGTACTTGGCGGCGGCGTGACCGATGATCTCGATCTTGTTGTTCCGTCCCGCGAGGAGGGTGGCGAGCTTCTCCAGTTCCGCCTTCACGCTTTCCTTGACCTCCGCCGAGAGCGGATCGAACGTGCTGGGCCCGCCGAGGGTGAAGACGATCCCCTCGCGGATCTTCGTCACCCGCATCTGGGGCCCGTCGATGCCCGCGTCGGGACTGGAACTCGTGTTGAGGAACTCGTGGTCCTTTTTGACGGCCATCGATTCGAGCGTCTCCACGAGCGACCGCAGGGGCGGGTCGTCCACGGGGAGCACGCCGATGCCGCCCGCGTAGCCGAACGCCTCCTTGATGGCGGTGATCACCCGCTGGTATTCGTGGTCCTGCTTCAGTTCCGAGAACATCTGGAGGAGGATGAAGAAGCAGAGGAGCAGGGACATCATGTCCCCGAAGGTGACGACCCAGGCGGGCGTGCCGTTGGCGTTTTCCTGCTTGCGCTTCTTCGCCATGGCTCAGGCCGCCGCTCGCTGATCTTCCTCGGTGAAGCGCTGGGCCGGCGGGACGAAGGTCATCAGCTTGGACTGGACGTTGCGGGGGTTGTCCCCGGCCTGGATGGCCATCACGCCCTGGATGATGATCGTCTTGGCCAGCACCTCCTCGCTGGAGCGCTGGGCGAGCTTGTCGGCCAGGGGAAGGAAGAGCATGTTCGCCAGCAGCGATCCGTACAGGGTGGTGAGCAGGGCCGCGGCCATCCCCGCCCCGATCTTGGACGGGTCGTCCATGTTGCTCAGCATCGCGACCAGGCCGATGAGCGTCCCGATCATGCCGAACGCGGGGGCGAAGCGGCCCAGGGCATCGAGCAGGCCCTTGCCCGCCTGGTGCCGCTCGACGAGGTTCTCCAGCTCCGTCTCCATCACCGTCTGGATCACTTCCGGATCCGTCCCGTCCACCGCCATCTGGATGCCGGAGATGAGAAACTCGTCATCGATCTGCTCGGTGACGTTTTCGAGGGCGAGGATGCCGTCGCGGCGGGCGATCTCCGCCAGCTCGACCATCTGCTTGAGCAGCGCCACCGGGTCGGTGGGCTTGGCGAAGAGGGTCTTCATGACCACCTTCGGCAGCTTGAGGAAGCGGGCGAGGGGATAGGCGACCATGGTCGCGCACGTCGCCCCGCCCACCACGATCAGCACCGAGGGCGCGTTGAGATAGGAGCCGACATCGCCACCCATGACGATGGCCATGCCGATCAGGGCCGCACCCAGAATCAGGCCGATGATCGTGGCAACATCCACACCGATCTCCCCTCTGGAGTCGTGCGATCAGGTCGGGCCCACCGAACCTCCCGAGGGTCATCGGAGCGTCCCGAATCCGACTTGAGCCTCCCCGGGTCGGTTCCCCGCCGGCCTGACCCACCTGAGCGGGCGGGACGCCGGTTATGGGATCAGGATCGGCAACACGCTTGGGCGCAGGGAGATACGAACGAGGTTCGAGGCCCCGTCCTCCACCGCCGCATCCTCCGGATCCGGCGCGTGCGCCTCCGGAACGTCGCCATCGAGCTGATATCGGACCGGCGCATCGCTCACCAGCTCCACCTGCCGGCCTAGGCGGTAGACCAGCCCCGGCCGCTCGAGCTGCTTGCGCCGCCGGCAGGCAAGGGCCCACCCCAGCAGCTCCAGCCGGCTCCGGGCGGGGAAGAACACCACGTCCAGTCGCCCGTCGGTCATCGACGCCCGCAGGGCGGGATCGAATCGCATCGCGTACTGCCGGCTGTTGCCCACCACCACGCACCCGGCGGCCCGGTCCACGATCGTCTCCCCGTCCAGCCGGACGCTGATCGTCGGGGCCTCCCAGGCGAGGAAACGCCTGAGGATGGGCGGGAGGTAGGTCAGATGGCTGATGGAGGACCCCCGCCGGCGGGCCAGGTCGTAGGTCACCTCCGCGTCGAACCCCATCGACGCCATGATGAGAAACTTGCGGTTGTTGGCGATGCCCAGATCCAAATGGCGGATCTCGCGCCGCTCCAGCGCCAGAAGCAACTGCTGGCGCGAGCGGCTGTAGCCGAACTCACGGGCGAAGAGGTTCTCCGTACCCAGCGGATAGTGATAGAGGGGCGTTCCGGTTCGGCCCGCCGCGCCCGTG
>JAXHTH010000036.1:0-19934 GCA_034211115.1 Planctomycetota bacterium | reverse complement strand
GATTTGAGATCCGGGGTAGTCATGGGGATTCCAGAGTGCTGTGCTTGGGGAAGCGAGACCGGGATGGATGCGAAACGTCAATCACGGTAACGAGCCGAAGCCCCGAGGTGGCGGCAGGTTCCGCCGGAGCGGAACGAGCGGAAGAGAGCGTCAGTCCGCGCTGCGCACAACCCGGAATCCGAGGAAGCCTTCCCGGGTGGCCGGGCTGCTCCAGGCGCGATACGCCGACCGGCAGAACTCCGGACCGCCGCTCCAGCCCCCCCCGCGCAGCACGCGCGCCGTACGCGGGACACGAGAGTCGCCCGGCGCTGCGCCCGTGGGATCGGTGACGGGCTCCGACGAGTAGGTGCCGTAGAGGTCATGGCACCATTCCCAGACATTGCCGTGCATGTCGTACAGGCCCCACGCATTGGGCGGGTAGCTGCCGACCCGCACCGTCTGTTTGAGGTCCACGCCCTTCGATCCGCCCCCGTACGTCTTGTCGCCGTCGTAGTTGGCCTGATCGGTGTTGATCGTGTCGCCGGTATTGAAGGTTGTCGTGGTTCCCGCGCGGCACGCGTATTCCCATTCGGCGCCGGTGGGCAGTCGGTATCCCTCCACCTGCGTCATGTCCGTCGTCGGTTGTCCCCCGGCATCCAGGAGACTGATCTTCTTCTCGCCTTCGACGTCCTTGACTTCGTAGGCGACAGGCAGTCCTTCCATGGTGCTCAGCCCGTTGCAGAACGCGATCGCCTCTTCCCACGAGACATTCTCGACGGGCCGGAGACCGCCCGGGAACTCACTCGCGTTCTCGCCCATCACCGCGACCCACTCAGCCTGAGTCACTTCCGTCGCGCCCATGTAGAAATCACGGGTCAGTGTCACCCGGCGTTGCGTTTCATCCTCATCCCGCAGCTTCTCATCCGCCGGGCTGCCCATCGTGAACGTACCGGACGGGATGAGCACCATTTCCATTCCCACAGAGTTGGTGACCGCCTCGCTCCCGCCGGGGTGAATCCGCGCGAACCTGTCCCTCGCGATCCCCTCGATGGTCATTCCCAGATCGAGATGCAACGTCATCTCCTCCGTGGCGAGCGAGCCGCGCACGACGTCGCCGTTCCGCCTGGTCACCACCGCAGTGATCTTCTCCGTGACGTCTGCGTCTTCGCCGCGGGCGCTCGTCATCCGGACCGTTTCGATCTCGGCGAAGGGGACGGCAACGTCGTCAGAATCGGTCTCGATCACGAGGCCGTCCTCGGCAGCGTGGCCCTTGAGCAGATCGCCGTTGATCATGATGAACCGGTCAGTCGCGCTGTCGGTATCGATGACGTCGCGTTCGTCGCTGCCCTCCTGGAATGCGATGAACCAGACATCGTTCTTCTCGATTTCGGTCTCCTCCCCCGATGCGCTGTCCCTGAAACGGATCGTCGGCTCGGTACTGATGCCGGTGACCCGGTCCCCGTTGACGGCAATGATGGCCTGGTCCCCGACGTTCGTGTCCTCGTCGCTCTCCAGGAAGGCCACCCGCGCGCATCGATCGACAGGGATCGACAACTCGCCGTAAGGCGTCGAGACGCGCAACGATGCGAGCATCACCTCCCCGCGCAGCTCCTCTTCACTGCGGAGGTAGATGACATCCTCGCTTGTCGAACGCTCCTGGGTGAAGACGATCGCCGGGGCCGAATCTTCCTCCGATTCGTCGTCGGTATGAGCCTGCTTGCAGCCGGCAAGAACGGGGATCGTGAGGAGTGCGGCGAGAATGGCGGGTCGGATCATCGAGCGAGTCCTCCATTGGCTACCGTCCCATCCGGAACGCGGGACAGGATAGCAACTGACTTAATCAGCGTCGAGATCGCCCACGCTTGCCGATGAGATCGCGCCGTGCCCCGGCGGTGCATGCCGCAGAGGGATACTCCATCTTGCGGCGCAGCTCGCGGATCAGCAACGCCGGGTCCCGGGCATGCGCCAGCCCCTTCGAACCCGACCTGAGAAGGTCACGGTCAGGTACGGCTGGACGGTCCGTACACCTCCGAAAGTCCCTCAACCCATGTTAACGGCGCGGTACGCCGCGTGCCCGATCAGCCTGGCGATGCAGAGCATGCACAGCTCACGGCGCGCTCCCCACAGGCCTCTGAGGTCGTCTCCGTTGACCAGAAGCAGGATGATGAACAGCGCGGAAGCGTTGACGATGATCGCAACGTTCAACGTATCCAGCTTCGGCCTGGCATCGGCGGTGGCCAACAACTGGGAGAAGGGAGTTCATGGGCGATCAGGGGCTGGGCGCTGGGAGGCGGACCGGGATGAGAACAAAGCCGCAACATGCGATTCCGACGATGGGCGGTGGCGATCGGCGAGCCGAGGATGGCAGTCGCCGGCAGGGGCGTGGAGAGTCGAATCCCGCGGCGTCGGCTCTCCCGGCACCCTGCAACGCCTTTGACCGTTCGCGCGCTGGCCGCAAGGCTGCTTCTCATCAGAAGATCTGGATGCATCAGGCCGAGTGCGGCCTTTGCAACCGGCTCCACCAGGCTCCACCAAGCCCTCGATCGACGTCACCCGACACGCTTGCTCGGAGCATAGCAGGCGCCGCGCGGCTCGCGGGGATCGAGCGCGCTTGCGCCCTGCCCGGCTCGTTCACTGCCCGTGATGAGCGGCCGCCGGCTCTCCCCGCGCCCGGGACGCCGTCACCCGGAAGGGGCGGTAGAGCCTGATGAAGGGCGAAGGGCGTGCCGCGGCGCTGAATCAGACGGGCAAACGGCCGGCCGGACAACACGCCCCGGCTTGCGGGAAGCGGGGTCGCGTTCTAGACTGCCCGTCGGAAGACAACGAGGTTTCAGGCCTTCGGAACCGCGTGAAGGCTCGCGCCGCCGCAATCGCCTAACTTCGACCGAATTCGATACTTACGGCGATCGTGGCGGTGCCACGTCGGGCCTCTCCTCCCCCGGAACAGACGCCCGCCAGTCGGTCGACCGGACCCCGGCCTGCCGGCCGGCCGGGCCGCGCCCGAGCCCTTTTCTGCGCCCTCTGCCGTTGATTCGACCCGCAGGCCGACAGGCAGCGCACGCCATGTCGGTCCGGGCTGAGCCGCCGGAACCCGAGCGGAACGAAGGATCGCACGATCCGGAGGAGATCGGCTAACTGTTTGCCCCAGAATGATTTATGCTCTTATTATTTAGGCCTTGAACATCTATGCTTTTATCGCTAAGATGCGGGGCTGCCGCGATCTCGATACCCAGCGGCATGAATCCCGTACAGCGCAGGACCGCGCCAGCCGAACTGCCGGGCTGTCCGGCAGGCGGAGGAGTTTTTGGAAGTCTCACCCCACGTGGACTGACAAGCATGCGTGAACCCGGGTCCGTCAGCGAGGAAATGGCGACCCTGATCCGCCGGATGATGAGACGGATCAGCGTGAGATCCCACGAGGTGTCCAAGCACTTCGGGTTCACCAGCGCGCAGATCCACATGCTGCACACGCTGCTGGACTCGGGCCCGATGTCGGCCGCGACGCTGGCGGATCTGTTTTCCGTCACGCCCTCCAATCTCACCGGCATCGTGGATCGACTCGAATCGAAGGGACTGCTCACCCGGATTCGAAAGGAGACCGATCGTCGTATTTCGCTTCTTACCCTCACCGACGAAGGCGTGCGCCAGGCGCAGCAGATCCCGGATCCCATCGAGGAATGCATCTCCGCGAGCATCGCTCAGTTGGATGCCGAGGAGATTGCACGGATCAGCGGCGCGCTGTCCCGCCTCGTGTCGCTGCTCGATCGGGCGGATCCGGTCGGATTGCAGGACCCGCGGGAATGAGCGCTCACGTATCGGAGACGCAGACCATGATCGCCCCGAATCCGACTCGAACCACCCTCGACGCGGCGCTGGCCGTCTCCACCGATCGTCTGCTTCGGCGACTCGGTCATTCCGCGGACCGGGCACTTTCTCCCCGCCTGTCCCGACAGATCGACGGGGCCGTGGATCGGGTGCTGGATTACGCCCGGCCGTGGACGACGCGCCGCGCCCACGCGATCGAGGTCGAACGGGGCCTGGTGCGCATCGATCGCACGCTCGCCCTGCGGAGTTTTCGTCTCGCCCGCTCCCTTCGCCCGTGCCACACGCTGTACGTGTACGTGGTGACGCTGGGAAACGCCGTCGATCAGCTCATCGCGCGAGCCATGCGTCGTCGGCCCGCGTTCGGCGTGGTGCTCGACGCGGCGGCCTCGGTGGCCGCGGAATCGCTGGTTGAACAGCTTCACGAGGAGATCGCCGACGATCTTCCGCCCGATCAGACCTACAGCCTGCCGTTCAGCCCCGGCTACTGCGACTGGCCTCTGCACGAACAGCAGAAGCTCTTCGCGCTGTTGCCCGGCGAGGTCGACAGCGCCGTGGCCCTCTCGCCCGATCACCTCATGCGGCCGCGAAAGTCGATTGCAGGCGTGATCGGCATCGGACCCGCAGAACTCCTTGATGAGATTCCTTCGCCCTGCCTCGCCTGCGGGCGCGAGGACTGCCCGTACCGGAGAGAATGATGCGTAAATCGGAAGCCGACGTCCTGCGGGCGCAGGTTTCTCAGGCTGCGCCCCGTTTTCCATATCAGCCGCTTTCGGACGACGATGTCGCGCAGATTCACGACGCGACGATGACCGTGCTCTCCGAAGTCGGGTTCGAGGTGCACGAACCGGAAGTCTTCGAGCTTTTCCGCCGGCTCGATACCTCCGTCGACTCGGAGCGGCGCGTCGTGCGCATCCGTGAACACACCATCAACGAACTGCTCGAGACCGTTCCCGCCCGCGTGACGCTCTACGGACGGCGGCCCGGAACGGACCTGGATCTCGGGGCGGGAAACGTGTATTGCGGCACCGGCGGAACCGCCCTCAACGTCCTCGAATACGGGACCGACGAACGCCGGCCCGCGAACCTGCAGGACCTCGTCGACATCATCCGCATCACCGAGCGGCTCGAGCACGTGCACTTCATGCTTCTGCCGACGTATCCCAACGAGCTGCCGGTGGAGGCGGTGGACGTCAACCGTTTCTTCGCCGGCCTGTGCGGCACCTCCAAGCACGTGATGGGCGGGGTGTACACGGCGCAGGGCATACGCGACGTGGTGGCCATGGCCGAGCGCGTGGCGGGCTCGCCCGAGGCGCTGCGCGAGCGCCCCTTCATTTCGCTGATCACGTGCAGCATGAGCCCGCTGCGTTTGGACCGCAAGTACGGCTCGTTCATGGCGCAGGCGGCGCGGGAGGGGATTCCGCTGGCCGTGCCCGCGGAGCCGCTGTGCGGAGCGACGTCGCCCGTCACCCTGGCCGGCACCCTCGTCATTCAGAACTGCGATGCCCTCATCAACGTGATGACCACGCAGCTCGTCAACCCCGGCACCCCTGTCATCTTCGGCTGCGTGGCCAGCTCCGCGGACATGCAGGATCTGAAGTACCTCGGCGGCCCGGTCGAGAGCGGACTGCTCAACGCGGCCACCGCCCAGCTCGCCCGGTACTACTCCATCCCCTATTACGCGACGGCGGGGATCAGCGATTCCAAGACGCTCGACGCGCAGAGCGGCTACGAGTCGGCGCTGAACAACCTGCTCGTCGTCCTCGCGGGCGGCGAGTTCATCCACGACGCCGCGGGACTGATGGAGTTCGCCCTCACCGTGAGCAAGGAAAAGCTCGTCATCGACAACGAGATCATCGGACTGGCCCTGCGCGCCTTCGAGGGCATCCGCGTCGACGACGAGACGCTGGGGATCGACGCGATCCGCGACGCGGGTCCCGGCGGCAACTTCGTGGCCGCCCGGCACACCCGCAAGCACATGCGCCGCGAGCACCACGCCCCCACGCTCAGCGATCGCCGGACCCGCGAGGAATGGACCGAGGCCGGCCGGCCGACCACGCCCGAGAACGCGCATCGGATCGTCCGGAAGCTGCTCGAGGAGACGCCCGAGCTCCACATCCCGCGCGAGCTCGCCTCGGAGCTTCTCGCGTCCTTCCCCGCCGTATCGAAGCCGGTTTTCGGGAGTCTCGTGTCGCCATGATCATCATCGGAGAACGCATCAACGCCACCCGCAAGCCGATCGCCCGCGCGATCAACGACCTCGACGAGGGACACATCGCCGAGGAAGTGAAGGCGCAGGACGAGACGAAGTCCGAATACATCGACCTGAACGGCGGGACGGACGGCGCCGATCGCGAGCGCGAAATCGCGAATCTCGCCTGGCTCATTGACATCGCGCTCCGCACCACGGAGAAGAAGTTCGCACTCGACTCCTCCGATCCGGCGGTCCTCGAGGCGGGTCTGGCGCACCTGAACGGCCGGCGGGAGGTGATGCTCAATTCCGTCAACGGCGAGCCGGACCGGCTGGAGCAGATGATGCCCGTCGCCGCGAAGCACCACTGTCCCGTCATCGCCCTCGCGATGGACGCCAACGGCATTCCCAAAACCGCCGACGAACGACTGGCGGTGTGCGAATCGATCGCGTCCGCGGCGGAGAAGAGCGGCGTTCCCGAGGCGCACCTCTTCTTCGATCCCCTCGTCCTGCCGCTCGTTTCCGACGCCACGCAGGTGCGCATCACGCTCGACACGCTCCGACGCATCAAGGCGCGTTTCCCCGAGGCGAAGACCACGATGGGCGTATCCAACGTCTCCCACGGCCTGCCCAAACGAACGGCCATCAACGAGGCGCTTCTTATCACGGCCCTCGCGAGCGGGCTCGATTCGGCGATCTGCGATCCCACCCGCGACGGGATCCGGCGCGCCATCGCGCTGGGGGATCTTCTCGCCGGCAACGATCGCCATTGCCGACGGTATTCGCGCCAGGCGCGAAAAGGGGAAATCCGGTGACGGTGCAGGTGCACTCAGACAGTCAGGGCGCCGCGACACCGCCCGCGTCGTTCCGGCCGGGCGTGGTGGTCAGGCCCGCCACGCGGTTCACCGACGCGCAGCTCGGCCTGCTGCACGACGGGTCGCTGCAAATCCTCCAGGATCCGGGGATCCTCTGCTTCAACGAGGAAGCCGTCTCGGTGTACGCCGGCGCCGGCTGCGCGACCGAGCGCGCGCCGGACGCGGAGGCCTGGATCGTGCGCGTCCCGCCGCCCGTCATCGAGGAAGCGATCGAGGCGGCGCCCAGCCGCGTGGTGCTCGGCGCGCGAGAGCCGGCGAACGCGCTCGTCGTCGATGCACACGTCCCGCGGGTCTATTTCGGAACCGGCTCCGAGACGAACACGGTTCTCGAGATCGAGGTCGGCGACGCAGCGCCCGCGGGCGACGAGCACCGAGCCGCGCTCCGATACACGCATCACCGGGGCGCGATCCGGCACCTGCTCGACTCCGCCCGGCTCTGCAACACGCTGAACAACGTCGACTTCTTCATCCGGAACGTGAACATCCAGGACGAGGACATCGACGATTCCAACAAGGACGTGAACGTCTTCCTCGCCTGCCTGATGTACATGACCAAGCACGTGCAGGCGGGGCTGACGAGCCTGGACGCCCTGGAACACGTCGTGAGGCTGGGTGAGATCGTCGCGGGCGGAGCGGACGCGTTCCGCGCGGCCCCCCCGCTGTCCTTCATCGCCTGCCCGGTGAAGAGTCCGCTGCAAATGGTGGACGACACGACGAGCAAGGTGATGCGCATCGCCGAGCGCGGCATCCCGCTCGTGCTTTCCTCTTCCCCGCAGGGCGGATCGACCGCGCCCGTGCAGGAGGAAGGCATGCTCATGCAGATCAACGCCGAGCTGCTGGCCGCGATCGCGCTGACGCAGCTCGTGCGGCCCGGAACGCCGGTGCTCTACGGCGGGGTCCCCGTGCGGGCGCGGCTGGACACGCTGCACGATCTGTACGGCGCGCCGGAGTTCATCCAGTATCACGTCGGCTGCGCACAACTCGCCCGGCGCTACGGGCTGCCGTGTTACAGTTCGGCCGGGGTGGGCGACAGCGCGGTGCCGGGCGTGCAGGCCACGGTCGAGAAGATCTTCTCACAGTTCGCCGTCGCCCAGTGCGGCGCGCCGTACATCCACTACGCGTTCGGTCTGCTCGATCGCACCGGAACATGGTGCCCGGCCCAGGCCGTGATCGATAACGCGAACATCGAGGTCGTGAAGGGCATTCTTCGGCCGACGAAATTCGAGGAGGCCGATGTTCAGAATGCGATCGGCGACGTGCGTAAAGTCATGGGTTCGGGCACGCGGCTGTATGCCCGGCTCATTCGCAAGCAGATTCGCCGCGGGGTCGTGGCGAATCCATACATGCTCGAAAGCGAGGGCGATCACGATCGCGTGCTCGAACGAGCCTGCGACCGCCTCGCGGAACTCCGAGCCGCCCCCGGCGAAGCGCTGCCGCGCCAGGTGATCGAGTCCATCCGGGCCGAGGTGCCCGGACTGGTGCCGCCGGAACGCTTCGTGTTATGAGGTAGATGCACGATGAACACCGATGACATCCTGTCGGAGATCAAGAAGAACGTCATCCTCGGACGCGTCGATCAGGAGGACGAGGGATTCGACGGCGATCTGGAGGGCCAGCCCGGGGTGACGGAACTCGTCGAGACCGCCCTCGAGGAGGACGTGCCCGTCACGCGGATCCTCGCCGAGGCGCTTTCGCCGGCCATGGAAACCGTCGGCGCCGAGTACGAATCGGGCGAGTACCTTATCCCGGACATGCTCGCCAGCGCTGAATGCGTCAGCGCCGCGATGGACATCCTCGCCCCGCACCTGCTCAAGGCGAACGTCGAGCACAAGGGCCGGGTGATCATCGCCACCGTGGAGGGCGACCTCCACGACATCGGAAAGAACATCGTCATCACCCTGCTCAAGGGCGCCGGATACGACGTCCGCGATCTCGGCACCTCGGTGCCTGCGGAGCGGATCGTTGATGAAGTGAATTCGAGCGACGTGCAGTTCGTCGGTCTCTCCGCGCTCCTCACCTCGACCATGACCAAGATGAAGGCGGTCGTCGAGGCGCTGGATGCCGCCGGGCTGCGCGACAAAGTGAAGATACTCGTCGGCGGCGCGCCCGTCTCCGAGCAGTTTGCCGAGCAGATCGGGGCAGATGCCTACTGCCGGGACGCGTTCGACGCGATCGATCGCCTTGACAAGATGCGCGAGCAGGCGACGCCGGCGTGAGGCGGTCAGAAGTGACAATGTTCCGCGGCGCCGCGTCCGCGGTAAGGTCCGGCGTCTGATGATGTGAGGGAAAACACCAATCAGAATGGCGTGAGTGTCAGAGACCACCCGTCGGCAATACCGGAAGAGACGATAGCATGGCAACGCCGTTGCACATACAACGCACCCGGCTGCTGCATGAGGTGGATTGTCGGGAGATTCATCACGGATCCTGCCGGTTATTGAGCGAGGTCGGTATCGCGCTGGAGTGTCAGCGCGCGGTCGACATATTTCAGCAGGGCGGGGCCCGTGTGGAGGAGGGGAGGGTAAGAATCCCCGCTTCCATGGTGGACGAGGCATTGCAGAAGACGGCCGGGCGCGTGCACCTGGGGGCGCAGGCGGAGGCACACCGCCTTGACCTGCATTGCGACACACCGATCGCCTATTTCGGCACTGGTGGTCAGGCCCTCAACGTCCTGCACTACCGGGACGGGGACTTTGCCCGGGCACCGGCGGTGACGCAGGACCTGGTGGACATTGTGCGCCTCTGCGAGGCCCTGGAGAATGCCGGTTTCATCACCCGGCCCGTTGAGCCCGATGTACCCGAGGAGGAGATGGATCTGACCAAAACCCGGATCTTTCTCGAGCACACCACCAAGCATATCAACCTTGCAAACCTGATCAAAGCGGACAAGCTGCCCGATATCCTCCGGATGGTGGACGATCCCTCCCGGATCTCGTTCATCGCGTGTGTCGTCGTCAGTCCGATGAAATGGGCGGACGATACGGCGGAAAAATTCATGCGCATTGTCGAGGCAGACGTGCCCGTGGCCATTTCCAGTTGCCCCCAGGCTGGATTGACTGCCCCCCTGTCGGAAGTGGGAGAACTGGTCCAGGTGAATGCGGAAATACTGTCCGCGGTGGTGCTGGCGAACCTGATCCGGCCGGGGGCACGAGTCCTGTACCGGGGGATTCCTATTACGTCCAATCTGCAGAGCGACCTTTCACCGCGGTGGTGCCAACCGGAGAGTATCCGCCGCGTGGCGCTTGCGGCCGAGCTGACTCAGTACTATCGCATCCCCTGCTGCGGCACCGCGGCGGTTTCAGACGAAAAGGTCCCCACCCCCCAGGCTGTTTCGGAAAAGGTCCTGAGCATGGTGTACGAGGCGGCCGGGGGGGCGCAATTCATTAACAGCGCCCTGGGTATGCTGGAACAGGTACTGACGGTCTGCCCGGAACAGTATATCATCGACGATCGAATTCTCTCGCAGATCCGGCACGCGTGCGCGGAAGCGCCGGACGCCGAGCCGGCGGCGATTGCCCGAACGGCGGCGGTAAAGTCGCTGGAAATGCTCGGCGTGACCGTGGATTCCGGCATACAGCAGGAAATCGGGAACAGGATAGAATATATCCACCGGCCACTGGAAACGTATGACAGGGCGACCGTCGACACGCAGGTCGAACAG
This sequence comes from Planctomycetota bacterium, assembly GCA_034211115.1. Classification (GTDB taxonomy): domain Bacteria; phylum Planctomycetota; class Phycisphaerae; order Phycisphaerales; family SM1A02; genus JAXHTH01. The sequence continues at coordinate 9,406 of JAXHTH010000036.1, read as the reverse complement.
ATCGGCCGGGCGGTGCTCTCGGGAAGAAGCGGAACCAGGTTCATGAAGGCCGCACGGGCCGGGTTGCGACAGGGCGCCCTCTATGCAGGAGAATCGCTGAACGGGCAACTCGATTTAGCGGACATCGTGCGGCAGAAACAGGCCCTGCTCCAATAAGGGAAGCGATCGGCGGCCTGAACAGAGACTGAGCAGGGAAAGGAATGGTGATACATGTGCGGGATTGCTGGCGGTTTTGGCACACCAGACAAAGCGTTGATCAACCGGATGCTGGATCATTTGCCGCACCGGGGACCCGATGACCGTGGCATCCATACCTGCGGACACAGCGTGCTCGGACATACACGCCTTTCCATCATTGACGTGGCGAAAGGACGGCAGCCCATCGTCAGCCCGGGGGGGAATCCGGCTATTGTGTGCAATGGGGAAGTTTACAACTTCCAGGAACTGCGGCGGGATCTCGCCGGCAAATACGAATTCCAGACGGACTCCGATACCGAGGTGATTCTGCACACCTACCGGGAGAAAGGTCCGGCCGGTGTCCACGATTTCGACGGGATGTTTGCCTTTGCCATCGCGGACGGCGACAACTTCATGCTCGCCCGGGATCCCATAGGGATTAAACCCCTGTATTATGGGTATGCGGACGATACCCTCTATTTCTCCTCGGAATTGAGTGCCATGAGCCTCACGGGGGTGACGGAGGTTCATGAATTCCCCGCCGGTCACTACTATACGCCGAAGGATGGGTTCGTCCAGTATTATCAAATCCCCGCCATCCGGGATCACCTGCTGACGGATATCGACGAGGCGACGGAACGCATCCGTGAAACGTTCATTCGAGCGGTCAGAAAACGTCTGCTGGCGGACCGGGAAGTGCATGTGGGGTCTTTCTGCAGCGGGGGGCTGGACAGCAGCATCGTGGCCGCCATCGCGGCGGAACACATCCCCAACCTACACACCTTCGTTGTGGGCACGCGGGATGCCAGTGCCGGGGAAAGCGACGACCTGAAGGCGTCCAGGGTGGCGGCCCGGCACATCGGATCCAATCATCATGAACTGATATTCTCGGAGAACGAATATTACGACGCCCTGCCGGAAGTCATCGGAAAGCTGGAGAGCTACGATCCGTCGCTTGTCCGGTGTGCAGTCCCCTGTTACTTTACCTGTAAACTGGCGGCGGAGTATGTCACCGTCGTGCTGACCGGCGAAGGGGCGGACGAGTTGTTCGCCGGGTACCATTACATGAAACATTTCCCGTCGGAGAAGCTCAATGCGGAAGCGCGGCGGTGCATCGGGCACCTCCACAATATTAATCTGCAGCGGGCGGACCGGATGGGCATGCTGTTCAGTCTGGAATTGCGGGTACCGTTCCTGGACGTCGAACTGATCGATCTGGCAATGCAGATTCCGCCGGAGTTAAAAGTCCGGCAATCACAAACCTCCGACGACAGAATTGAAAAATGGATACTGCGAAGAGCCTTCGAAGGGACGGGGTATCTGCCGGACGACATCCTGTGGCGGTACAAGGTGCAGTACTCGCAGGGGGCGGGATGCGAATCCATCGGAGAGAAGATTGCGGAGGCTGAACTCAGCGACGATGACTACGCACGCATCAAGGCGGAGAACCCCCAGGCCGTGCTCAACAGCAAGGAAGCGGCGTACTACTACAGTATCTTCCGCCGGTATCACCCCCAGGACTCCATTCTGGGCTCCATCGGTATCTGGACGGGTTTTGATTTTGAGGAAGAGCGCGCACAGGTCCGGGGGACGATGGATGGAAAACTGAAACACGATGTGGAAGTGATGGAGAAATGAGTCCCGGCTTGGTCCTGGTGCAAGCGCGGCGTGTGCATGTTCTGCGGGACCTGATGGGGACTCGCCGGCATGAGTGAGTGTCTCTTCTGCAGCATCGTCGCGGGCCGGGAAAAGGCGTCCGTGGTGTATCAGGACAATCATGTCACGGCGTTTATGGATATCCAGCCCATTAACCGGGGCCATGTGCTGGTTGTGCCGAACAGCCACGCCGCCTATCTGGATGGACTGGATGAGACGGACGGCGCCCGGATGTTTCAAACGGCGCAACAGATCACCCGGGCCTTACGCCGTTCATCCTTGCCTTGTGAGGGGGTCAACCTGTTTCTTGCCGACGGAGCTGCGGCGGGACAGGAAGTGTTTCACGTCCATCTGCATGTCGTGCCCCGGATCGCCGGAGATGGTCACGTCTGGAGAATGGCCGACCACTATTACCACCTGCCCGGGCGTGCGGATCTGGATCTGGCGGCGAAAGCAATCAGAAACGGCCTGCTCCGTGAGGAGGCCTGAAACGGCACCATCACTGCCGGTTCATCCCCCGAATGCTGATTAAGATCAGTCAGTGGCTCCTCGACACGATCCGCGAGAGGAGGTGTGACGCTCGGTCTGTGATTTCGATCGTGACAACCTGACGCGGGCTGCCTGTCGCGGCCTGATTTCGTGCATCGAGCTGTCGCGCCGGCGGCCACGACTCGACGATTCGATGTTTGTGGTAGCACGAGGGCCGGGCGCGAAGATGAACGTCCCGGCCATGTTTGAGCGAATCAGCCATCGTGGAACGTTCTGCCAGGGCGACTACGCCCGCGGGACGGTCTGCATCGCGCAGAACCACCTGCGCGCCGACTGCCCCGACGTGGCGCCGGCGGACGCCGCCGATGTCGCGCCGATTGCGTCGCCGGACAGGACGGATCTGCGAATCGCGTACGATGGACAGATCGGCAACGGGCCGGAACTGGCGCAACCGGCCGGGGTGGCGGACGGTCCGTTTCGCGAAGAGCGGGCAATCCTCGGCCTCTACCGAAAGCACGGCCCGGGCGTGCTCGACCATCTTGACGATGCCGTGTTTTCACTGGTGATTGTCGACGGTGATGAGCTCTTCGCCGCCCGTGATTTCCTCGGGGTCAAGACGCTTTTCTACGGGCGCGGGGAGGACGGGGCGCTCTATCTCGCTTCCGAGTTGAAGAGCGTGGCCGGTATCGTGGAAGAGGTGCATGCCTTTCCCCCGGGTTGTTGGATGGACTCGACGGGGGCACTGAAGCGCTTCGCCGATCTGCCCGAGAAGCCGCCCGCGCCGACGGACGACACGCCGGAGACGATGGCCAGGACCGTGCGCGAGATGCTCGACCGCAGCCCGCGCCGTCGGGTGGACTTCGCCCGGCCCACGGCGTGCCTGCTCAGCGGCGGCATGGATTCCAGCGCCATCACCGCCCTCGCGGCCCAGCTCCATCGCGAGCGGTTCGCCTGCCAGATGGAAGCGATCCGATTCGTGCACAACACCGCCGCCCTCCGACTCGACCGGACGAACCAGCGGAACTCGGTCCGCGTGGTCGTCCCGTTCGTCTCCGGTGAGCTGTACGAGTACACGATGCGCATCCCGATGGACTACAAGGTGCGCGACGTGGACGGCCGAACCGTCGAGAAGTACATGCTGCGCAATGCCTTCGAGAACGACCTGCCGCGCGAGATCATCGAACGCACGAAACAGGAGTTCTCGCAGGGATCGGGCGTGGCGAAGCTGATGCCCGAGCATTTCGAGACGGTCTTCTCCGACGCCGAGCTCGCCGAAGCGCGGGCGAAGCACCCGGTCGTGCGCACGAAGGAGGAATACGAGTACTTCCGCCTGTTCGCCGAGCACTACGGCACGGGCAGCGCGGTCGCGACCGTGGGCCAGTGGAAGCACTTCTGATGCCGGATACAATCCCCCCGGCATGACCTTGAGGAACGGCATCTGTGATCGGACTCCGCCGGCGCTGTTCGTGAAGCCAACGCGCGTCCGGGTTGCGTGGCGGCGCGCGATGCGCGCGCTCCTCTGCATAACCCTGCTGGCGCTGAGCGGATGCGCGGCGGGGCTGGATCTCGCGGTCATCGGGGCCGCCTCCCAGGCGGCGGGGACGGGATCGGCCGTCTTCTCGGCCGGGAAGCTCAAGGCGGTCGGGATGGCCGACGTCGAGTCGGCCCGCCGGGCGGTCCTCATCGCCGCCGACGAAACGTCCCTCACCGTCGAGGAGGTGACATCGTCCCGCATCGGCCGGTATCGCATCGTTCTCAAGGATGACCGGAACGCGCGGGTGTGGGTGTACCTCGATCAGCGCACGCCCACGCTGACCCGCCTGCAGGTGAACGTGGGTCTTTTCGGCTCCGAGCCGACGGCCCGGCTGCTGCTCACCCGCATCGGCCTCGCGCTGGGGGCGCACCTCGCCGATGACGAGGCGGAGTCGGGATCCGATGACACGAAGGAGCGCGGCCCGAATCACATGCGCCAGTGACCCGAGCCGGTTCGGCCGGCGCCGATGCCGAAGCGGAGATTCGGGCGCTCTGGGCGGGATGCGGCCCGGCCCGTATCCGCCGGTGAAGGCCGGCGAACACGCCGCGAACACCGTTCGTTCGCCTCCCATTCCGCGGGTGACGCATCACCGACTATCATGCGCGGGCGCAGCGTGCCGGCCGTGTCGATGCGCGTCGGAGAGATCGCCGCCGAGGTACAATCGCGATGGAGCCGCATCGGGGATCACGAACGGCACCGCGCTCACCGCGGCGGATCAGGAGTTGTCCGGCGAAGGAAGGAATCTGACGGATGTGGCTCAAATGGCTGCCGTGGCGGTTTCTGGTGCGTCATCTCGCCCGCTCCAGCGGCTTTCTGGACCCGATGGCCGTCTGGTCGCGCCTCCATCGCTTCGCCCAGCCCTCGGAGGTCGCCGAGCCGGTCGAGCTGCTTCGCGCCGGGGCGGTCTTTCACGCCCGCGGCCTGATGAACGCCCGCGCGATCCAGCACAACCTCGACTGGGTCTGGCCCTTCTGGGTCGAGCGCCAGTTCGATCCCACCGATCCGGCGTTCGTCCCCCGCGCGTTCTCGATCACCCACGTGAACCTCACGAATCGCAACTGGACCGCGGTCGGACGGCCGGGGCTGGCGTGCTTTCCCATCGTCGATCCGAGGGGACTGGTGACCGCGGGCTTCGACGGCTGGTCGATCGACGCGTGGATCATTCCGGACGCGGGCGAGCCGCTCCTGCCCTCCCGAGCGAAGACCGCCGCACAGCGGCTTCACCTCCACGGCCGGTTGAACGTCGAGACACGGATCGAAGCGGATGCCGGCGAGATCGCGCAGTGGGTGGAGGTCGTCGCCGTCGACGACGAGCCCCTCTGCCGGATCACGCTGAACGCAAGATCGAATACACCGGCCTGGCTGGCCATCTCCGTGCGGCCCGCCAATCCCGAAGGCATCAGCTTCGTCCACGATGTGGAATACCTCGAGGACCCTCCGCGCCTGATCGTCAACAGGAAGGGGATGCTCCGATTCAGTCGTACGCCGGACTGCACCATGATGTCGGACTATCGGCAGGGCGATGTGCTGCTGCGGCTGCGGCGTGGCGCGCCCGCTTCGACCGTGCCTTCGATCTCCTGTGACGTCGGCATGGCGACCGCGGCCGCGCTGTTTCGACTGACGGGGGAACAACCGGCGGAGCTGGCCGTCTCGATCCCGCTTCACGAGGAAGATGGAGCGATCGATCCCCCGCCGTCGCGTCGCGTCGAGATCCCCGTTCGCGAGATGCCGGGCGACTGGGACGACGTGTTCGAGGGCGCCTGCACGCTCGAGATTCCGGATGAGCGGATGCAGTTCCTGTTCGAGGCGGCCGCGCGATCCCTGCTGCTGCACTGCCCGGGCGATGTGTTTCCCGGCCCGTTCACGTATCGGCGGTTCTGGTTCCGCGACGCCGCGTACATCCTCGATGCGCTGCTGGTGCTCGGCCTGCTCGATCCGGTCGAGGCGGCATTGCTGCGTTTTCCGCAGCGGCAGGGGCCGATGGGATACTTCCGCTCGCAGTCCGGGGAATGGGACTCCAACGGGGAGGCGATCTGGATCATCGACCGATATCGCCGGCTGCGCGGCGCGGACCTGCCGCGAACGCTCGTGCAGGCCGTCATCGCCGGTGCGAAATGGATCCAGCGCAAGCGCCTGCCGGAGAAGGGCGAGGAGCCGCACGCGGGCCTCATGCCGGCGGGCTTCAGCGCCGAACATCTCGGCCCCAGCGATTATTACTACTGGGACGATTTCTGGTCGGTGGCGGGTCTGCGCGCCGCGGCGGACATCGCCGAACACGCCGGGCGCGGCGACGACGCGGCGGCCTGGCGAACCGACGCCGATCACCTCCTCGCGGCCATCGACCGCAGCATCGACGCCTTCGCCCCGCAGCGCGTGGCGCGCGGCGTGCCGGCATCTCCCTACCGTCGCATGGACGCCGGCGCGATCGGCTCCATCGTCGCCGGCTACCCGCTCCAACTCTGGTCGGCACGCGATTCCCGCCTCCTCGATACCGTCGAGTATCTGCTTGACCATCATCTCCTCGACGGGGCGTATTTTCATGATGTCATGCACTCCGGGATCAACGTCTACTTGACCCTGCAACTCGCTCAGACGCTCATGCGGGCGGGTGACGATCGGCACGAGGGGCTCGTGCGGGCGGTGGCCGATCTCGCCTCCCCCACCGGGCAGTGGCCGGAGGCGATTCACCCCGGCACGGGCGGGGGATGCATGGGCGACGGGCAGCACATGTGGGCCGCGGCCGAGTGGATCCTCGCCCTGCGCAACAGCTTTGTGCGTGAGGACGAAGACCGCCTGATCATCGGCTCCGGGCTCCGGCGTTCGTGGCTTGCGCCCGGGAAGTCGCTGCGCCTGGGGCCCACGCCGACGCCGTACGGACCGATCGACGTGCGCCTCACGCCCGAGCCGGATCACATCGACGTCGGCTGGCGCGGACAGTGGCGGGGAGCGCCGCCGCCGATCGAGATTCGACTCGCCGGCTTCAGGGCGCGCCGCGTCGACGGTGGTGAGGACCGCGTCCGCCTGCCCCGCGCGGCGATGGTCCCCTCCGACGAGGGAGGGCCGTCGTGAACGTGCTGATGATGACGAACACCTATCTGCCTCACGTGGGCGGCGTCGCCCGATCGGTCGAATCCTTCGCGGAAGCCCTGCGGGAGATGGGGCACGCCGTCCTCATCGTCGCGCCGACCTTCCCGAAGATGCCCGAATCGGAGGAAGGCGTGATTCGCGTTCCCGCCGTCCAGCACTTCAACGGCAGCGATTTCTCCGTGCGGCTGCCCATCCCCGGCCTGCTCTCGGGCGAACTGGACCGGTTCGAGCCGGAGCTCGTGCACGCCCATCACCCGTTTCTGCTCGGGGACACCGCCCTGCGCGTGAGTGTCGGGCGCGATCTTCCGCTCGTGTTCACGCATCACACGATGTACGAACGGTACACGCAGTACGTGCCGGGCGACTCGCCGGCCATGCAGCGGTTCGCGGCGCGCCTAGCCACCGAATACGCCAGGCTCTGCGACCACGTGATCGCGCCCAGCGAGAGCGTGGCGAGGATACTGCGGCAACGCGGTGTCGAGACGCCGATCTCCGATGTGCCCACCGGAATCGATCTGCAGCGCTACGCGTCCGGGGACGGGGCCCCGATCTGCTCGCGATGGGGAATCCCCGATGATGCGTTCGTCGTCGGCTGCGTCAGCCGGCTGGCCCCGGAAAAGAACCTGGCGTATCTCGCGGGGGCCGTGGCCCGGCTGCTCCGGCAGCGGCGCGGCGCGCACTTCCTGGTCGTCGGCGACGGCCCGTCGGCGTCTGAGATCAAAGCCGTGCGTGAAGAGCGTGGAGTGACGGAGCGTGTTCATCTCACCGGCAGTCTGCTCGGAACCGAGCTGGCCGACGCCTATCACGCGATGGACGTCTTCGCGTTCGCATCGCAGACGGAAACGCAGGGCATGGTGCTGGCCGAGGCGATGTCGGCGGGGACTCCGGTGGTCGCGCTCGATGCGCCCGGGGCGCGGGAAGTGGTTCGTGATCGGGACAACGGCCGCCTCCTTGCCGGCACCGCCGACGAGGGCGAGTTCGCCGACGCGCTGGAGGATATCGCGGCGCGACCCGCAGACGAAAGAAGAACGCTGAGCGAGCAGGCCCGGCGAACCGCCGAGTCGTTCTCGATGCCGCGCTGCGCCCGCGCGCTCGATCGCATCTATCGCAGGGTCCGTGATCGACGGCGAAACGCCCGCGCCGGGGACCGGCCTGCGGTGGACGAGACGCCCTGGGCCCGCACCCGCCGAATTCTGGAAAACGAGTGGCGACTGTGGTCGTGCCGCGCGGAGGCCGCCGCCGAATCGATCATCGAAGAGATCGACGGATCCGACGCGGACGATCTCGCCGGCTGAGCCGACGATCTCAATCGTCCTCGACGTACCTCCGCAGATCCATCGCGTTCGCCACCGCGTGGCCCTGCTCGTCGTTGTTGAAGTACGCGAAGACATCGAGGCCGTCCCCGAGATGGCGCCGGATGCGCTGGGCGGCGCCGCTCAGCGCCTGCGGGCTGTAGCTGCCGGCGTAGTGATTGCCGTGGAAGCGCAGGTACACGAAACCCGCGGTGACGATGCGCGGATGATCATCGATCATGTCATGAATGCACAGGGCAACACCGCGCTCGCGGAGAAGACCGTAGACCTCTTCGCGGAGCCAGTCCGGATCGCGCAGCTCGATCACCCAGCGCTGTCCGCGGGGCGTCGCGTCCAGGAACGCCGCCAGCCGCCGCGTGTCCGCGTGCCAGTTGGGTGGAAGCTGCACGAGGATCGGTCCGAGGTGCTCCCTCAGCCGTGTCGCGCGCTCCATGAACACGTCGACGTGCCGCACCGGATCCTTCAATCGCTTGATGTGCGTGCCGTACCGCGAGTACTTGAGCACGTACAGGAAGCCGGGCGGGGCCTGCTCGCGCCAGCGGTCGAACGTCTCCGGCTTCGGCAGGTTGTAGAACGTGTTGTTGATCTCGACGGTGTCGAACCGCGATGCGTAATGCTCGAACCACCGCCGCCTGGGCAGGCGATCGGGATAGAACGGCCCTCTCCAGTGATCGTACTGGTAACCGGAGGTGCCGATGCGGACTTGGGCTCGCGGTCGCCCGCGTGTGCTCATGTCATCCCGATCAAGCGCCTGAGCATACAGAAACCGCCGCGTCCTGCGCCCGCGGCGGGGGACGCATCGCGCACCGGGATTCTACCACCCCCTCGAACGAAGATCGCGCTCCGATCCGCGCAGGCGGCCCGACCCACGGAGGCGCCGGGACATGCATCCTGGTCGAGACCTCGTGGGCGACCCCATACGATGCTGGTATCTGTCCCGGGCGCCGCGGGCGGTGAAGAGCGGCCGTGCCGACACCTGTTTCAGGATACAGAACGCATCTTTCCTTCGGCGGACGGGAACGCCCCGGCCGCTCGCTCTCAGACAATGCGCCTGCCCATTTGCACCTTGAACCAGTCATCGAGTACCATCCGTCCAGGTCAGAGAGCGCGCGACGGCCGAGGGCATCCAATCGCCTCATCGCGCTCTGGA
>JAXHTH010000035.1:0-3987 GCA_034211115.1 Planctomycetota bacterium | reverse complement strand
GCCATCGCTCTGGCGCACACGACGGTGTTCGTCGTGTTGTACGGCGGCGCGAGCGTGGTCATCGTCCGCCGCCTGTGCCGCGTTTCCCTGCGACAGCTCGTGGTGGCAATGATGCCCGGTCTCGGGGCCGGGCTGACCGCGGTGCTTATCGTCGCCGCGATCGTCACGAGCGACGGACCGGACGCGCTCGGCGCCGTCAGCGCGTTGGCGCTGACCGCGCTTCCCGCCGCGGCCGGCGCGCTGACGGTGCTTCTCCTGCTCGATCCGGAGCTGCGCGCCGCGGCCGCGACCGCGCTCCGCCTTCCCGCGCGAACCGACGGCGCCGAACCGATCGGACCCGCCGCGCCCGGCCGATCTCACGATGGCTGATCGACTTCACGCCCGCCGTGCCCCCGATGTCATGCCGCCGATGAACGAAGGCGCACCGTTCGAGCCGGATGCGGACCTGCACCGATCGCGCTGGAGCGCGCTGCTTCTGCGCCTCTACGCGATTCGCCCCTTCCGCCGGCTGTGTCTGGATCTCGCCGTCCGCCTGGAGGGCGATGCGTTTCGTTCGGCGACGCTTCGCGCGATTCTCGCCCGTCACCACGGCGTGCGGATCAGCGGCTTCAGCTACGGCCCCTGCCTCGTGCCGGGCCGGTTCCCCGCCGGCGTCGTCATCGGGCGCTACGTCTCCATCGCGCGCGGCGTGCGCGTCCTTCGCCGAAATCATCCGCTGGACCGCCCGTCCATGCATCCGTTCTTCTTCAACCGGCGCTTCGGCTTCGTGGATCGGGACGCGGTCGCGTCGAGTCCATTGTGGATCGGCCATGACGCGTGGCTGGGGGAGAATGCGCTCATCACGCCTTCCTGCTCGCGCATCGGCATCGGCGCGGTCATCGGGGCCGGCACGGTGGTTACCCGCGACGTGCCCGACTTCGCCATCGTGGCGGGGAACCCGGCCGCGTTGATCCGCCATCGCTTCCCGCCGGAGACGATCAAGCGCCTCCTGCATATGCGATTCTGGGAACAGGACCCGGCGACGCTTCAGCGTACGGTCGATGAACTCGACCTCGGCTCGCATGATGAAGGACAGACGATGCGTCGCAGCGCGGCCTGAGCTTCTCATGACCGACCGGATCCTCAACATCGCCGACGTCGCCTCGCGCCAGCTCTGCTGCGGGTGCGGGGCGTGCGCATCCCTCGCTCCGGATCGGATCGAGATGATCGACGTGCTGGAGCACGGCCGGCGCCCGCGTTATCGCCGGCCGGACGACGCCGGCGCGGCGGACGACGCCGCCCTCGCCGTCTGCCCGGGTCTGTCGCTGGAGCATCGGCGCGCGGCGGAGAACGACGATCTCATCGCCGAACTTCGTCCCGGCTGGGGGCCTGTCCTCGAGGTCTGGGAGGGCTACGCGGGCGATGACGCGATCCGCTTCGCCGGCTCGAGCGGCGGGGCGGCGACTGCGCTCGCCCTGGCCGGCCTCGAAGACGGCCCAATGCACGGCGCGCTGCACATCGCCGCCCGCGACGACGCGCCGCTGCTCAACCACACCGTCTTCAGCACCACCCGCACCGAACTTCTCGCGGCGACCGGATCGCGTTACGCACCCGCCAGCCCGTGTGACGGCCTTCGTCTCATCGAGCAGGCGCCGGCGCCGTGCGTGTTCATCGGCAAGCCGTGTGATGTCGTCGCCGCGACGAAGGCGGCTCGACTCCGACCGGCGCTCGATGAACGACTCGGTCTCACCATCGCCATCTTTTGCGCGGGCACGCCGACCACGCGCGCCACGTATCGCCTGCTCGAGAAGCTCGGCGTCGACGATCCCGCGGATGTCGTCTCCGTGCGATACCGTGGACGCGGCTGGCCCGGCGAGACGACGGTCATCATCCGCACCGCCGCGGGCCTGGAGCGGCGATCGCTCTCCTACCGCGAGGCGTGGGGCGGCATCCTCAGCCGCGATCGGCAATGGCGCTGTCAGGTCTGCCCCGATCACACGGGCGAGTTCGCCGATCTCTCGATCGGCGATCCGTGGCGGCGCGCTCCCCGGCCGGGCGAAGCCGGCTCGTCGCTCATTCTCGTGCGCACCGAGCGCGGGCGGCGCCTTCTGCGCCGCGCCGTCGAGCGGGGCCATCTCATCGCGCAGCGCGTTCCGGCCTCCCACCTCGCCGACTCTCAACCGAATCTTCTCCGCGCGCGGGGCGCGGTGTGGGGTCGCCTGCTCGTTTGTCGCCTGCTTCGCATTCCCGCCCCGCATTACCGGGGTTTTCCGATATTCCGTTTCTGGCGCTCGGAGCTTTCGCTCGGGGCGAAGGCGCGCTCGATCCTCGGAACGTTCCGGCGCATCGTCACGCGCCGGCTTACGGGCCGCGTTGCCCTTGAACCGCTCGGCGCGCCGCCGGCGCGACCCGCGCGAAGCCCGAAGTTCGACGACGAGAAGAACGCGGGAGCCGAAGGCGAGACGGCCGCGCCGCGCGCGACCGACCACCCGGCCGCTGCACTTCCCACTGGCTGATGCGAGTTTCTCATGTTCGGTGATCTTCTCCTGGCCCAATACCAGAACCAGACCACGGCGCACCCGATCGGGGTGTTCGTGCTCTTCGTGCTGGGCGTGGCGACGCTGCTCGTGTCCCGGCGCTGGGCGCTGGTTCCGCTGCTCATCCTCGCCTGCTGCGTGGCCTCGGCTCAGCGGTTCGTCATCGCCTCGCTCGATTTCAACTTCCTCCGCGTGCTGGTCTTCGTCCTCGCGGCGCGGATCATCATTCGCAACGAAGCCACCCACTGGCGCTGGAAGCCGATGGACCTGGTGTTCCTGGTGTGGATCGCCTGCGCGACGATTCTCTACATCGTCCTGCACGGCACGTGGCAGTCGTTCATCTACCGCCTGGGCATCCTGTATGACGCGATCGGCCTGTACTTCGTCACCCGCCTGCTGATCCGCGACTGGGCGGACGTGCGGGCCTTCGTGCAGACCGCCGCGGTGCTGAGCGTTCCGGTGGCGATGGTGTTTCTCGTCGAGCACGCCACGCGACGGAACTTCTTTTCGATCTTCGGCGGGGTGCCGGAGATCACGCTGATGCGGGACGGCCGGCTGCGCTGCCAGGGCCCGTTCTCGCATCCCATTCTCGCCGGCTGCTTCTGGATCAGCCTCACGCCGCTCATGGCCGCGCTGTGGTGGCGCCCCGGGTGGAATCGCCTGCTCGCCATCATCGGCGTCGTCGCGCCGATGGTGATCGTCTACACCTGCGCCTCCTCGACCCCGGTGGGCGGGGTGTTCGCGGGCGCCGTCGCCCTCGCCGTGCTCCCCCTGCGGCGGCGCATGGCCTGGGTGCGCTGGGGCGCGGTGGCCATGGTGTTGGGCCTGCATCTTGTGATGAAGGCGCCGGTGTGGCACCTGATCTCCCGCGTCTCCTTCGCCCGCGGCTCGACGGGCTGGTACCGCTACAAGCTCATCGACGACTTCATCACGCACTTCGGCGACTGGTGGCTCATCGGCACCGAGTCGCGCGAGACGTGGTTCGGCCACGGGTACTGGCAGATCACCAACCAGTACGTGGCGGAAGGCGTGAACGGCGGCCTCATCACCCTGCTGCTCTTCCTCGCGGTGATCGCGTTGGCGTTCCAGGGCGTCGGCCGCATCTGGCGACACGCCGCTCGCCGCCGCTACCGCATCGCGCCGTGGGCGGGGGCGGCCCGGCGCCTGGGCGGGCCGCGGGCCGTGCAGCCCGGCTCCCGCGCCCACTTCGCGATGGGCTGGGCCCTGGGGACCGCCCTGTTCATGCACTGCGTGATGTTCACCGGCGTGGCCTACTTCGGCCAGACGATTCTCGTCTGGTATGTCCTGCTGGGCATGATCGGAAGCCTCACGCCGGTCCTCGGCCCCCGGCGCGCCCCCTTCGGCCGCCGGTTCCGGTTGCAGCGTCGTCCGGCGCTCGGTGTTCGCCCGCTGCGCCCCGCGATGCCGATGCCGTAGACTCGATCACCCCTTCGGCCGGGGATCGTTCTTT
>JAXHTH010000034.1:0-8064 GCA_034211115.1 Planctomycetota bacterium | reverse complement strand
GCCCGCGACGCGGAGCGTCGCGCCACCGCTGACCGCGGTTACGCGCCGCCGGCTTCTCCGAAGCGGTCGGCGAGCACGACCTCGGAGCGGGGCAGTTGCCCGCCGCGGGGCCAGGGCGGCTTCACGCCCTTGCCCACCGCGACCATCATCGCCACCACGTGATCGGAGGGAAGCCGGATGAGTTCGGCCACCGCGTCGAAGTCGAACCCGTCCATGGGGCAGGACTCGTATCCCATCGCCTTCGCCGCGAGCATGATGGTCTGGGCGGCGATGCCGCAGGAGCGCATCGCCTCGTCGCGCTGCACCTGCTTCCTGCCCTCGTAATACTGGCCGATGGCGGGCACGATGAAGTCCTGCGCCGCCTGCGGGGCGTTCCGCCAGTAGCGTTGCGGGGAGTCCGCCCAGGCGCGAAGATCGCCGCACAGGACGATGAGCAAGGACGCCTCGGTGACCTGCGCCTGGTCCCACGCCGCGGCGCGGATCTTCTCCCGCAGTTTCTCATCGCGGACGAGGACGAAGCGCCAGTTCTGGATGTTGAACGCGGTGGGGGCGAGGATCGCCAGCTCCATGAGCCGCTCGATCTCGGCCTCGGTCATCGCATGCGCGGGATCGAACGCCTTCACGGCGCGGCGCGTCTCGATGGCGGTGATGGTGTCCATGTTCGGGCTCCGCAGTTCGGATCGGCGTCGTCGTTCCCGCGCTCGCGCGGCGCGGTGAGCGTCAATCGAGCTTCTCGATCCACTCGCGCATGCGCCGGCAGCCTTCCTCGATGTCCTCGTTGCCGCAGGCGAAGCTGAGGCGCACGTGCGCCCTGCCGCACTCGCCGAACCCGTCGCCGGGCACGACCGCGACCAGCGCCTCGTCGAGCAGCGCCTGGGCGAAGGCGACGCAGGAATCGACGGTGCGCCCGCCGGGCGTCCGCCGGCCGAAGTGCGCGCTGACATCGGGAAAGACGTAGAACGCGCCGGTGGGGCGCGGGCAGACGATCCCCGGCATGGCGCTGACGGCGTTGTACATCAGCTCGGCGCGCTGCGCGAACGTTTTGCGCATCGTCTCCACGTCGTCGGCGCGGTGGCTGAGCGCCTCGATGATGGCGGCGTAGGTGAAGCTGGTGATGTGGCTGGTCATCTGTCCCTGGAGCTTGGCGATCGCCCTGGCCACCGCCCCGCCGCCCGGCTCGGGGATCGGCGCGCAGGCGTAGCCGATGCGCCAGCCGGTCATCGCGAAGGCCTTGCTCATGCCGTTGAGGGTCACCACGCGCCCGGCCAGGGCGTCCAGCGAGCCGGGAGACAGATGCTCGATCCCGCCGTAGATGATCTTCTCGTAGATCTCGTCGCTGATGAGGACGACCCGGTCGTGGGCGGCGACGACGTCGGCCAGGGCGCGGATCTCCTCGGGGCTGTACATCGTCCCGCACGGATTGGACGGGCTGTTGAAGAGCATCGCCTTCGTGCGGGGGGTGAGGGCGGCGGCGAGCTGGTCGGCCGTGATCCGGAAATCGTTCTCGACCGCGGCGGGCACCTGGACCGCCGCCCCCCCGCAGAGCTGGACCATCGGCACGTAGCTCACCCAGGCCGGGGTGGGGACGATCACCTCGTCGCCGGGATCGACGAGGGCCTGGAGGGCCAGGTACATCGCGTGCTTGCCGCCCACGGTGATGACGATGTCATCGCCCGTGCAGTCGATGCCGTTCTCGCGCTGGAGCTTGCCGGCGATGACCTGGCGGGCCTGCGGATCGCCGGGCACGGGCATGTAGTGGGTCTGGCCGGCGCGGAGGGCGTCGATGGCCGCCTCCCCGATGGGGGCGGGGGTATCGAAATCGGGCTCGCCGGCCCCGAAGCCGATGACGTTCTTCCCCTCCGCCTTCAGCTCCCGGACCCGGGCGGTCACCGCCAGGGTGCTGGAGGAGGGCAGTTCGATCACACGCCGGGCGAGCTGGATCGGGATCTGGGTCGCTTTCATAGGCAAAGGATAGCAGCCGACCGGTGCCGGGTCGCTTTGCCGGACCCTTCGGTCCGATCAAACGGCCCCATCCATGCCCCCATTGCCCTGCCTGAAACCGAGGCGATCGGATCGACGGCCCTGACCGCGGGAACGCCGATCGGGGCAAGCGTCAAATGTCGGCCGGAAGCGCGAATACACCTGTTGGCACGGTTATTGATACAGGCACCGACCCATCCCTCTCGGAACAGTCACCGTGACCAGATCAAACACCCAGACCCGCGGAAAGAGCCGCACGTCCTCCCGGCGTCCCGAGCCGGAGACCTACCGGAGCCTTCTGCGGACGATGAACGTACTTCTCCTCCAGGCCGACCGGCTGCTCAAGCAGCACGGCCTTTCCGAATCCACCTACGACGTGCTCCAGATCCTTCGTCGGGGCGCGGAAGAGGCCCGGCAGGACGGTCACCGCTTCGCCGGGCTGCCCTGCGCCGCGGTGGCCGAGCAGATGATCACGGCGGTGCCGGATTTGACCCGGCTGCTGGATCGTCTTTCCCAGCTCGGGCTGGTGCAGCGCCGCCGCTCGGAGGAGGATCGCCGGGTGGTGAGGGTCCGCCTCACCGCCAAGGGACGCCGGCTCATTGACGCCCTGGAGAAGCCCGTCGCCGCCCTGCGCATCGAGCAGCTCGGACACATGTCCCGCAAGGACCTCGGCGACCTGAACCGTCTCCTCGACAAGGCGGTAGCGCCGCACGAAGCGCACGAAGAGTGAAGCATCGGATCGGGCCGACCCGGCCCGCAGCGACCGTCGGCGGCGGGCGCTCCGACGGCGCGTATCGTCTCAGACACAAGACAACCGCATCGCCATGACCACGACACCGAAGATTCTGGCCTTTGCCGGCAGCCTGCGAACCGAGTCGTTGAACAAGAAGCTGGTGCAGCTCGCCATCCCCGCGGCGGAGCAGGCCGGGGCCGAGGTGACCTGCATCGATCTCAAGGACTTCCCCCTGCCCGTCTTCGATGAGGACATCGAGACCGCGGAAGGTCATCCGGAGGCGGCGAAGAAGCTCAAGGACCTGTTCCGCGCCCACGATGGCCTGCTCATCTCGGCGCCGGAATACAACAGCTCGATCTCCGGCGCGCTGAAGAACACCATCGACTGGATCTCGCGTCCGGAGGAGGGCCGCCCCCCGCTGGACTGCTTCGACGGGAAGGTGGCGGGTCTGCTCTCCGCCGCCGCCGGCGGGCTGGGCGGCATGCGAGCCCTGCCCCACGTGCGGGCCATCCTCCAGAATATCAAGGTCATCGTCCTCCCCCAGATGGTCGGCATCCCCGCCGCTCACGACGCATTCAACGAGGACGGGACGCTGAAGAACGAGCAGCAGCAGAAGATGGTCGAAGGCGTGGGCAAGGCTCTTGCCGAGACGCTCATCCGCCTGAAGACCTGATTCTGACGCCGCGTTTCCCGGGAGGAATGCAGGCGCGGAGCCGCAAGCGCCCCGGGCGGGTCCAATCGCCCTCCCGGCGCCGCCGCCCGCGCTCAAGCGGGAACCCCTCGATTGCCGAATCCTCCCAAGAGCGGACAGAAACCGCTACAATCTCCGGTTCGGACCGCCCCCTTCAAGCCTCCAAGCCTCAAGCCTCAAGCCTCAGGCCTTTCCATGCACTACGACGCCCACCAGCCTGTCATCGATGATCTCGAGGCGCGGATCGTAACCATCCGCGACTCTCTTTGACTTCGATAACAAGACCGCCCGGCGCGACGAGTTGCAGGAGCGGATGAACGCCGCCGACTTCTGGAACGACCAGGAATCGGCCCAGCAGGTCATCGGCGAATACAAGGTTCTGAAAGCCCAGACGGAGGACCTGGAGGAGGTTCTCGACGCCTTCGAGGATGTTCAGGTCGGCTACGAGCTGGCCCGCGAGGGCGATGACGAGGAACTGCTCGACGAGGTCGACGAGCGGCTCTTCCAGCTCACCCGCCGCATGGACCGCGTCGAGCTGCAGTCCCTCCTCTCGGGCAAGCACGATCATCGCAACTGCTTCGTGTCGATCCAGTCCGGCGGGGGCGGCAACGAGGCCGACGACTGGGCCGCCATGCTCGAACGCATGTACCTCTTCTTCTGGGAGCGCCGCGGCTGGAAGATCGAGGAGATCTCCAAAACCCACGGCTCGGAGGTCGGCATCAGCGAGGTCACCTACCACGTCAAGGGCCCGATGGCCTTCGGCTACATGAACTGCGAGCGAGGCACGCACCGGCTGGCCCGCGTGAGCCCGTTCAACGCCCAGGGCAAGCGGCAGACGAGCTTCGCCACCGTCGATGTCATCCCCGAGCTGGAGGAATCGAGCGTCGAGATCGACGAGAAGGAGATCGAGCTGACGACCTTCGCCCGCTCCTCGGGTCCGGGCGGGCAGAACGTGAACAAGGTCGCCTCCGCCGTCCGCATCGTCCACAAACCGACCAACATCATGGTCGTCGCCTCGACCTTCCGGGATCAGCTTCAGAACCGGAGGCAGGCCATGAGCATCCTCCGGGCCAAGCTCGAGCAGATCGAGGAAGAGAAGAGGCAGCACGAGCTGGACGAAGCCACGGGCGGCAAGGTCGGTCGCGACTGGGGCACCCAGATCCGCTCCTACGTCCTCTACGACAACCGCGTCAAGGATCATCGCAGCGGGTACGAGGAGGGCAACCCGCAGCGGGTCCTCGACGGCGACCTCGAGGACTTCATCGACGCGGAGCTCAAGCGCCGCCGGGCGGCGCGGGGGTAGCCGGAGTCGTGAGTCCGAGACGGGCCCGCCCGTCCCGCCGGAGGCGCCGCAGATCGCCCGTCCGGCCCAACCCCTGAAAACGATGCCGGAGCCTCCCGAAGAAGCGCGAGGAACACCATCGCGGAGGTCGATCCATGCGCGTACCCGCCATTGCGACAACGTTGAGCCTTCCCCGCTGGGCGGCGCCGCTGCCGCGCCTGGCCGTCGGCGGGGCGTGGCTGTTCATCGTCTTCAGCCTCGCGCATCTGGCGTGGGTGGTCGCCGTGAAATGGGGCGACCCGGCCGGCGTCACCACGCTCTACCAGACCACGGTCGGCGAGGAGACGTTCCGCGCCTGGGGGCTGGCCTACGCCGGAACCCTCGGCCTGCTGCTGGCCCTCGCCGAGGCGGCCGCGGTCGGCGCGGGGGTCGCCATGAGCCTCCGCGCCCGGCCGAAGATCCGGCGCATCGGGCATCTCATCCTCATCGCGTGGTCGGCGCTGTGGGCGCTGAACCTGCTCCGGCTCGCGAGCCTGGACCTTCAGCTTGACACGACCTGCCAGGCGATGGCGATGATCGCCTTCTTCGGCTGCACGGTCTACCGCGCAGCGCTGCCGGAAGCGCGCCGCGGCGCGGCCACGCCCGTCGAGGCCCGCGCGCCGGCCGGGAAGGAACGCGTCATCGTGCAGCAGACCTCACTGACGTCGCGGCACGTCACCTCCACCTCCCAGGTGAAGGAGATCACGCGGACGGTGCGGGAGAAGCACCGATCGCCCGCCGCGCTCGCCTCGAGACTCGGCGCGATGACGGGTCGGCTCGGTCGCGCGATGAAGCCTGCGGCCCGATCGGTCGGTCGAAGCCTCGCCGCCGGCGGCCGCCGCATCCGGCATTACCTGCGCGACAAGGGCGTCATCCCCCACTCGACCCGGTCGAGCCGGGCGTAACCTCCCTCGCCGCTACCGACCTCTGCGACCGATGAACAGACCCCGGCCCATGAGGCCGGCCGAATCGAACTCGACCGACAGCCCCGCCGCTTTGAACGCCTTCTCGTACTGGCCGTGCGTGAACAGCCCCATCGGGATTCGTTCCTCGAAGAACTCGGTCCCCTCGGGCGTGCCGACGAGGAAGTGCATGATCACCGTGCAGCCGTCGCCGTGGCGCTGCGTGCGCCCGATGCGGGCGATCTTCAACTCCGGCTCGTCGGCGAGCAGCGCCTCGAAGTATCCCGCCCGGAACTGCTCGGGGAAGATCCAGGGTTCGAGGAAGAGCAGCCCCCCGGGCGAGAGATGCCTGGCCATCGTGGCCAGCGCGGCGTGCAGATCCTCGATCGCCCGCATGTAGCCGATCGCGCTGAACAGGCAGATGGCAACGTCGAAGGTTCGCCCCAGGTCGAAACGGCGCATATCGCCCTCGTGCAGGACGCCGTCAGGCAGGCGACGCCGGGCGATGGCGAGCATGTCCGGATCGTTGTCCAGCCCGACCACGTCGAAGTCATCGGCGAGGCATTCGAGGTGCCGGCCAGTGCCGCAGGCGATATCCAGCAGGGATCGGCGACCGGAGAGGCCGTGCTGATCGATGAGCGTCTTGAGGCGCTGGGCCTCGCGGTGATAGTCCTTTCCCGCCGCGTCGTAGACCGCGTCATAGATCGCGGCAAATCGGCTCGTCATGTGCGCCTCCAGCGATTCCGGCCCGCGCTGACGCGCGGCGCGATTCGGTGAGAGGTTCTACGACGGCACCCATGGCAGTCGATCCAGATCGACGTTGCCCCCCGACAGCACGACGCCCACACGCGTGACGCCCTCCAGCTCCCGGAAGGCCGGCGAGAGAACGGCGGCCAGCGGCACCGCTGCGCTCGGCTCGATCACCAGCTTCATCCGCTGCCAGAGAAGCCGCATGGCCGCGATGATCTCATCATCGTCGACTGTGAAGATGCGCTGAACGTGATCGCGGACGATCGGCCAGGTGAGATCGCCCAGGCTGGTGAGCAGCCCGTCGGCGATGGTGTTCGGGCTCGTCTGCGGGATGAGCTCGCCCGCGGCGAGCGATCGGGCCGCGTCGTCGGCCCCCGCCGGCTCGGCGGCGAAGAGACGCACCGACGGCGCCACCGCCCCAGCCGCGAGACAGAGGCCGCTCATCAGTCCCCCGCCCCCGATCGGGGCGATGATCGCGTCCAGATGACCGGCATCTTCCAGCAGTTCCAGGGCGCACGTGCCCTGCCCGGCGATGATGTCCGGATGGTTGTAGGGATGCAGCAGCGTGCCGCCCGTGTCGGCGAGCACCTCCGCCGCCGTCTCCTCGCGCGCCGCCAGCGTCGGCTCGCAGGGATAGATGCGCGCGCCGTAGCCCTCGACGGCGAGTCGTTTCACGCTCGCGGCGGTGCGGGGCATCACGATGTGGGCGGGGATGCCGCGCTGCCTCGCCGCCAGCGCCAGGGCCTGGGCGAAGTTGCCCGAGCTGTGCGTGACCACGCCGCGGGCGGCGACCTCATCGGGCAGCTTCGTGACCGCGTTCGCCGCCCCGCGCATCTTGAACGCCCCCACCTTCTGGAGGTTCTCGCACTTGAAGAGCAACTCCCGCCCCGCGATGTCATTGATGGAGCGGGAACTCATCACCGGCGTGCGATGCACGTGCGGCGCGATGCGTCGCGCGGCGGCGCGGATGTCGTCGATGTCGGCGGCGTAGCGGCTCATATCGTCGGAGCGGCGGGTCCGGTGTTTCGTCCCATATCGTAGAAAAGCCCGCCGACCGAGGGACGAGGGGCCACGCGATTGCCGGAATACCGCCCGCGGCGGGGTCCGTTGGTGGACGGTTTGCGAGGACAGATCATGCGCTCCATGCTCGGCGGCTGCTCCCTGCTCATTCTCACGCTCGGCATCACCGGCTCGCTGGAGTCGCTCTCGCCGACCGCGCCTGCCACCACCCGGCCCTCGGAATCGCCCCCGCAGTCGCCCCCGCAGTCGCCCCCGCAGTCGCCCCCGGCCTCGAGACCGGATTCGGCCGGGGAACGGGAGGCCGATCACCGCGAGCCCGGCCGCACGCCGTTCACCCGACGGCTTCTCGAGGAATACGACATTTCCGATCCTCAGATCGATCTGGGAGAGATCTTCGCGCCCGGGGTGAAGCGCGACGGGATTCCCGCCCTCACCGGTCCCCGCCGCCGCCCGTCGGCCGGCGCCGACTACCCCGCCCCCGACGGTCGTGTGGTGGCGGTCGAGATCGACGGCGAGGCCGTCGCCTACCCCCTGGCGATCCTCAACTGGCACGAGATCGCCAACGACATCGTGGGCGGCGTCCCCGTCGCCGTCTCCTACTGCCCACTCTGTGATTCCGTCTCCGTGCTCGACCGCCGGCTGACCATCGAGAACGACGAGGGCGAGG
>JAXHTH010000033.1:0-9816 GCA_034211115.1 Planctomycetota bacterium | reverse complement strand
CGCAAACGCAAGCCGCCCTCGTCCGCGGGACCGGACGCCGCTTCGGGGGCCAAGCCCGCTGACACGAGCCCCGACCAGCCGGCGGACAGGCCCGCGGAAAAACCCCCACAGAAGCCGTCCAGGCGCGGCAAGCGCCGTTCCCGCAAGGAGGGGGCCGAGGGGAGCCGCCAGGCCGAGCAGCCGGTGACCGAGGAGGTCAACGCCGCCAATATCCGCATCCACGAGCTCGCCCGCGAGCTGGATGTCGCCTCCCGAGAGCTCATCACCCGGTGCCGCGAGGAGGGCGGGATCCCCGTCAAGAGCCACATGTCCTCGATCCCCCGGGAGAAGGCGGAGGTCGTTCGCGGCTGGTTCGAGGGCGACACGCCGTCCCCCGCCGACCAGGCCGCCTCGGACGGAGAGCCTGAGAAGTCATCGGATCGGCCCGCCTCGCGTCGCCGCCGGCGGCGCGGGGGACGAAAGCGCGGCGGGAAGGGCGCCTCGAAGACCGGCTCGTCGGAGGCGCCGAAGCCCGATGCCGGCGAGCCGGCCGCGTCGGCGCCGACCCCGCCTTCCCCGAAGCCGGCCCCCGAGATGACGGGACGGAAACGAAAGAAGCGGAAGAAGACCGCGGGGGAGGCGCCGGTCTCGTCGCCGCACGCCGATGAGGGCGATGGGTCCGGGGATCAGGCCGCCGGCCCCGCCCCGGCGAAGAAGAAGCGAAAGACGCGCGGGAAACGGGCTCGGAAGGACGCCGCCGGCCCCGCCCCCCAAACGCCCCCGATGCCGGAACCCGAGAAACCCGCCCCGGAAGAGCCAAAAGAACCTCCGACGCGCCGCAGGAAGCGTCGCGCGCTGTATCGTAGACAGCGCAAGGTTTCGCCTGCCGTGCTCGAGACGGCCGACGAGCCCGAGTCGGAGGTGAGTGACTGATCATGACCGAGCTGCGAGCCCGGCCATCGCGCCGACTCATCGTGTTGGGCTCCACCGGCTCCATCGGCGTCAATGCCCTGGAGGTCGTCGATCATCTGCACGCGCAGGGTCTGGCGGAGCTGGACGTGGTCGGCCTCGCCGCCGGCGCCAACACCGCCCTCCTCGCACGACAGGCCGCGCGGTTCGGCGTCGAGCACGTCGCCGTCGCGGACGGCGGCCGCACATCCCCGCTGGATGGAATCGATCACGTCTACACCGGTTCCGGCGCGGCGCAGGAGCTGGTCGAGGCGATCGCCCGGGAGGGGGATCTTCTGCTCGGGGCGATGGTGGGCTCGGCCGGCGTGCCCGCCACGCTCACGGCGATCGACCGGGGCTGCGACATCGCGCTGGCGAACAAGGAGACGCTTGTCGCCGCCGGCGAACTCGTCCTCCCCCGCGCAACGCGCAAAGGCGTTCACCTCCTCCCTGTCGACTCCGAGCACAGCGCCATCGCCCAATGCCTGCGCTCCGGGCGCACCGTCGATGAGGTCAGGCGTCTCGTGCTCACCGCCTCCGGGGGCCCGTTCCGCACGTGGGAGAAGCAGCGGCTGTTCAGCGCCACGCCGGAGCAGGCCCTGCGCCATCCCACCTGGAACATGGGCCGGAAGGTCACCATCGATTCGGCTTCGATGATGAACAAGGCCCTTGAGGTCATCGAGGCGCATTGGCTCTTCGACATGCCCGCCTCGAAGATCGAGGTCATCGTCCATCCCCAGTCGCTCGTGCACGGCTTCGTCGAGTTCGAGGACGGCTCGGTGGCGGCCCAGCTCAGCCCGCCGGACATGCGCATGCCGATCCAGTACGCCCTCACCTGGCCGCAGCGCCTGGAGGGCTGCGCCCGGTCGATGGACTGGACCGATCTGCGGCGGATGGAATTCGAGCCGGTTGATGATGAGCGGTTCCCCGCCGTCCGGCTGGCGTACGACGTGATCGGGCGGGGAGGCACGGCGGGGGCGGTCCTCAACGCCGCCAACGAGGCGGCGGTTACCGCCTTCCTGGATCATCGCATCCCGTTCGGCCTCATTCCGCGCCTGGCCCGGGAGGCGCTGGAGGCGATCCCGGTCCGGCCGGTCGAGCGGCTGGAGGACGTGCTGGAGGCCGACCGGCTCGCCCGCGCGTTCGTGGCCGACCATTCCGCCCTCGCCGCGGGCTCCGCCGCCGCATCGTCGGCGAGGCGGTGAAATAGAATCCCTCTGCGGTCGATAGACAGTTCAGCGGCCGGACGCGGGCCGTCGCCGCTCCGCCTGAAACCTCATCTGCGGAAACGACATGGGCATCTTTTCCTCGATCTACGGCTTGCTCGTCATGGTCATCGGCTTCGGCGCGCTGATCTTCTTCCACGAGCTGGGCCACTTCCTCGCCGCGAAGTGGGCGGGCATCCGAACCCAGGCGTTCGCCGTCGGAATGGGCCCCGTCATCTGCAGTTGGCGCAAGGGGATCGGCTTCCGGCCGGGCTCGACGAAACGAGCCTGCGACGCCGCGGTGAGAGAGTGCATCGGCTCCGACGCCTTCCTCCGCCCGCCCGGCCAGACCGTCGAGCAGGCGTTCAGGGCGCTTTCCGAAGCGGAGTACTACCGCATCACCGATCGGCTGGACATCGGCGAGACGGAGTACTCCCTGCGGTGGGTCCCCATCGGCGGGTTCGTCAAGATGCTGGGGCAGGAGGATCTCAAGCCCGGGGCCGTATCCGAAGACTCCCGAAGTTACAACACCTGCCCCATCGGAAAGCGGATGATCGTCGTCTCCGCGGGCGTGATCATGAACGTTCTCCTCGCCATCGTCCTCTTCGTCTGGGCGTTCATGGTCGGCGTTCGGTTCGAGGCGCCGGTGGTGGGCGAGGTGGTGGACACCATGCCCGCGGGCACGACCCGCGCCGACAACGCCGACCAGCTCGGGATCAGGGCCGTCGGTCTTCAGAGCGGCGACGTCGTCACGCACATCGACGGCAAGGAGGCGCGAACCTTCGCCGACCTGCACATCGCCGCCGCCATGAGCAAGCCCGGCGAGTCGATCACGCTCACCGTAGACCGCAGCGGCGTGCCCGAACCGTTGCGTTTCACGATGACGCCCCGGCAGGATCGTAACACGGGACTGCTGAGCATCGGCGCCGTGAGCGGATCATCGGCGACCCTCATCGAGGAGGACGCCCCGGAACTGCAGGTGGCCGAGGCCCTGCAGGAGACCGGTCTCTCGCAGGCGGGCGTCGAGCTCGGGATGACCGTCGTCAGCGCCGCCGGCCGGCCGATCTCGACCTTCCAGCAGCTCAATGAACTGGCCGCGGAGCGGGACGGGCAGCCGGTCCCCGCCACCTGGCAGGCCGTCGATGCGGAAGGCCGCCCCACGGGACCGGCGATCGAGGCCCGGGTGCCGGTGGCGCCGGACTACCAGGATCTGCCCTATCCCCAGCCGCTGCCGGAGGGGGGACGGCTCTTCGAGTCCGGTCTCTCCGGCCTCATGCCCCCCGCGAAGATCAAGAGCCTCGGCGAGGACAGTCCCAACGTCGGCATCCTCCGGCCCGGCGACGTCGTCCTCCGACTCGGTTCGCGGGATGGCATCCGCTTCGGGGAGCTGGCCCGCGAGGTGCGCAGGCACGCCGGCGAGACACTTGCCATCACCGTCCTCCGGGGCGGCGAAGTGACGTCCGTCGAGGCGATCGTGAATCGTCGCGGCATGCTTGGCGTCATTCTCGCCTATGCCTGGGACACGCCGATCATCGCCCGGCCGCTGCCGCGCATCGCCGTGCCGCGCGAGGAGGGCGAAGGCATGGAGGTCGTGCCCACGCCGATCGCGCCGCTCAATCTCATGCCGCGCACGCGGATCGCGGCGGTGAACGACACTCCGGTGGAGGACTGGCCGTCGTTCCGCGCGGCGCTGCGCCGGCACACGGTCGAAGCCGTCTCGGAGGGAGGAGGCGCCGAGGTCGAACTGACGGTCGTTCATCCGACGCTTGGCGCCGAGCGGGAAACGCTCACGCTGGCGCTCTCCGCCGACGATGTCGCGGATCTGCACGGGCTGGCCTGGCACAGCCGCCTGCCGGCCTATGCGTTCCAGCCCGTGTACACCATACTCTCCGCGGGGGGAGATCCGCTCACCGCGGCCGTGATGGGCTTCCGCGAAACGCACAAGCTCATCGTGATGACGTACCTGACCATCGATCGTCTCTTTCGCGGCAGCGTGGGCGTCGAGCAGCTCCGCGGGCCCGTGGGCATCGTCGAGCTGGGCACGAAGATCCTGCCCAACGGGTTCATGTACTTCATCTTCTTCCTGGGGATGATCAGCGTGAACCTCGCGGTGATCAACTTCCTGCCCCTGCCCATCGTGGACGGCGGGCTGTTCCTGTTCCTGGTCTATGAGAAGCTTCGCGGCCGGCCGCCGTCGCTTCAGTTCCAGAACGCGGCGACCATCGTCGGCATCTGCCTCATCGGCGGCCTGCTCGTCGTCACCTTCTACAACGACATCGTCCGCATCCTGAGCTGACGGCCCGACGCGTCGGCGTCGCGCCGCGCCCCCGGAAGCCGGGTCCGACGAGCCCGCGCCGCGCGAGTAGACGTACGCATCCCCTTTTTCTCGACGCGCCCTTGGAAGCCGGGTCTGACGAGCCCGCGCCGCGCGGGCGAGAAAGACCCGGGTCACCCCCGACCATCCCGCGCCCCGGATGCGACCCTCGCGCGCCGCTTCTACCGACCCACATCCTTCAACAGCATCAGCTTCGGTTCGGACATCTCCTCCATCGCCCAGCGTATGCCCTCGCGTCCCAGCCCCGAGTCCTTGACGCCGCCGTAGGGCATCGAGTCGACGCGCAGCGAGGGGATGTCGTTGATCACCACCCCGCCGACCTCCAGCTCGTCGAAGGCGTGGAACGCGCGATGAATGTTTGTCGTGAACACGCCCGCCTGGAGGCCGAAATCGCTGTCGTTCACGAGCCGGCAGGCGTCCTCGAACGATGAGAACGGCTCGATCGTCGCCACCGGGCCGAACACCTCCTCACAGCTCACCTTCGCGGAATGATCGACATCGGCCAAGAGGGTGACCTCGTAGAACACGCCGTCGCGCTTCCCGCCGCACAGGACGCGCGCCCCGGCCTCGACGGCCTCGTTCACCCACGATTCGACGCGTTTGGCATCATCCTCGGAGATCATCGGCCCGAGGAAGGTGGCTTCATCGAGCGGATCGCCTTTCTTCAGGTCGCCCGCGAGCTCCGCGATGCGCGCGGCGAGTTCGTCGCACAGCGATTCGTGCGCGAGGATGCGCTGCACGCTGATGCAGCTCTGGCCCGACTGGTAATACGCGCCGAAAATGATGCGCTCGGCGCAGCGCTGCACATCGGCGCCCTCATCGACGATGCAGGCGGCGTTCCCGCCCAGTTCCAGCGACACCTTCTTCTTCCCGGCCTCGGCCTTGAGCTTCCAGCCCACCTCCGCCGAGCCGGTGAAGGACAGCAGCTTGATCCGGTCATCGTGCGTCATCGGCGTCGCGTCGCGGGCCGAGCAGGGCAGGATGCTGAACGCGCCCTCCGGCAGGTCGCACTCGGCGAGGATCTCGCCCAGCAGCAGCGCGCCCACCGGCGTCCACGATGCGGGCTTGAGCACGAACGGGCATCCCACCGCCAGGGCCGGGGCGATCTTGTGCGCCGCGAGGTTGATCGGGAAGTTGAACGGGCAGATGAAACTGCACGGCCCGATCGGAAAGGGCCTGACGATCGCCTCGCACCCGGCCGCGCGCGGCGAGATCTCCAGCGGCAGGTACTCTCCGTACATCCGCGTGGCTTCCTCGGCGGCGATGCGGAAGGTGTCCACGGCTCGGGTGATTTCGCCTCGGGCGTCGCGGATCGGCTTGCCCGCCTCGATGCAGAGGGCTTCGGCCAGCTCCTCGTGACGCTCCTGCACCCGCCGGCCAAGATGGGCGAGCACCTCCTGGCGCCGATAGGCGGGCAGGCGGCGCATCGCCCCGGCCGCCTCGTCCGCGGCGGCGACGGCCTGCTCGACCACCGCGCGATCCGCCTTCGCCACCCGGGTGGCGATTTCGCCGCTGTACTTGTTGGTGACGAGTCCGTCCTGATTGGCCGCCACCGGCCGGCCCGCGAGATAATACGGATACGATGATGCGAGCATGAGGCGGTCCTTCGTGTTCGAGGATTCGAGGCGGGATGATGACTGAGACGCTGACCGAGTGAGTTGTATCGGCCCCCCGCGACGCGGGCAACCGGCGCCCCGATCACGACGAGTTCGCCCGATTCGGGTACGCTGCTCGGGAAGGAGCACGATGATGGCGCAGACACCGGTCGCGATCGTCACCGGGGCGGGATCAGGCATCGGGCGGGCCGTCTGCGGCCTGCTCGCAAACGCCGGCCACCGCCTTGCGCTTGTGGGCCGGCGCGAGCACAAGCTTCAGGAGACGATGGCGGGGATCGCCCAGGCCTCCGCCGCGGCGCCGGAGATGCTCATCCTCTCCGCCGACGTGGCCAGCGCGCAGCAGGCGATGTCCGTGATCGACATGACCATTGATCAGTGGGGGCGGGTCGATGCCCTCGTCCACGCCGCCGGCATCGCCTCGGTCGTACCCATCGATCGCACGGACGAGGATCTCGTGTATCGGACGTTTGCCGTCAACACCTTCGCCGCCGCGTACCTCACCGCGCGCCTCTGGCCGGTCTTCCGCAAGCAGCGGGGCGGGTGCATCGTCAACGTCTCGACGATGGGGACGGCCGATCCCTTCCCGGGGTTCTTCGTCTATGCCGCGGCGAAGGCGGCCCTGGAGAGCCTCACCCGATCGACGGCGAAAGAGGGCGCCGACTTCGGCGTCCGCGCCTTCGCCGTCGCCCCCGGCGCGGTCGAGACCGACATGCTTCGCGCCAGCTTCTCCGAACGGCAGATTCCGCGCGACCGCGCGCTCGATCCGCTCGACGTGGCGCACGTCATCTGCGACTGCGTTCTCGGACGCCGAGAAGGCGAGGCGGGCACCACCATCTATCTGCCGAGCCCCTAGCTCCGATAACCGCACGTCAGAACAGGCAACCTGCGCGTGTTCCCCGGCATGATCCGGCGGAAAGCCGCGTCCGTCGCTTGCCCTCCGCGTTGGTGTATTGGACGGTCGGAGGTGCCGGAGCGGCGTGCCCCGACTGCAATGCGTCCCCGGCACAAACGCAAGCGAGGCCCGCACCGGGCGCCGCGTGGCCCGGTGTTGGAAAGGGGAGGCATGACGACCCCACCCGACAGCGCCGGCGGATCTCTGCCGAAACTCCTCATCGTGGAGTCAGACCCGGCCACCGCTCGCATGATGGCCGACGCCCTGCAACGCACCTGCTGCCCGGCGGAATCGATCCAGTCCGGCCGGCGCGTGCCCGGCGAGGCGGTGTGCTTCGTGGTCGAGTCGCTTCAGCAGCTCCACACCTTTGACCTGTCCTGCGCGGACATGGTGATCTGTTCGGTGAACCTCCCGGACGGCTCGGGCCTGGACGCCCTGGCCTATCTGCGCGGTACGCGCCCCACTCTGCCCGTCGTGCTCGCCGGGTCGCCGGGCGACGCCGCGCTGGCCGTCGAGGCCATCCGCGCCGGGGCGATGGACTTCCTCCTCACCACCGCCCACGACATGCGGACGCTGCCCCTGGCCGTGGAGAAGTGCATCGCCCATCAGCGCATCAAGCAGGAGAACGAACGCCTCCAGCGCGACCTGAGCCGCTCACTGGCCGAACTGGAGGTGAAGAACCAGCAGCTCGAGGCGATGATCCGCCAGCTCGAGGCGATGGCCCGCACCGATGAGCTCACCAGCCTGGCCAATCGCCGCTGGCTCAACCTCATGCTCGAAGGGTCCTGGGCGGAAGCGACGCGCAACAACCTCCCGCTGGCCTGCCTGATGATCGATCTCGACGGCTTCAAGGCGCTCAACGACACCCTGGGCCATCAGCGCGGCGACGACATGCTGCAGCTCGCCAGCAGGGTGATCGAGGCGAATTCCCGCGAGGTCGATGTGGCCGCGCGCTACGGCGGGGATGAGTTCTGCGTCCTCATGCCCCACACCGAGCCCTACGAGGCGGTCCTCGTCGCCGGCCGCATCCTTCGCGAGTTCGAACGCGCCATCCGCGGGCGCGATGAGTGCGAGCGCCGGCTGGGGATGTCCATCGGCCTGGCCCACGTCGATCTCAGCCGTCCCATCAACGCCGAGCAGCTCATTCTGCACGCCGACGAGGCGCTGTACGCCGCGAAGGGCGCAGGCAAGAACCGCGTCATGCTCCGCGACACGGACGGCGTCTACGCCCCGATGACCGCGGCGTGAGACGGCTGCGGTTGACAGCGCTTGGCCGTCTCGAAGTCCACGACGAAACAGCACACCTCCATGGTCCCGGAACCGATGGAGCCGCCGTCGCACGTACCCAGACCGGTCCATCCCATCAGTTCTCTCATGCGCTCTTCCATCGCGTGCCGCCTCTCGAGGTCGGTCACCGTGCCCATCCCCTCGACGGGATATTCGATGAGGAGGATCTTGTGGTCGTCGATGTCGATGGGCTGGAAGCCTTGTGACGTGGCCTGTGAAAGGACGCGCTGGATGTTCTCCTCTTGAGTCAAATCCGTGCGGAGGCGGTGCTTACGCACGGATCCCTGTTCACCGAGGATGCCCCAGTGCTCAACGACCGTCTCGCCATCCACCCACGCTTCGTGGTACGCCGTGACGCGTCCGCCCTCGTGTCGATACAGCTTGAGCATTCGACTTCCTCCCGGATCACAACGAATTCTAGTCTGCTTTGTTCCGCGGGCACCTTTGCATGTCTCGCCCTGTCATATTGCAGCCGCCCGGGCGGGACGCCCGGGCCACCTCTCTATGCCCGTGCCACCTTTTCGCGAGCGACTCTCACCGCGCGGTGTCGACGGCGCCGAAGCGGCGGTCGCGGCGGGCGTAGTCGCGGATCGCCTCGTGCAGGTCCGCGATCGTGAAATCCGGCCAGTACACCGGCGAAACATACAGCTCCGCGTAGCTGATCTGCCAGAGCAGGTAATTGGAGATCCGCTGCTCGCCCGCGGTGCGGATGAGCAGGTCCGGATCGGGCAGGCCGGCCGTATACAGGTGGTCGGCGATCATCTGCTCGTCGATGGACGCCGCGTCGAGGTCACCGCGCTGCGCCTTCGTCGCGATGGCCCGCGCGGCGTCGGTGATCTCGGCGCGCGAGCCGTAGTTGACGGCGAGGATGAGCTTCAGGCCTTCGCCCTCGCGCGTCGCTTCGATCGTCCTGTCCACCTCTTCGAGGACATCGGCGGGCAGCCCATCGCGCCGGCCGATCTGCATGAACCGCACCTTGTTCTTCACGAGTTCATCGCGCTCGTCGATGAGCGACTGCCGGTACAGCGCCATCAGCGCCTCGACCTCATCGGCCGGCCGTTTCCAGTTCTCGCTGGAGAAGGAGAAGAGGGTGAGGGCCTCGATCTCGAGCCGTCCGCATTCGGTGACCACATCGCGGACGGTGCGCGCCCCGGCGCGGTGGCCGGCGATGCGGGGTTCGTCGCGCTGCTTCGCCCACCGCCCGTTGCCATCCATGATGACGGCGATGTGCCGCGGCCGCTGGTGCGGGGGAACTTCGAGCTCGGGTCGCTCGTCCACGGATGTCTCGGTTTGAGAGGCTCGCGTCATGATTGATGAAACGTAAGGCGATGGGGATGCGATTGCGGCGCCTGCGCAGGGATCGTATTCGCCGCAGCCCGCGTCGGTTCGCCGAATCTCGCACATTGAACAAAGCGCCGGCCCGCTCAGGCGCCTTTCAGCGTCTGAGACCGCTCCGGCCCCACGCTGACGAGCTCGACGGGCACGCCGACGAGTTGCTCGATGCGCTGGAGATACGCCCGGGCCTCGGCGGGCAGGGCGGCGCGATCGGTCACA
>JAXHTH010000032.1:0-56434 GCA_034211115.1 Planctomycetota bacterium | reverse complement strand
GAGGGTGAATCGAAGCAGCATAGTCGTTGACGGCAGCATATCGGTGACCGACTCATCCGTGAAAACGCGCAGAACCGGCGTTCTATTGCAGCGTTCTGCGTACCACGGTCTGACAAGCACTGTACGCCACATTACCCGATCCGCCTGTCCTTATTTTTGACGGGCCGCAGCGACCGCTCGAATACGCGGTTCGCCCCATTCGTTCACAACCTGAATGGCGACCAGTGCCAAGGCCGAGAACCCGAATACGCGCCCTGAAATGCGCCCTCGAGAGCGGGCGGTAGGCAACTTGAGCGACGATGGGGGACCTGACGCGAATCCGCCTGCCTCCGCGCCCGACGTGACCTCTGTGGCAGTGTGGGTTTTGCCTGCGTTCGAGACACTCATGTCCGCCTCGATGCGGATCGGCTTGTTCGGATCGCGACGGAAGAGCACGTGGGTGATGCCGTCCTTCACGACGGCGGAACGTGGAATCGCGAGCCCCGGTCGACCCGGTCACGATCTCGAGGAAGGCGGAGACGCCGGGCCGCGTCCACGATCGGAGCCCCTCCGGCGTGGCGAGCAGTGTCACCGTTCGCTGATCCGGATGTGCCTCGAGCCCGATCGTGAGGGTCGCCGGCCGCGAGTCGTTGCCGCAGGCGTGCAGGGCAGGTGACGTCCCCGTCGGAGGCCCGCGGGGGATCGAGCGCGATGGAAAAAGCCGCCGAAGGTTCTTCGGCGGCTCCTGGTTCCATCATTCCGGGTTGCGCGTGGCGGATCAGCGCCGCGCAGGCGTGCCGGGCCGGCGCTCCCGGAGAATCTCCCAGCCCTCGAGCCAGGCGGGCCAGTGGAGCGGGGCGGCTCCGGGATCCAGCGCCGCGATCGCGTTGCTCATCACCAGATACGAGTAGGTGGGGTTGTGAACGCCCAGGCTCCCGTCATTGTGCACGAGCAGCCAGTTCCAGCCCGCCTTGATGAGATTCGGGTCGGCGAAATCGTAGAAGGCGCCGAGCTCGTTCTGGTTGGCATCAAGAATAGTGATGTCGCTCATCCGGTACGGGCCGGACACCGACTCGTCGGCGAACGTCACGGTCATCGCGTGGCGCCCGCGGAAGTCGCCGAACTCGATATCGACCACATCCGCGGCATCGGTGATCTGCACCTCGCCGTCGAGGTCGATGATGCGGCCCATGCCGGTCTGCTCGCCGATGTACTCGAGCAGAGCCGTCTCGATCACGCCCTGGAGGATGTCCAGGGTCTCGTGGACGCCTTCCTGGATGGACTCGGCGTCGTACCCTTCGCCGTGGCAGTCAGCGCAGATCTCCGTGCTCGCGGCGAAGGTGTGGTTGGTCCCGCCGAGGTTGTAGGAAAGCTCCTCGGGCGGGGGCGTGCGTTCCAGGTGGCACTTGACGCAGGTGTCGGTCAGGAAAGAGTGGTTGCCGCGGTACCCGACATCGACGAGGTAGGCGTTCTCGCCCATGATAATGTCGGTCTGGGTCGGTCCGTGGGGCGCCCGCGCCGCTTCCGACGTTCCGTAGAACTCGTCGAAAGTGCCGTCGTTGCGCAGGCCTCGGCGGGAGTTGTGGCAGGTCATGCAGATGGCGCCCTTGCCCACGCCGTAGGCCGTGTATCCGGCCATCAGCGGCGGGGTATGGCCGGTGAGGCGCATGATCGCGTCGGTCTCGTGGCCGGACGAGGTGCCGATGTTGTGCGGGTCGTGGCAGGTCGTGCAGGTCTGCGGGTGGGCTTCGTCCTCCGTCCAGGTCACCTCGACGTTGTCGCCGGGGTCGCCTTCCTCGCCGAGCAGAGCCGGCATCCACGCGAGGAAGCCGTTGGCGGTGTGGCAGCGGGAGCAGTTGCCGCTCTGGCTCTCGTCGATGGCCAGCTCGTAGTTGGCGTGGCCGCTGAGCTGCCACTGCTGGAAGCGGGCGTGACGCGGCGGCTCGCCGTGGCAACTGGCGCAGAGGTCCGAGGACAGGCTCATCCGCGGCGCGCCCTGCGTGTGGGCGGGCGTGTAGTCGCCGGCGTACTCATCCTGCGGGCCGTGGCAGTTCTCGCACTGGATGTTCGCAAGCCGCGCGGCCTCGGGGAACTGCTCCAGCATCGTCGTCCAGTTGTCGCCGGGGTTGTTGATGAGGCCGGAGTCGAGGAAGGCCTGGTAGTCCGGGGCATCGTCGATCCCGCCGTTGTCGAACCCGGTGTCGTATCCGACCGTGTGGCAGGGGAAGCAGTACGTGCCGTAGTGGGTGCTGTTGTCCAGGTTGTCGGAGAAGATCTCCGCGTGCCCGGTCTGCGCCCAGGGCTCGAACGTGTTGCCGACGTTGAGGTTCTCGTGGCAGTTGAGGCAGGTCGGGTCCGCGACGGGATTCCCGTCGTCATCCTGGCCGACGATGACGCCTTCCCACGTGCCGGCATAGATGGTCAGCTCGACCTGTTCGCCGGCGTCGGTGTCGGTGACCGTGACCTCGTACGTGCCCGGCCAGTCCGGGGTAAACTCGGGATTCTGCGTGTCCGGGTCCAGCAGGGTTGCGTCCGAGTAGGGCGGAGCGTTCAGCACCCAGTCGTAGTCGGCCTGGTCCTTGCCGTGCAGGAGCACGGGAATGCCGTAGGGGACGTTGTGAATGCCGAGGGTGGACTTCCAGGGGACGTGCGTGTGGACCTCGCCATCGCCGTAGTACATGCCGGAAGTCGTGGTGACTTCAACCTCGAGCGCGATCAGCCCGGCCTCCTCCAGCGCGAACGGGTAGATGCCGACGACATGGAATCGATTCTGCAGGCCGCCGTGCGCTTCCTCTCCGATGGGAGGTTCGATGAGGGCGTGCACGAGTTCGGCCTTGTATTCCCCGACCTCGCCCAGCGTGAGCAGGGCGGTGTCGGTATCCGCGCCCTCGATCAGGGCCTCGACCCCTCCGGTCTGCATCCAGGAATAGCCCTGAATCGACGAGCCGTCGAGGACGGTGACGATCGCGGTCGCCTCGACCATGCCGTCCGGCTCGGCGTCGCCCGAGACCTCGACCTCGACCATCACGGCGGCCACGGGTTCGAGGGCCGCATCGAGCTCCATCGGCATCTCGGGAAAGAGAATGATCTCCTCCTCGTGGGAGATGAAGTACTCGGCCTCGAACGTGACGGTGTACTGGCCGGGCATGAAGTTGCCGGTGTAGAACCCGTCTTCATTCGTCTCGAGCTCGTCGGATCCGACCCACACGCTGGCGCCGGCGATCGGGTCGCCGGTCCAGAGATTGATGACGGTGCCGGACAATGCGACCTTGTCGCCCTGCGTGGCCTCGCAGCCCCAGTTGCCGAGAAGCAGGAGCAGATCTTCGGTGTCGACGAAGCCGTCGTCGTTGATGTCGGAATCGCAGTCTTCGCAGCCCCACTCGCCCAGAAGCTGCAGAAGGTCGTTCACGTCGGTGACATCATCGCCGTTGACGTCGCCCGGACATTCGCCTGCGAGGGCGAATGTGGATGACAAGGCGATGGCCAGGATAAATGTCAGAAGTCCTCTCATGTCCTACCGCTCCTTTTCGGTCTTCAATCGAGCGTATCCGCGCAGCGTGCGCTGCCTTGAGTGGGCGCCGTTGCTCGTGTCGGACGGCGCGGCCCCGCGCTGAGCGATCAGACCGCGTCTTGACACTCTCTGGGCTGGTGCAAGGTCGAGGCCAAAGCAGGGCGGAGCGGGGGCGCCCCGGGAAAATGGCGCTAAGTCCAATTATAATAAGAGGTTATCGGCCCATTCCCGCCGGTCAGGCCGGGGCGGGGACACGGCGGTGTTCCCGCCGGCCGGAGCGGTGGGCCCGCGCTCATTCCTGATGATGAGATTCGCAGGTCCTCATTGTGGTCCCCCGGACGCGGCGAGATCCGCAGCGCGGCGGG
Organism: Planctomycetota bacterium; assembly: GCA_034211115.1. GTDB lineage: Bacteria > Planctomycetota > Phycisphaerae > Phycisphaerales > SM1A02 > JAXHTH01. The sequence continues at coordinate 52,579 of JAXHTH010000032.1, read as the reverse complement.
CGGCCCGACGAGGGAAACGGGATCCGGGCCGTGGCGGGCCGCCGGCCGCGACCGAACCCCGCGTAAGAGGATCGGCGAATCCGGGAGCCCGACCTCCGCTGGGGTTCATCGCCTCGCTGATGTACGGCCCTCACGAGCGGGTCGGAGGCGAACCGCCGTTCGAGGCGTGCGGCGCGCCGATCGCGTCATCTCCATCCTCGACACCGCGCCTCGCAGACGCGCGGTTCGCGCCTATGATCGGAACCGTATGGAACCCACGGCCGGGGCGTTTTGACGGATCGGTTGATCCGGTAATCGATGCCCGACCACCCCAGCTTCTGAATGAGTCATTCGGTTCTCATCGTTGAAGACGAGCAGGTCCTACGCGAGTCCCTCGCCGGGCTCCTGGAGGCAGAGGGCTATGATGTCCTCCAGGCCGCGCACGGAGACGAAGCGTACAAGATCGTGCTCGAGCAGCCGGTCGACGTCGTGCTCTCCGATGTGCGCATGCCCGAGATGGACGGGATGGCTCTGCTGTCGCATCTTCGGCAACTGGCGCCGGAGACGCCGGTAATCATGGTCACCGCGTACGGGACGGTGAACAGCGCGGTCGACGCGATGCGGGCCGGCGCGTGGGATTACCTGCTCAAGCCCGTCCAGTTTGATGACCTGCTGCTGAAGATCGAGCGCGCACTGGAGTTCGGCGCGATGTCGCGCGACCGGCGCGTCATGACCGAGCAGCTTGCCGCGGAGAGCAGCTTCCACAACATGGTCAGCGAGTCGCCGAACATGCTCCGGCTCTTCGAGCAGGTGCGGAAGCTCTCGAGCGTGATGAGCAACGTACTGCTCGTCGGCGATTCGGGGACGGGCAAGGAGCTGTTCGCGCGGGCGATCCACTACAACGGCATCACCCGCAGCAAGCCGTTCGTCCCCGTCAACTGCGGATCGATCCCGGATACGCTCATTGAATCGGAGCTGTTCGGGCATCGCCGCGGCGCGTTCACCGGCGCGGTGCGCGACAAGATCGGCTTCTTCGAGTCGGCCAACGGCGGAACCCTGTTCCTCGACGAGATTTCCACCCTCCCCATGGCCGTGCAGAGCACGCTGCTGCGCGTCCTCGAGGACCGGGCGGTGGTGCCGGTGGGCGATACGAGACCGCGTCCCGTCGAGCTGCGGGTGATCGCCGCCTCGAATCGGGATCTCGATGAGATGGTGCGGGCGGGCGAGTTCCGCGAGGACCTGTTCTTCCGGTTGAACGTGGTACGGCTTACCCTGCCCCCGCTGCGGGAGCGTCGGGGCGACATCCCGCTGCTCGTTCATCACTTTCTCGATCGATACATGAGAGAGATGAACAAGCAGGTCCGGGGCATCACCAACGGCGCGATGCGCGCCCTGCTCAGCCACGAGTGGAGGGGGAACGTCCGCGAGCTCGAGAACGTGATCGAGCGCGCGGTGATCTTCGCCGAGAGCCGCGAGATCGGCGTCGAGGATCTGCCCTTTGCCGCCGAATGCGTGGATGACGAGGTCGGCGAGGATCTCAAGGAGGCGCTGCGGCAGTTCGAGCGCCAGCACATCATCTACAGCCTGCGCCGGCACGAGTACGACAAGGCGGAGACCGCGCGGCAGCTCGGCATCGGCATCTCGAGCCTGTACCGCAAACTCGATGAACTGAGCATCCCCAAGAATGTCGGCGAGGCCGAGGGTCGATCCGCGGACTCCGCGTCTGACGAGCACTGAGCCGCCACCCGCCGATGCATGTCCGCCGTACGAGACGGCCTTTTATCTGACCAAGGAGCCGAGACTGATGATCATGCGTATCACGAGGTTGCTTCCCGCCATCACGATGGTGGCCGTCGCGTCCCTCGCCGCCGGGAGCGCGGCGTGCATGCCACACCCGGACAACGAGCCGTCCGCACCGCGCGAGGCGCCGATGCCCGCGTGGATCGAGGCGGAGACCGGCACGCTGCGGCATCACGTCCAGCTCACGTTCCCCGATCGGTTCCACAAGGCGGGCGAGCCGTACTTCTCCCCACAGGGCGATCGAATCATCTTCCAGGCGATCGAGCCGCTGGCGAGCGGAGAAGAGCCGCCGGAGATCTTTGCGATGTACCTCGCCGACGTGGTGCACGATCCGGCCGGACTCGTCACGGGCCTGGAGAATATCCGACGCATCAGCCCGCCGGGAACCGCCAACACGTGCGGCTGGTTCGATCCGCATCATCGTCACATCGTCTACTTCGCGAGCACGCTCACGCCCCCGGCCGAGATGCCCAGAGGCGGGTATGACCGCGAGACGGGCAAGTACGTCTGGGCCAAGCCGGCGGAGATGCGCATCTTCCGGTGCGATCTGCGCCGTCCCGCCGGGTCCGCGCAGTCGATGGAGCTGATCGCGGGCGACACGAACGCCTACCAGGCGGAAGGCGCGCTCAGCCCCGACGGCCGGCACATCGTCTACTGCTCGCTCGAGACCGGCGACGGCGACCTCTACATCAAGGACCTCCACACGGGGCGGGTCGTCTGCGCCGTTCAGGAGCCCGGCTATGACGGCGGGCCGTTCTTCTCACCCGACGGGCGGCGCATCTGCTACCGCTCCGATCGGCGCGACAACAGCCTCCTGCAGCTTTTTGTCGCCGATCTCGCCTTCGATGAGAAAGGCTCGGTGACCGGGATCGAGCGCGAGCACCAGCTCACGGACAACGCGCACGTCAACTTCGGTCCCTACTGGCACTGCCACGGGCGGCATCTCGTCTATGCCACGACGGAGCTCGGCTTCCGGAACTTCGAGGTGTTCATGATCGATGCCGACCCGGGCGATCTGCCGGGTTCGACCGGTTCGTTGAAATACGGGACGCGCAAGCGCCGCGTGACGTTCGCGGCGGGGGCGGACGTCCTGCCCACGCTCAGTCACGACGGCCGCCGGATGATCTGGACCTCCCAGCGGGGCGAAGACGGCCGGAGCCAGCTCTGGACGGCCCAGCTCCTCATCGCGCTGGATCCCGAGCCGCAGGCGGGCCGCGGTCATCGCGGCGGTCATCGGTCCGGAGCGAACTCGGGCCCCTCGTCGCGCCCCTCGGGACGACCCGGACGCGGGCATCCCGGCGGGGGCCGCTGAACCGGGGCGGCAAGCCACCTCGCATCGGGAACCCGACCGGGTCATGCTGCCGCGCCGCGGCCGGATCCACGTGGCTGGAGGTATGCTGGCGCGGGGTTTGTTGGAGGATGGGGTACGGATCCGGCAGCGAGCGCTGCAGGCCCGCGAGGTCGCCATGAGAATCCCCTGGGTCATCCTGACCGGCGTGCTGGTGTTGCTGGCGATCGGCGGAGCCGTCTGGCTCAGCCGACTTCCCGGCCCCGACGCCCCGGGAGAGGCGGTCCCGGATGCGGGCCTGCAACCGCCGGCCCTGCGGATCGGGCTCATTCCGGAACGTGACATCTTCGCGCAGCGGGCGCGGTACCGCGCGCTGGCCGATTACCTCGCGGAGCGGCTGCAGCGTCCGGTCGAGCTGGTGACGAACAACACGTACGAAGGCGTGCTCGAGGATTTCGCCTCGAAGCGGGTGGATGCCGCGTTTCTGGGATCGCTGGTGGCGGTGCTGGCCATGGATCGGCACGACGCCCGGGTGGTGCTCAAGCCCGAACTGCCGGGCGGTGTCACGACGTATCGGGGCGTGATTCTCGTTCGGCCTGATTCGGCCATCGAGCGCGTCGAGAACCTGAGCGGGCGGTCAATAGCGATGGTGAAGGCGACGACGGCCGGCGATCTCTTCCCCATCTTCGAACTGGCGCGGCAGGGCCTGCTCGCCTCGGCTGCGCCGCCGGAGATGGTCTGGGTCGGGACGCATGATGGCGTCATGGACGAGGTGATGGCCGGGCGCGTCGAGGCCGGGGCCGCCAAGGACCTGCGACTCCAGGCCTACGAGGCGGAGCATCCCGAGCGGCGATTCCGACGCCTCGCCGTCAGCGATCCGGTTCCGAACAATGCGCTGGTGCTTCGCGAAGCGGTGGCCGATGAACTCGGACCGAAGCTGGCCGCGATCCTGCTGGGGATGGACGCGGATCCGGCCGGTCGCCGGACCCTGACGGAGTTTGGTGCGGTTCGGTTCGTGCCCTGCAGCGCCGGGGAGTACGAGGCGATTTACGCCATGGTCGAAGAACTGGGCGAGCGGTGGTCGGCGCTGGGCGTATCCGGGCCGGCGCCAGAGCGTAAGAGCGCCGCGCGCGGCGCGGACTGACGCACCAGGGAGAGACATGCTTCGACGCAAGCTCATCATCGCGCTGGGGGCCCTCGTGGCGCTGCTTCTCGTCGCCGCGATCGTCGCGATGCTGCTGCTGCAGAACGTGCTGGAGGATCTCGACCACGTGAGCAACACGGCGATGGTGGGGACCACCCGGACCGGAGATCTGGGTCTCACGATCACCCGGATCGAGGCGGAGCTCAACGAGATTCGACTGCGGAAGAAGACGCATCTGGATGACCTGATCAACGCGGTGGAAAGACTGATGCGACAGGTCGAGGAGCTCGGCGACTTCTACGTGGTGAAGACCGAGGCGACCGAGCATCACGAGCGGCTCCTGACGCTCGTCCCCGCGTTCGTCGAGCACGTCGGCAGCCTCGCCACGACGCGTGATCCGGAGCTGTCGGCGATTCACGCGGATCAGGCCATGGCCGCCTCCACCGCCATGCGCCGGGAGGTGGCGGCGATTCACCAGATGGCTCAGGAGCACGTGGGTCGGGAACAACTCGCCGCCACCACGAAGTTCCGATGGGTGGTGATCGGCGTGGCGATCGTCTTCCTCGCCGTGATCAATCTCTCCATCCTGGCGCTGCTGCGGGCCTCGACGATCATTCTCCGACCCGTCGACCGTCTCGTCGAGGCGAGCCGGCGTCTGGCCCGCGAGGAATTCGACCACCGTGTCGAGGTGGCGCAGCATGACGAGTTCGACGAGCTGGCGCTGGCGTTCAACCATCTCGCCGAACAGCTTCAGCTCAACGAACAGCGAAAGATCGAGACGCTGCAGCATGTGGCCCGGACGCTCAACCACGAGCTGAACAACGCCGTCGCGATCATCGAACTCCAGCTCAGCCGACTCGCGCGGAGTTCCGATGCGAACCAGTCGATGGCCGAGCCTCTGGAGGAGATTCATCGGACGCTGGAGCGGATGAGCCGCACGGTGGACGCCCTGAAGCGGATCCGCCGCATTGTTCTCACCGATTATCTGGAAGGCGTGAAGATGCTGGACCTGGAGCGCTCGGTCGAGGGCGCTGCCGGTCATGCCGAGTCTGCTTCCGATCCCGGGCGGGGAGGCTGAGCACCGATGAGCGACCTTCAGGCCGTCGAGCGGGAATCCGCCCTGAGCGCCGAGTTGCGGTGGTTCGTCGCGCTGCGCTGGGCGGCGGGACTGACGATCATCGCGGGGACGCTGGTGAACGCGGCCTGGACGGACTGGACGGGGCTCCACGGCCGGGCGCTGTGGGTCGGCGCGGCGATCCTCGCCTACAACGCCCTGCTCTTCGCGCTGGTCCACGGACGGACGGCAGCCGGTCGGCGAGAAGGCTTCGTCGTCGTGCTGGCCTGGTGCCAGATCCTCCTCGATCTTGCCTGCCTGACGCTGCTGGCGCTCTGGACGGGCGGACTCGGCAGCCCGCTGCTGGGGCTCTTCGTGCTCCACATGGTGTTTGCGAGCCTGCTCCTCCCGCCCCCGAGCTCCTATGCCGGTGCGGCCATCGCCGTCCTGATGCTGCTCGCCGGGCTCCGGGTCACCGACCAGTGGCCCGCCGACCAGAAGGCGTTCGTGCTCGCGCTGGGGTGGATCGTCACCCTGCTCCTCACCGTGTTTGTCGCGAACCACATCACCGGCGTGCTCCGCGCCCGGCAGACGGCCCTGCGCCGACAGCACCGGCGCACGCGGGCCATCGTGGACACCGCCGCCAACGGCATCGTCACGTTCGACGAAACGGGCGGGATCGAATCGGTCAATCCGGCCGTCGAGCGCATCTTCGGATACTCGCCCGAAGAGCTGATCGGCGCCCCCATCGAGCAGCTCGCCGGGATCACGCCCGCGGCGAAAGGGGAGAACGGATCGTGGCGGGAACTGTCCGGGAGGCGCAAGGACGGCTCCGCGATTCCCCTTGAAGTCGCGGTCAGCGCCGTCCGGCTGGGGGATAAGAGGGTCTTTACCGCCATCATCCGCGACATCACCCAGCACAAGCGCGCCGAGGCCGAGCTGCGGGCACTGAATGAGGAGTTGAAGCGCCAGCAGCAGGCGCTCGTTCAGCACGAGAAGCTGGCGGCGATGGGCCAGATGGCCGCGGGCGTTGCGCACGAGATCTCCAATCCGCTGGCGAACATGGACGGCGTGCTCCAGCTCATCGAGCGTCAGCCGGACCGCCTCCGGGGTGAGACCGTCGAGGCGCTTCGCGAGCAGGTGGCCCGTATCCACCGGATCGTCAGACAGATGACGTACTTCGCCCACCCGGATGAGGCATGCTGGGAGACGCTGCCGATCAACGACGTCGTCGAAAGCGCCCTGGCGATGGTGCGTTTCGATCGGCGCCTGAGGGACGTGAAGGTACAGCACGAGCTTTCGCCCTCCGCGGGCGAGGTCACGATGCTGCCGCACGCCGTTCAGCAGGTGCTCGTGAACCTGGTGCTGAACGCCCTGGACGCGATGGAGGGGGCGGCGGATCCGCGCCTGTCGATCGTCACGCGGCGGGAATGCGAATGGTGCATCATCGAGGTCGCCGACAACGGCCGGGGCATTGCACCCGATGACCTGCCGCACATCTTCGAGCCGTTCTTCACGACCAAGCCGGCCGGCAAGGGCACCGGGCTGGGGCTGCCGATCAGCGACAGTCTGATCGAGCGTCACGACGGGCGGTGCGAGGTGAAGAGCACGCCGGGGCGGGGGACGCGGTTTCTGGTCTGGCTTCCCGTCTCCGGCAGGGCATCCCGCGGTCGGGAAGGGGAGGGGAGCGGGTTTCCTGATTCTGAGAACTTCCAGAACTAACTCTCTCTAAAACAGAGACTTAGAGCAGATCGCTCTGGCGCGCCCCATGCATCTGACTCCCTTGCGCTCCTTATAGGCACGGAGTCGATCAGCGGATCATGAGGCCCCCGCCCGACACAGCCCGCCCGCCCTTCGGTCATGCCCGTTGCGCGCTGCGCCCGACGGAGCGCGGTGCGGTGCATCGCCGCGCGGCGCGGGTCGGGAGGCTGTGCGCCGAGAGGAGCGCGCGGTGACCGTCATGACCGCGCAGGACAATCTCCTCCGGATGATCGCGCGACGATCGGCCGCTGCGGCGTTCCTGGGCTGTCTTCTCGCCGCGGCGGGCGCGTTGGCCGCGCCGCCCCCCACCGAGGCGGAGAACCGGCGCTGCCTGGAGTGCCACGGGCAGGAGCACATCAGGGAACTCGGCCCCGTCGACCGGCGATCGATGGTCGCGGTTTCCCCTGACGCCAGGGAGGACGACCTCGGCGCATTGCCGCCCGCCAGACCCGAGTTGTTTGTCGACTACGAGCGGGTCTACCGGTTCTCCGTCCATGGCGAGCTGACCTGCATCTCGTGTCACGAGGAGTGCGCGAAGCTTCCCCACCCCGCGAAGCCGGCGCCGGCGCGCTGTGATCATTGTCACGCTCAACAGAAGGGCGAGTACGACGGAAGCGTGCATGGCCGGGCGATCGCCGGCGGAAGCCGGGTCGCCGCACGGTGCAGCGACTGCCACGGCAAGCACGACATCCTCTCCTCGAAAAACCCGCAGTCGCGCACCTACAAGCTCAAGCTCCCCTTCACCTGCGCCGAGTGCCACGCCAATCCCGTCATGATGGAAGAGGCTCAGGTTCGTCATCCCCACGCCGCCGAGCAGTACATCGACAGCATGCACGGGCGCGGGCTCATCGATCGCGGGCTTCTCGTCGTGCCCTCCTGCAACGACTGCCACGGCGTGCACGCCATTCTCCCCGACGACGACCCGAGGTCGTCGATCCACAGGGACCGCATACCCGACACCTGCGGCAAGTGTCACGCCGGCGTCGAGGACGTCTATCGGAACAGCATCCACGGCCAGCTCTGGCAGGCGGGCGATGATCGCGGGCCGGTCTGCGGCACCTGCCATTCCGCCCACGAGATCATCGATCCGACCGAGGAGGCGTTCAAGCTCCAGATCGACGACCGCTGCGGCTACTGCCACGAGGACCGACTGCACCGGTATCGGGAGACCTTCCACGGGAAGGCGATGGCGCTGGGCATGCCCGGCGTGGCCGCCTGTTACGACTGCCACGGCGCGCATGACATTCTCCCCGTGGACAACCCGGACAGCTCCCTGTCCGAGCAGAACAAGCTGGAGACGTGCCGCCAGTGTCATCCCTCGGCGACCGGCTCCTTCGCCGACTACATCGCCCACGCCGACCACACCGATCGCACGCACCATCCGGCGCTGTACTGGACCTTCGTGTTCATGACGACCATCGTCGTGGGGACCTTCGCCTTCTTCGGCGTGCACACGCTGCTCTGGCTCGTCCGTTCGGCGGTGCTCTATTTCCGCGATCCGGCCACGTTCCGCGAGGCGAAGATCCGCGCGGCCCGGGACGACGAGGTCTTCGTGCGCTTCCGTCCCTTCGAGCGGTTCCTGCATGGCCTGGTGGTGGGCAGCTTCCTGCTCCTCGTGGCGACGGGCATGCCGCTGAAGTTCTACTACACGGGATGGGCGCAGTGGATGGTCGATCTCATGGGTGGACTGAAGGTCGCGGGCGTGCTGCACCGTGTCGGCGCCATCATCACCTTCGTCTACTTCGGTTTGCACCTGTTCAGTCTCGTCCGCACCGCGGTGAGACATCGCGATCGGTTCAGGAATCCGAAGACAGGGCGCTACAGCGTGAAGGCCTTCTTCGGCGTGGTGTTCGGGCCCGACATGCCGCTGCCCAATCTTCATGACATCCGCGATTTCTGGGCGCACCAGAAGTGGTTCTTTGGCCGCGGTCCCCGGCCGCAGTTCGACAAGTGGACGTACTGGGAGAAGTTCGACTATTTCGCCGTCTTCTGGGGCGTGGCGATGATCGGCGTCAGCGGGCTGGTCATGTGGTTCCCCGAGTTCTTCACGCGCTTCCTGCCCGGCGAAGTCATCAATCTCGCCCTGATCATCCACAGCGACGAGGCGCTCCTCGCCGCCGGCTTCATCTTCACGTTCCACTTCTTCAACGTGCACTTCCGGCTCGAGAAATTCCCGATGGATCCCGTGATCTTCTCCGGCCGCGTCTCGCGCACCGAGATGCTCCACGAGCGGAAGCGCTGGTACGAGCGGCTCGTGCGCACCGGCCGGCTGGACGAGATTCGCGTCCGCGACGAGTGGGCGCAGTGGAAGCGCGTCATGCACCCGATCGGGTTTCTCGCATTCGGCGCCGGAACGCTGCTCCTTGTTCTCATCTTCTACGCCATGGGAGCCCGTCTCGTCGGGGCGGTGCCATGACCGGGCGGAAAGGAGTCGATCGTCTGTTGTTGCATTGCCGTGCGCGGTGCCTGAGGCACAGCATGAAGTTCGGTTTCGCGATCCCGCATCTGCAGGTTCGCGCCGTGGCGCTCCTCGCCGCTGCATTCCTCGTCGGTCTCGCCGCCTCGGGGGCGGCCCGGGCCGACGAGACCGCCGCGGCGGAGAACCGGCGTTGCCTGCAGTGCCACGGGCAGCCGCAGATCGCCGAACTGGGCCCGGACGACCGGGCGGTGATGGTGGCGCCGATGCCGGAGGGATTCCGGCCGGCCGCGCCGATCCCGCGCCTGCGCCCGGGGCTGCACGTTGACGCCGAGGCGTTGCGTCCGAGCGTGCACGCTGCACTGCGCTGCACGGACTGCCATGCGGAGGCGGTCGATCTGCCTCATCGACGGTTCCTGGGGGAGCCGACGTGCAGCGGCGCGTGTCACGACCCGGCCCAGAGCGGCTACCTGCGAAGCGCCCACGCCGCGGCGAAGGCGCGCGGCATGCCCGATGCCCCCACCTGCGCGACCTGTCACGGTGGTCATGACGTGCGGGCCGTGGGCAGCCGCGAGGCGCGGACGCATCCGCTGAATGCCGTTCGCATCTGCGCCGACTGTCATCAGCAGCATGCCGCTCAGACGGCGGAGACGGCAGACACGGCGGGGCACATTCAGGCCTATCTCGACAGCGTACACGGCCAGGCGCTGACGCGGTCCGGTCTGGTGATCGCCGCCACCTGCGCCGACTGCCACGGCCATCATGAGGTCCTGCCGTCCGGGAATCCCGCCGCTCGCACGCATCGCGCGCAGGTGCCCGGAACGTGCGGAAAGTGCCATCTGGGCATCGTCGAGGTCTTCCGCGACAGCGTTCACGGTCAGCGGCTGGAAGAGGGAGGCGGGCTGGCGCCGGTGTGCACCGACTGCCACGCCGCACATCGGATCACGCACGCCTCGATCCAGAGCGCGCAACTGGACATCGTCGCCGAGTGCGGGGAGTGTCACGATCGGCCGGAGCTGAGCGGCGGGCGGCGCGCCTCGTTCTACGATACCTACCGGGCCAGCTACCACGGCCAGGTCAACGAACTGGGGTCGACCCGCGCCGCCCGATGCAGCGACTGTCACGGGGCGCACGATATCCTGCCCATCGCCGACGAGAACTCCCGGCTGCACGGCGAACACCGCGTCGAGACCTGCCGGACCTGCCACGAGGGCGCCAACGCCAGCTTCGCGCAGTTCGATCCGCACGCCGACTACCGCGATCGCGAGCGCTACCCGCTGCTGCACGGCGTGTGGTGGTACTTCATCATCATGATGAGCGCCGCCTTCGGGTTCTTCGGGCTGCATTCGCTGCTGTGGTTCACGCGTTCGCTGATCGAGCGCGCCCGGTTCGGGCCCGCTCCGCGCTTCGTGGCCAACCCGCACGGCATCCGGCGGTTCACGACCATGAACCGCGTCAACCACGCGCTGATCATCGTCACGTTCTTCGGCCTCACGCTCACGGGCATCCCGCTCCTGTTTTCGGACCAGGAGTGGGCCAAGCATCTGGCGCGGGTCCTGGGCGGAGTCTCCGCGGTCGGAGTCTGGCACCGCGTGTTCGCGGTCCTGCTGATCGGGAATTTCATGCTGCACTTCTGGGGCCTGGCCCGGTCCGCGCGCCGCCATCAGGGCTCGATCCTCCGGACCTGGCTCCTGGGGCCGAACTCGATGATGCCGCGCCGGAAGGATTTCGCGGATTGCGCCGCGATGTTCCGCTGGTTCGTGCGCGGCGGGAAGAAGCCCGCCTTCGACCGCTGGACGTACTGGGAGAAGTTCGACTACTGGGCGGAGATCGGCGGCACGCTCATCATCGGCGGCTCGGGGCTGCTCCTCTGGTTCCCCATCTTCTTCTCCAGGTTCCTGCCCGGCTGGATCTTCAACGTGGCGATGATCGTCCACGGCTACGAGGCGCTGCTCGCAATGGGCTTCATCTTCACGATTCACTTCTTCAACGCGCATCTCCGCCTCGAGAAGTTTCCCGTCGATGATGTGATCTTCACCGGACAGTTGCCGGAAGAGGAGTTCAGACACGAGCGGGGCGAGGAGTACGCCCGCCTTGCACAGAGCGGAGAGCTCGACGCGCTGCGCGAAGCGCCCGCGCCGGGATGGCAGCGCTTCCTCGCCGTCGGGGTGGGCGCGACGGCCATGGCCATCGGCCTCACGCTCGTGACGCTGATCATCCTCGCGGGACTTCAGGCGCTGTAGGAGCGATCGATGGCGGAGCTCGGCCCCCAACCTGCTGATCGGGATACGAAATCGGCCAGGCCCACTTGGGCATGGCGGCTCTTCGGCCTCCGCCGACGCCCGGGCAGGCGGATCCCCGTGCTCCCGAACCTCTGGGGCTGGGCGCTCATCTTCGGGCTCACGTTCGTCATCGGCGGCATCGTGTTCGCCGAGTACTCGATGCAGCCCGAGTTCTGCCGCACGTGCCACATCATGGAGCCCTACTACCAGGCGTGGCACGAGTCGACGCACCGCGGGATCCCCTGCGGGGACTGCCACTTCGAGCCGGGATGGGAGAGCACGGTTCGCGGCAAGTTCGAGGCGTCCAGTCAGGCCGTCAAGTACATCACGAACACCTACGGCTCGAAGCCCCACGCCGAGGTGCGCGATGCATCCTGTCTGCGCTCCGGCTGTCATGAACATCGCCTGCTGGAGGGCGAAGTGCAATGGGAGGTGCCGACGCAGAGCGGGAATCCCGTCACGATCCGGTTCGACCACACGCCGCACCTCACCGAGCTGCGCCGGGGCAAGAAGCTGCGCTGCGTGTCATGTCACTCGCAGATGGTGCAGGGCAAGCACATCGTCGTCACGCTCGACACCTGTTTCGTCTGCCATTTCAAGGGGCTCGAGCACGGCCGCGATGAAGAGGTGCTCGGCGGATGTACATCCTGTCACAGCGCGCCGAAGAGTGAGATCCGCCTCGCCACCGGCCTGTTCGACCATGCCGACTTCGTCGACCGCGGCGTCGAATGCGTCAACTGCCACTCCGACTCGATTGCCGGCGACGGCGAGGTGCCGCGGCAGATGTGCTGGAACTGCCACAACCAGCCGCAGCAGATCGCGCAGTACGCCGAGTCGAGCCGCATGCATCGGGTCCACATCACCGACAACAAGGTCGAGTGCGGAAGCTGCCACGTGCAGATCGAGCATCACCTGACCGCCGGCGTGCCGCGGACCCGGCAGGCGCTGGGCGAGGGCATGATGCTCGATCACGGCGGCGCGTGCGGGCAATGCCATGACCTGACGCACGCCGGGCCGGATGAACTGTATCGCGGAACCGGCGGCCGCGGCGTGCCCGACATGCCCGGCCCGATGTTCCGCGCGCAGGTCGACTGCATCGCCTGCCATCAGGAGCAGCAGCGCTCCGGCGAGGCGGCGCGCATCGCCGGTCAGACCTACGTGGCCGCCCAGCGCGCCTGCAACCACTGCCACGGCGAGCGGTACGGCGACCTGCTCGATGCGTGGAAAGCCGCGATCGATGAGCATCTGCTGCAGGCTGAGGACGCCTGTGCGGCGGCGCGCGACGCAGTCGATGCCTTTCAGGGGGATCCCGTCGAACGGCTCCGATTGCGGAGACTCCTCGCCGACGCCGAGCATAACGTCCGCTTCGTCACACTCGGCCGGGGCGTGCACAACATCAACTACGCGACGGCGCTGCTGAACGTCGCCATCGAGAACTGCGGGCGGATCGACGAGGCCGGCGGAGAGGCCGAGGCGCCGCCATGAGCCGATCGACGCCCCAGCACGGTGTGCGGCACAGAACGCCGGTGTCCGCGGTGCGGGTGACGGCGGCCGCGCTTTGCGCAGTGGCGTTCCTCATCGCGGGCGGATGCGGGAATGGCGCCTCCGCCGATGACGCCGACGGGGGGGACGCGGGAGCATCGGCGAACGCCCGCGGCGGTGAGGCGAACCCTGCCATCGGCGCCGCGGCGCTCACGCAGCCGGCGCCCAGGCCGACGGGACCGCTGCCGGAGGGCGCCGCCTGCATCACCGACGCCTGCCACGCGCTCTTCGAGCGCGCGCCGCACATCCACGGCGCGGTGGCGGCGGGCGATTGCGGCGTCTGTCACGAGCCCGACCAGGGAGGCCATATCTATCCGCTCAGGCGCGAGGGAAACAGGACCTGCACGTTCTGCCATGCCACCGGTGGCCATCGCATGCACCGGCACGCGGCGCTGGAGATCGGATGTGCCGCGTGTCACAAGCCGCACGTCTCGGAGGTCAAGTTCCTGCTCACGGAGCCGACCGTGCGCGGGGTGTGCCTGCAGTGTCATCTTCCCGATGATGACCCGTTCCCGCACGGGCCGTTCGCGGACGGCGAATGCACCGCGTGCCATCGCCCCCATGAATCGGACCACCAGAAGCTCCTGCGCGGCGGGGAGGGGAACGAGCACTGCTTTACCTGCCACGCTGAGATGGCGCACGCCCTCGAGACGGCACCCTATGTGCACGACCCGGCCTTCGGTCCCTGCGTCGACTGCCACGATCCACATGCGTCGGCGCACGAATATGCGCTGTGGGATTCGATCGAGGGGACCTGCGACGCGTGCCACGCCGAGATGAGGCGGATGATCGCCGGCGCGGGCGTGCAGCACGCGGCGGTGACCACGGCCGACGGCTGTGCCAATTGTCACGATGCGCACGTCGCCGGCCGCCCGTTGCTGCTTCATGACCGCGAGGACGAACTGTGCCTGCAATGCCACGACGTGGAGGTCCGGGCCGCCGACGGACGCCGCATCCCGAGCATGCAGACGATCATTGGTGAGCGCGCCTTCCTGCACGGCCCGGTGCGGTCCGGCGAATGCTCGCCCTGCCATAACGCGCATGGCGCCGACCACACCCGCCTGCTCCGCGCGCGGTTCACGGACGAGTTCTATGCGCCGTTCGACCTGGGAGATTACGCATTGTGTTTCAACTGCCACGAGAGCGAGCTCGTCCTGGCCGAGCGCACGACGACGCTCACCGGCTTTCGTGACGGTGATGTGAACCTGCATTTCATCCACGTGAACCGTGACCGCCGGGGCCGCACCTGCCGCACCTGCCACGAGCTGCACGGCAGCAATCTGCCGCGGCATCTGGCGGAGACGGTCCCGTTCGAAGGCTCCGGCTGGGCGATGCCCATCGGCTTCCGGGCCACCGGGACCGGCGGCGCCTGCGCGCCCGGATGCCACGAACCGCAGACGTACGACCGACTCGATCCATCCGTCCCACCAGGCAACGCACCGTCAGGAGGTGCACCGTGAGATCGTTACCAGTTTCGCTCAGCATCGTGATGGGGCTGCTCCTCGCCGCGGGCGCGCTCGCCCTGGCGCAGAGCGCGCAGCCGCCGGCCGGGGTGAAGACGGCCCCCGCGCCGCGCGGAGAAGTCGATAAGGCCAGCTGCGCCGATCCCGGCTGCCACCCGAACGTGAAGCAGCACGACACGCTGCACGGCCCGGTCAGCGTGGACGCCTGCGACGCCTGTCACGCGCTCGTCAACGAGGAGGAGCACATCTACGCTCCCGCGCGCGAAGGACTCAAGCTGTGCGCGTTCTGCCACGACATCGCCCTCGAGAACATGGCGGTCGTGCATGAGCCGATGAACACGGGGGAGTGCAGCGCATGTCATGATCCGCACGGCGGGCCGGACCGGATGCTCCTGAAGGCGAGATCGGCCGGCGAGCTTTGCGCGCAGTGTCACGAGGACGTCGTCGGCGCGAACCGGGCGGTGCACGGCCCGGTCGCCGCCGGGGCGTGCGCCGTCTGCCACGCCCCCCATGCCTCGCCCTTCCCCGGTCTCCTCGCCGCGCAAGGCCCGGAACTCTGCACCGGGTGCCACGTCACGACCCAGGCGCAACTTGAAACGCTCCGTGTCGTGCACGGCCCGGTGGCCGACGACTGCCAGACCTGTCACGACGCCCATGCCTCGAATCACGAGATGATGCTCCTTGAGGAACCGCAGGCCCTGTGCCTGAGCTGTCACGAGACGATCGAGCACATGGTCGAGACCGCGACCGTCCAGCACGCCGCGGTCACCACGGATCGCAAGTGCCTCAACTGCCACGAAGCGCACGCCAGCGATTACCCGCGCATCCTCCAGACCGACATGCTCACGTTGTGCTTCGAGTGCCATGATCGCGAGATCGAGATGGAAGACGGCCGGACGCTCGCCAACATCAAGCGCGTCATCGAGACCGGCACAAGCCTGCACGGCCCGATCGCACAGGACAACTGCGCCGCCTGCCATCAGATCCACGGCGGCGATCACTTCAGACTCCTCACGCAGGAATACCCGCCCGAGTTCTACGCGCCGTTCGAAGAGGAGAGCTACGCCCTCTGCTTCAGTTGTCACGATGCACAGGTGGTTCGCGATGGGCGGACGACGACGCTGACGAACTTTCGTAACGGCGATGTCAACCTGCACTACCTTCACGTGAACCGCGAGCGGAAGGGACGCACGTGCCGAGCCTGCCACGAGACGCACGCGAGCAACAAGGCGAACCATATCCGCGAATCGGTCCCGTTCGGTTCCGGGGGTTGGATGCTCCCCATCAACTTCACGAAACGCGACACCGGCGGGCACTGCGCGCCCGGCTGTCATGTCGCCTACACGTACGACCGAGAGGAGCCGGTGGATTACACGGCGCCGGCGCGGACGACCGCCGAGGAAGCGGCCGGCGCGCAGGCCGGATCTGCCGCCGCATCAGGAGGTGCACCATGAAGATGACGAGACGACGCCTGATCAGCGCCACAATGCTCCTGTCCGCCGCGATCGTCGCCGCGCGGGCGCCGGCCGACGAGCTGCGCAACGTCCAGGTCGGCGAGGAGGCGCCCCAGTTCAGCATGCCCGCCCTCGACGGCTCGACGATCAGCAGCGCGAAACTGCAGGGGAAGACGGTCATCCTCGTCTTTCTTGCCGCCCAGCAGCGCAGCTCCGAGCAGGCGGCCGTGGCCGCCGACGGCGTGTTCCGCGACCTGCATCACGATGACCTGGAACTCGTGTTCGTGACCGCCGACACCGCCCATGCCGCTTACTTCCGGGCTCAGCGCGACGCGACGAACGTGCACGCCCCGCTCGGGCTGGATTTCGAGCGGGAGCTGTACGGCGCCCTCGGGCTCATCGTGCTTCCCACCTCCGTCATCATCGATCGCGACTGGAAGCTGGATCACGTCATCAGCGCCTATAAGTCCGATTACGAGCATGTGCTGAGTGTCCGCGCGCGGCAGGCACTGGGGCTGATCGACGAGGACCGGGCCGAACGGGAACTCGAGCAGGATCGCTTCCGGCATGACCGCCCCGCCGATCGTGTCGCCCGGCATCTCGCCGCGGCAAGGCTGCTGCGCCGCAACGGCCTGATGCACGACGCGGAGAACGAACTGAAGGCGGCGCTGGAGATCGATCCGGAAGACGCCGGGGCCAGGCTTGATCTTGCCTCGCTTTACCTCGCGACCGATCGCGTCGAGGAAGCCGACCGGATCGTGACACAAGTGCTCGAGCGGGAATCGTCTCATCGCCGGGCGAAGCTCCTGAAGGGCGTCGCCCTCTACCACCTCGATCGGCTTGATGAGGCGGAGAAGATCCTCACGAACGCTCTCCTGCTCAATCCGGACCCGGTGCAGACCCACTATTACCTTGGCCGGATCTACGAGAAGAAGGGGGAGGCGGCGAAGGCCGCGCGGCATTACCGCGAAGGGCTCGTCCGGGTCCTGGAAGAACGCCCGCTCTAGGGCCGGATGATGCGGGAATTCAGTGAGGGACCGCCGCGGTCGTCATAGGCGGCCGGCGAGTGCGCGACGCCGTGGCATTGCAGGAAGCATTCGCCCGCGAACGTGCCGAGGTCTCGGAACTCGAGCCGGCCGGTGCGCGGATCGGCGAAGACGATCGACGAGTCGAAGTTGATAAGGTGGCTGTTGTTGAGCATGCTCCCCTGCGCGGAGCTGATGCCGTGTGGATCGTGGCATGCCGAACAGGGCGTGTTCTCATCTCTGATGTGCCGCCGGTGAACGTCGCGCAGCGGCCCGACCGCATCGAGAATGACGTGGCGGTAATGGCACTGGTAGCACAGCGCGTACGCGGAGGCGCTTTCGGCGGTGTGATCCGATGTCTCGTACCGGGCGACGAGGAGGGGTTCTTCGTTGGACCCGTGCACGCCGCCGGGCCCTGCACCGCCGGCGCCGCGGCCGGTGTCGGAGCCGTGGCAGTCGCTGCAATAGACGAGGCTCTCGGTCGTCCAGCGCGGCTTAAGGCTCGGGACATCGCGGTTGCGTCCGGGACCTGCGACGGGATGGAAGGAGATGGCCGAGAGGTCGAACTCGAGCCGGGTGTTGATCTCCGTGATCTGCCGCGAGACGTGCGGTGCGGTGAGCGCGTTCTCGTCGGCGTGGCACTTGTAACAGACTTCGTATTCGTAGTTGGCGACCTGGATGGGAGACCCGGCCGCGCTGACGCCGCGCACCTGGCCGAAGTTGGGATGCACGTTCGGCGCCCGACCGGCGCCGCGATCCATTGTGTGCGGATTGTGGCAGTCCGCGCAGGTCACGTGCCGTGGAACCGGTTCCGCCGGATCCACGGGGCTGCTCGTGTCGTGCACATCGAACTTC
This sequence comes from Planctomycetota bacterium, assembly GCA_034211115.1. GTDB lineage: Bacteria > Planctomycetota > Phycisphaerae > Phycisphaerales > SM1A02 > JAXHTH01. The sequence continues at coordinate 34,516 of JAXHTH010000032.1, read as the reverse complement.
GAAAGGTCGGAGGCGATGTTGAGGGCGCGAGGGTGCGATCCGTCGTGGCACGTGAGGCAGGTGGTGCTGATCCGATCGCCGGTGAGCAGGTACGGGCCGCTGGGCGCGGTATGGGCGCGATGGCACACGTTGCAGTCCCGATGGGCGGGCACGGTCGTCGTCGAGATCTGATGACAGGCGCGACACAGCGTCGAGTTGCCGTTGCGCATGACGAGGAAGTGGCCGAACGTGTTGTCGTGCGGCTGGTGGCACGTCGTGCACTGCAGTTCGCCGTTCGCGTCGAGGCGCAGCGCGGCAGGCAACTGGCCCGGGTCGACGAGATGCGGGTCCCTCGCCACCAGCGACGTGCCGTAGCGGAATGAAATCGGGTGGTCGTCGGAGAGATCGGTGCCGAGGTTGGATGCACCCGGGGGCAGGGTCGTGATGCCGCCGGCCATCTGGATCGTCTGCCCCTGGGAGACCACGCTGCCCAGCGCGATCGTGCCATCGTGGCAGGACAGGCACATCTTCGAGGCGCCGGTCGGCTGGCCGGGCTCGGCATCGAGCGCATTGCTCGAATACACGATGTATGCGTTGACCGGCATGGACCGGTTCCAGAGCGGCTGGATGGGGGAGGCGTTGTGCGGCGTGTGGCAGAAGATGCACACCTGCGCCTCGGTGGCCGCGCGGACCACGCCCGGCCCGGAGGCGGAGAGGTTGTGCGGCGTGTCGACCACGCTCTGCCCCTGCTGGAACGCCGCCGCGGTGACGCCGACGAGAAGCAGACCGCCGAACACAGGCAACGCGAGTTTCATGGCTCGATCTCCGCCAGATACTGAAAGACCTGCACTCTGCGATTATAGGAATCGGCGATCCAGACCCGATCGTCCCCGGAGATGGCGATCCCGGTCGGCAGCCAGAACTGCCCGGGACCGTGCCCCTCCTCCCCGAAGGCGAGCAGCAGACGCCCCTCGCGGTCGAAGATCTGGACCGACTCAAAGTGCGCATCGACGACGTAGAGGTGATCGTCGCTGTCGAGCGCCAGCCCCTTGGGATGTGAGAAGTAACCGGGCATATCGCCCTTCTCACCGATCTGGCGCACCGCGTTCAGGTCGTGATCGAAGACCTGGATGCGGAAGTTGAGGGTGTCGCTGACGAAGAGACGGCCGGCGCTGTCGACGGCGACGTTGGTGGGGAAGTTGAACTCGCCGAGGGCGGTGCCGCGCCGACCGATCCGCGTGCGTTCCTCGCCGTCGATGGCGAGCACGACGACCTGGTGCGCGCCGGTATCGGCGACGAAGATGCGGCCGGCGCGCGGGTCGACGGCCAGGCCGCAGGGGCGAAGCAGCGGCTCCCGTGCGAGCTCGCCCAGGTACTGCCCGTTCCCGTCGAAGGCGAAGAGGACCCCCGCCACCGAGTCGGCGACGAGCAGCCGGTCCCTCGTGTCGTAGACGATCCCGACCGGCTGAGAGAAGCCGCCGGTCGCCTCCGGCGGCCGCCACTGTTCATACTCCCGGCGGTCGAGATCGAACACGTGCACGCACTGCGCGTTACTGTCGCAGACGAACACGCGGTCACCGCCATCGGTGCACACGGCATACGGCGTGAGCATGGAGCGACCGGCCTTCCGGCCGAACAGAGCCTCGCCAAGTTCTTCGCCGAATGACCTGGCCGGCTTGAGGTCGTCGCTGGTGGCGAGCTGTCCGATATACTCGACTCGCGCCGGGGCCGGCGGCTGCGGCCAGACGAGACCGTGCGCCTCCGGCCGGAACAGGACGCCCTTCGGCTGGCCGCATCCGGCGAAGAGACAGGCGACGAGGACGAGCATTGCCACCGCGGCCTTACTCGGTCGTCCGCGCCCCAGCGCCATGTCGGGTCGACTACTGCTCATCACCGATCCCTGTCATTGATCTGCGCCGGCTCGCATCATCAGAACTCCCTCCGGATGCCCAGGATGAACGTCTGGAAGAGCGAGTCGTTGACATCGCTGTCGAGGATCGCGTTTCGCATTCTCGCATAGACGGTCGTCTGCCGGTACTCCCACGTGAGATCGAGCTGCTGTTCGAAGGCCTGCACGTCCGCGCCGGCGCTGTCATCCTCCAGCCGCCATGTCAGCCGGAGACTGCTCCGCAGCCGGTCGGTGATCCGCTGATCCCATCGGCCGTCAAGGGAGAGGATCTCGGTAGTCACGTTGTCGTCGGTGAAATCCAGGGAATCGTAATCAGCGCTCAGGGCCAGCGCGCTGCCGGGCGCGAAGCGATCGACGTACCGGGCCTCGAAGCGCGTGCTCTCGAACGGGGCGAGCGTGCTTTCGTGGTTCTGGCGCTCGGCGAGGAGCGACATCCTCCAGAAGCTGTACTCGGCGCCGTAGGTCAGATCGCGGATGTCCTCTTCGATGAGCTCGACCCGCCCGCGACTGCTGCGCTGCTGATCCTGCCTCCGGTACCGCACATAGAGGCCGAGTCCGCGCAGGATTCCCTCGTCGAAATCGTACCGGGCGGTGATGGTCCCGCTGGTCGTGTCGGTCGTGCTCCCGGGTTCGGGACCGACGCGGTAATCGATCAGCACGGCCTGTCCGGGCGCGATCGCCCCGCCGAGGATCCGTCGGATCTCCACCGCCTCGCCGACGGCGCGGACCGTGTAATCCACGCCCTCGGTGTAGATGAGCAGGCCCGTCACGTCGCTGATGACGATGGAGGCGAGGATGATGTTGCGCCGGGTGAGGAGGATGCGTCCCGCGCTGCTGAACTGATGCGGCTCGTCGGTGATCTGGATCTCTTCGCCCTGATCGCTGTCTTCCTGGCGCGTGTAGCGCAGCGATCCCGTCGCGGTCAGGCTGCCGTAGGGCACGGTCTTCGTGTAGTCGAGGGCGATCGACGCGAACTGCTGGTCGCTGCGGAAGTCGCCCTCGGTCAGTTCAAGGCGGCTCAGGCCGACGTCGCCGTTCGTGACGAGACTCTCGAAAAGCTGATGCCGGAACCCCGCCGAGCCGCGGTGGAAGGTCTGACGCGACGCGGTGCGGCTCTCCTGCTGGAACGTATAGTCGTATCTCGTCTCGAACGAACGGCTGTGTCGCAGATCGAGCGATTCGTCCAGCCGGATGCGCTCCAGCGGGAAGTCACCGGTCTCCTTGTAGAAGATGAGCGTCTGCCTCAGGGCGCTCTGGTGCGCCTCGGGCCCGAACCGCCACGTATGGACGGCGATCGCATCGTGGCGCTCGAAGGCGTTGTCCGGCCGCGCCGAGCCGCCCTGATCCACGTTGTCGTAGGTGTAGTCCCACGTCACCAGGTGTCCCTGGCCCGGGTGGAGCTGGCTCTGCCACTGGAACGTGTCCTGTGTGAGGTCGAAATCGGTCTGCCCCTGCAGACTGGTCTGGTCCTGCTCGCGGTGGTAGTACTGAAACAGACTCGGCAGAGTCTTGTTGCGGATGCGCAGCCGGGCGCCGTGTTCGGTGAGCGTGTTGTCCAGCGATCCGCCGAACTGCCGGTCGATCGTGGTCTGTCGGCGCCGCGAATACAGCGTGAGCGGCGACTTGCTCTCCTTGAGGATCAGCCCGCTCACATCATACTCCCAGAAGTTCTCGTAGTTCGTTTCGTCCGCATCCTGCGTGTCGCTGTCCAGCCAGATCTGCTCGAAGCGAAGCCCGACGGCGAGGTCCAGCTCGATGAGGTTCGGGTGGCCGATGAATCCCTCGGTTTCGAGGTTGAGTTCCTCCCGCATACGATCCTCGGTATCGCGCACCGTCTCACCGTCGGGCGAATCGACCTCGTCGACGCGCCGCTGGTAGTAGGTCTCGATCGAGGCGCGGATATCGCCAAGCTGAAGCCACTGGAGTTCCTCGCGGCCGGTGATCACGATCGGCCCCTCCTCCTCCTGGCCCGCCGCCGGTCGGAGGCAGCACAGCATGACGGCGGCGCACAGCGCCGCCCGCCCGTCCGGACGCGCGAGACCGGATCGCTCATGACGCACCCGCATCCGCCGGCTCGCTCGGTTCGGAGCCGGATTCCCCCCCGGCCGGCTCGTTGAGAAGAAAGTACGGATCCTCCCCGCCGTGGGCGCGATGACATTCCAGGCAGTCGCGCTCCAGGTCCTCGTGCTCCGGCGGCTGCGGCAGGGTCATCATCTCCAGCCCGTGACACTGCAGACACAGCTCCGGCGCGGGCGCGTCCAGCAGCGGCTGGATGGTGGATTCGTGCGGCGCGTGACACCACAGACAGGCGTTGGCGACGACCGGCCCGTGCATGTTCGGGTACCGCGCCGGAACGTCCGGGTGGCATTTCAGGCACACCGTCGGCTCGACGCGGGTCAGCATCAACCGCCGCGACGCCTGATGGCATTCCGCGCACGCTTCCTCCTCGTAGGGCTGGTGCGTGTAGTAGACCGCACCGGGCACGCGCACGCCGCCCGGCGCGCCCGGGCTCGCGACGGGGGCGTTCGGATCGGGGACGCCGTCGAAGAAGAACGTGAGGAGCTCGTAATGCTCCTCGATGCTGCACCCCGCGGCGAGTGCGGTCGGGACGAGGACGAGGGCGAGGATGACGAGCCGCGTCCGGCACCGCCGGGCCCGACGGCGTCGACCGGGTCGGCGCGGCCGGTCCGTTCGTCTCCCCGCCGCCGGACTGGATCCCTCGTCGAACAAGGTTGCTCCTCAGCGCTCTTCCGGGGGTGGCGCCTGATCGGTTTCTTCATCGGGCGGGGGCGGCGCCGGTGCAGGCTGACCGGGTCCGGTCTCCGCGTCGTACTCCTCGGCGAGCCCGCTCTCCATCGCCGCGCGCGAGGTGGCGATGTCCTGCACCGTGTGCCCTTCGCGAAGCCGGCCGAACGCGTAGACCGACACCTTGTTGGGGCCGAACTGGTTCGTGACAAGCACGAGACGCCGGGCGTCGAACGCCGGATGAATGTACTCCTCGAACAGGTCGAGATCGCCCTCGTGCGCGCAGACGCCGGCGGGCAGATACATCGCCCCGGGATGCGTGCCGGCCGCGCCGAAGAACATCAGCAGCCGATTGTCCCGGTTGAACATCTGGATGTTCGCGAAACCCGCGTCGACGACGTACACAACCCCCTCGTCATCCACCGCCAGGTGCTTGGGCCGGACGAACGCGCCGAGCACATCGCCGATGCCGCCGAAGGCGCCCAGCAGCTCACCGGCAGGACTGAACTTCTGCACTCTGCATCGGATCACATCGGTGACGTACACGTTGCCGTCCGAGTCGACATCGATCCCGAGGGGACGAACGAACTGCCCATCCTGATCACCCTTCTCGCCGATCGTGCGTCGCCGGTCGCCGGCGCGCCGATCGAGCACCTGCACCTGCTGGGTGACGAAGTCGCAGGCATAGAGCTCGTCGCCATGCACGGCGATCCCGGTCGGCCTGAAGTCGGGCCAGCCGAAGGAGGCGACGTGCCGCTCCTCGGCATTGAAGACGAAGATGGCCCCGCGCGCCGCGTCGGAGACGTAGATCATGCCGTCCGGGGCGATCGCCACGTCGGTGGGGCTCGACATCCGGCCCATGCCGGACGTGCCCATCAGGCGCGTCTCCTGCTTCCGCAGGTCGAGGATGATGACGCCCGCGTTGCGCGTATCGCAGACGTAGATCCTTCCGTCGCGCATTTCGACGCCGTACGGCTTGTTGATGGGGAGCACCCGGCGTTCCTCGCCGTAGATGAGATCGTCGATGCCGCTCCTGGCCGGCTCCACGTCGTCGCTGTACTGGTAGGAGACGAGGAACTGCATGCGCGGCTCGTCCGGGAAGGGCGGCCAGAATGAGAATGTCTCCGGTCGTTTTCGACCGGTCGATTCCGGCGCGGCGCAGCCGGTGAGCAGGACAGTCAGGGCGAGGAGGAGCACGGCGAGCGCGCACGAAGTCTTGATCGGTGCGAGACGGTCGGTTGCTCTGCGTCGTGCCGCGGCCATCAATGGTGACCTCCCTGTCCGCTGTCGGCCTCCGGGATCCGTCCTCATCCTACCGTGAAGGGCTTCCGGCTCGGCCGCCGCCGGATCTCCTCCTCATTTCGTCGAGGCGTCGGCAGAAGAACGAAAAAAAAAAGGGCCGGCAGGGGGCGAGCCGGCCCACTCAGACGGACGTCATTTGCCGGCGGCCGCGCTCACTTCAGGTGGCAGGTGAGGCACAGGGCGCTGCCGGAGTTGTTGATCCAGAGCATGTGTTCGTTGTTCTCGCGGTTGTGCGGCTCGTGGCAGGTCGTGCAGCCCACGACGCGCTCGATCGTGCCGTCGACGTCCATGTCCTGGAGATGGAAGCCGTGCGGATCGTCCTCCCAGTTGGACGGGTCGTTGAACCAAGGCACGTCGGGGTAGACGGCGGTGGCGCCCACGGGATGATCGTCGCTGATGTCGGTGCCGATGAGGCCGCCCGCGCCGATCTCCTGATTGCCCATGTTCCCGCCGAAGCTGTCCAGGGCGACGGTGCCGTCGTGGCAGGACATGCAGAGAATGCTCCGGCTGTCCAGAGCGTCGTGGGTCGGCACGCCGGTCGTGCCGTCGTAGATCGTGTAGGTGGCGGTCGTCACCTCGTGGTTCCAGAGGGGCGCCCGTTCACCGACATCGAACTGCCCGCCCGTGAGTTGCATGGCGTTGTGGGGGACGTGGCACGGCAGGCAGATCTCGCCCTGGGACCAGCCGAAGGGGCTGAAGTCATGGGAGCTGCCGACGATTTCGCCCCACGCCATCACGGCGAGGCAGCCTGTCGCGATCGCACTCAGGCCGAGCAATGCTGGGGTTGGTCTCTTCATTCCGACTGACTCCTTGAAACGCGTTTCGCTGTCTCGCCGCTCGCGGGGCTGCCGCGGCGCCCACACACCAAGCCCCCTCCGGCTGCAGCCATCCGTCTCGGGTAGGGCAAGATCCGTACCACGTCGAACCAGTTCTCAGACCCTCCAAAGCCCCGCTCACGGCCAGACAGGGGGGGTCCGGACGCCCGGAGTCCCAACGGCAGGAATCCGGATCCTCAGGTCGTCCCGATGCTTGGAGCGGCCTTCCCGCGCGGCCTGAGTCGGCCGGATTGCCGCAAGCCCACGTCCCTCCCTGCCGATACCTCCGACGGAAGAGCGGGAGAGCGGGGATGGCACAGCGAAGAGGCAGGGGGGGCGGTGGGGCCGATAATCGTCCACGGACCATCGGACCCTATTGGTGGCTTCTCGCGTGCGGGGGAGTCGCCGGCATACTGATCTCGGCTGGTGTCAGGGGGTCGGACTCCGCTCTGGCCGCCGAGCCCGTTGTCGGCGTGCCAATCCCGGATCCTTCGACCGGTTCGTCCGAGGGGGGAAGGTGGACCGACCGCTGCGAGAGCTGCCACGACGTGGAGGCTGGCTTCTCGCATCCGGTCGACGTGATCCCCTCGATGGCCGTGCCTGACGGTCTGCCGCTCGTCGCCGGCCGGATCACCTGCGTCACCTGTCACGACAACAGCACGACCGAGCTGCACCGCCAGGCCCGTCTTGATGGGACGGACCTCCTGCGGATGCCTGCTTCCGGCGGAAGTCTGTGCGAGCAGTGCCACGATGCGATGAGTCCGCGGCGTGTCGACCGGCACGCCCTCATGCTCGAGCAGGCTCATCTCCGGTGGCCGGGCGACTTCGGCGAGGATGGCGCTGCGTCTTCTGCCGATGCGCCGGGCTCGCTCTTCGATTCACACAGCGAGCGCTGCCTGAGTTGTCATGACGGGTCCGTGGCGTCTGATGTCGGTCATGACACGCCGGGCTTCGTCATCGGCGACGGGCGCAGCCTCGGTTTCCCGGCCGGGCACCCGATCGGCGTCGAATACCCGCGCAGAGCCTCGAGCCGGAGCGGTTCGCCGCTCAAGCCCCCCGGAATGCTGGATGGTCGAATCCGGTTATACAACGATCGCGTCGGGTGTCTGACCTGCCACAGCCTGTATGCCTCGGAGCGGGGTCAGCTTGTCCTGCCCAATACGGGCAGCGCGCTCTGCCTGAGCTGCCACGAGTACTGAGGCCGCGCTCCGGTTGGACTCGGTCCTCCCGCGGCCGGGATGGCTGCGGTCGAGCGCGTCTCAGAGCCGGGAGGCCGGGCTGACCGGGCGAACGGCAGCCCCTTCATCCGGCCCCGAAAACCGGCCTGGCGCCCGTGAGAATGGGCTCCGCGGCAAAGAGCCGCTGTCGCCACCTTTTTGGCACCGGTCTTGCGATCAGTTCGCATGGACGGAATGACGCCAAGGACGCCGACATGCATCACATGCGTATCAAGTTGATCGTGGGCGGCCTCGCCATCTTGGTGGCCGCGGGCTTTCTCGCGATGGCCGGCGTCCGCGAAGGGTGGGTCTACTCGCTGAACGTGGACGAGTTCCTCACCGATGGCCGGTATCACGACCAGCGGGTCCGTCTTGAGGGGACGGTCTCGGCCGAGGATCTTGAGGCCGAACGCGGTCTGCTTCGAGCCGGATTCCACCTCCTCGGCGCTTCGGGACAGGTTCGAGTGGAATACAACGGCGTGATCCCGGACCTGTTTAAGCCCGGACACGATGTCGTCGTCGAGGGTCGCCTGGACGACTCAGGTGTCTTCCAGGCCGACACGCTCATGACCAAATGCGCCAGCAAGTACGAATCTGAGACGGGGCAGGGACCTCCTCCGGACCATCCGGACCTCGGAACGGCTGAATGACTTCGATGATCGGCAACTTCAGCCTGAGCGCGACCGTGCTGGTCGCCGCGGGCGCGATCCTTGCCGCGGCGGCGAGCGTGCGCTTCCGGTCGGCGGCGCACCTGCGCGCGGCGCGGTGGGGGGTCGGACTCCTCGCGCTGCTGCTGAGCGTGGCTTCAGCCGCGCTGCTCACGGCGCTGCTGAAAAGCGACTTCAGACTGGAGTACGTCACGAGCTACACGGAGCAGGCGCTGCCGTGGGGGTACAAGCTCGCCGCGTTCTGGGCCGGCCAGTCCGGCAGCCTGCTCCTCTGGGCCTGGCTCCTGGCGGTGCTGTGCGTCATCGCGGTGACTGGTCTGCGCCGGGTGGGCGGGACCGAGGGGGCGGTCGCCGTCGGCGTCATGGCCCTCGTCGTCGGGTTCTTTGCCGTTCTTCTTCTGTTCACGGCCAACCCGTTCGCGCCGGTGGCCGGCCCCGTGCCCGCCGACGGGCACGGGCTCAACCCGATGCTCCAGGATCCGGGGATGATCATCCATCCCCCGCTGCTGTTCCTCGGTTACGCGGGTTTCACCGTGCCGTTTGCGGTCATGCTCGGCATCCTCGCGGCGGGGCGGAGCGACAACCACTGGCTGGCGCTTGTCCGGCCGTGGCTGCTGGTCTCCTGGATCTTCCTGACGGCGGGGATCGTGCTCGGCGCCTGGTGGGCCTACATCGAGCTGGGCTGGGGAGGTTACTGGGCCTGGGATCCGGTCGAGAACGCGTCGCTGTTGCCGTGGCTGACGGCGACGGCGGTGATTCACTCGATCATGGTCCAGCAGCACCGGGGGATGTTCAAGATCTGGAACGCGAGCCTCATCGCGCTGACGTTCATCCTCTGCATCTTCGGCACGTATCTCACGCGCAGCGGCGTGATCCAGTCCGTTCACGCGTTCCCCAAGTCGCTCATCGGCCGCTTCTTCCTCGTCTTCCTCGGCGCGTGCACCGTCGGCAGCACGGCGCTGATCGTGGCGCGTCTCAAGTCGCTGCGGCCCGAGCACAGACTTGAAGGCCTTATCAGCCGGGAGGGCGCGTTCCTGCTGGGCAATATCCTGCTGCTCACCATGATGCTGGCCACCCTCGTCGGGACGATCTTCCCGCTGCTCAGCGCGCCGTTCGGCGAGTCGATCACGGTCAAGCCGGCATTCTACAACCGGATGGTCGCGCCGATGGGGGTCGTGCTCGCGGCGCTGATGGCGATGGGGCCGGTCCTCGCGTTCGGTCGATCCGCCGCGTCGAAGATCGCCCGGAGCATGGTGATTCCCGCCGCGGCGGCGCTGCTGGTCGTAATCGTCGTCTGGATCAGCGGTGTGCGCAGTGTGTGGGCGCTGCTCTGTGCCGGCATTGCGGCGCTTGGGACATTCGCGGTCATCGTGAGCTTCCTGCGGTCGGTCTCGGCCCGCCGGCGCAGCACGGGGGAGTCCATCATCATCGCGGCGCAGCGGCTCATCGACCGCGACCATCGCCGCTACGGCGGGCAGTTTGCGCATCTGGGCGTCATGATGATCGTGCTCGGCGTCGCCGGCTCGAGCCTGTTTGCCTCGAAGCACACCTTCCAGCTTCATCCGGGCGATTCGGCGGAGTTCGACGGCCGCACGCTGGTGTTCCGCGATCTTCAATTCGTCCGCGAGGTCAACTATGACGCGGCGCGGGCCACGCTCATCCTCACCGGGCCGGACGGGGAGATCACCACCCTTCGGCCGGAGAAGCGGCTGTACGACAAGTGGCAGCGTGAGTTCAACAGTGAAGTGGATCTCCGCTCCACGCTGCGCGAAGACATCTACGTGATCCTGGCCGGCTGGGAGAACCGGGGCGAGACGACGGCGATCCAGGTGCTCCTCAATCCCATGGTGCTGTGGATCTGGCTGGGCGGGATCGTGCTGTGCGCCGGGGGAGTGTTCTCGCTCCTCCCGCGCCTGCTGCCCCGGGCCGTGCCCTCGGTGGCGGTGCAACCGGCCACGGGCGGGCCGCGGGGGACGGCCCCGTCCGGCTCCAGCGTGTCAGTCAACCCGGAGACCGCAACATGACACCTCGGCGATTCTCACTGATCCTCCTGTCTGTCTGCCTTGCCTCCGGTGCGGCGGCGTGGGCGCAGATGCCCCCTCCGCCGGGCGGCGTCGAGCTTCCCCCGGGTCATCCGGAGGTGCCGGGCATGCCGACGGAGCCGACCGAGGCGCCGGCCGCCGCCGGTCGTCTTGCGGTGCAGGCGATTCAGGGCACTCCCGGCGGCCCTGCGATCGGCGAAGCACCCGTGACGGTGCAGCTCATCCACCGCGGCATGCTGCTGGACACCCTCAGCGCCGCCCTCGACGAACACGGCGTGGTCATGTTCGAGGATCTGGCCGTGAACATGAGCGTTCAGCCCGTGGTGGAGATTGACTACGCCGGCGTCACCTACCGACAGGTCGGTTCGATCATGGATGCGAACAACGCGGAGCAGAAGATTCAGGTTCACTGTTACGAGGTGACGGAGGAAGAGCCCGACTGGAATGTCGCCATGCGGCACCTCATGCTCTCGCCGGAGGAGCAGGCCGTGCGCGTGACCGAGCTGCTGGTGCTTCAGCACGCCGGCGACCGGAGCTGGGTCGGCGAGCCCACCGAGGACGGCGCGCGGGTCGTCATGGAGCTTGCTCTGCCGGAAGGTGCGTACGATGTCCAACTCGGCGGGGGTTTCTCCCTCGACGGCAGCGATGCGGGAATCGAGGGCGGAGCACTGATGATCCGCCGGCCGCTCGTGCCGGGACGATCCGAAATGCGGCTGAGCTATGTCGTGCCGGCCCCACAGGGCCTGGCGACCATTGACATCCTGGCGCCTGCGGATGTTCAGCGGACGATGGTCATCGTGCCCGAGGAGATGACCACGGAGGCGGTCCGATCGCTGCGGGATGGCGGGACGCAGGCGATGGGTGAGAAGACCGTGCGGTTCTACGTCGCCACCGATCTCCCGTCCGGCGAGCGGGCCAGCCTGTCCGTGGGCGGGCTCGGGAGCGGGCCGGTGCCCGTCGAGGAAGAGGCCGCGGTGGCGGCGAATGCGCCCTCCCCGTCTTCGGGCGGCGCGGCGAAGCTGATCGCCGCCATCGGCGGGGGTGTCCTCCTGCTGCTGGCCGCCGTGATCATCTTCTTCCGTTCGTCGCCCCGGCCCGCCGCCGACTGATTATCGCAAGGACCGCGTCCGTGACCCGAACCGCCATCCAGCCCGTCGATGCAACGTTCACGGAGCGTGCCCCGGCGGTGCGGGTCCAGTCCCTGAGCAAGGTGATCGACGATCGGCCGATCCTGCACGAGATCAGTTTCGAGGTGCCGGACGGCCGGTACGTCGCGCTGCTCGGCGCCAACGGCGCGGGCAAGAGCACGTTGCTGAAGGTGCTGGCGACGCTGATCCTGCCCACGGCGGGGGAGGTGTTCTTCTTCGGGCGTTCGCAGTCGCGCGACACGGTCGGCCTCCGCTCGAAGCTGGGCATGATCGGGCATGGTGCGATGCTCTATCGCGATCTGACGGCCCTGGAGAATCTCGTGTTCTTCGGCCGGCTCTATCGCGTGGCCGATCCGGGCGCCCGCGCGCGCGAGCTGCTCGAGTACGTCGGGCTCGCGTCCCGCGCCGACGATCCGGTGAAGACGTTCAGCCGGGGGATGGTGCAGCGGGTTTCGATCGCCCGGGCGCTCATGCACGATCCGGACCTGCTCCTGGCGGACGAGCCCTTCGCGGGGCTGGATGCCCCTTCCCGCGCGATGCTCGAGGCGTTCCTCGAACGTCTGCACGATGAGGGCAAGACGATCATCCTCGCCAATCACGACATCGCCCAGAGCCTCGCGCTGGCCGGGCAGGTGCTCGTGCTGCGCGCCGGGCGGCTCGTGGTCGACCGGCTGACGAACGGCCTCGAGCCGGACACCATTCTTGCAGAGGTGGCCGCATCATGACGGGCGCGATGAGACAGGTCATCCTGATCGCAGCCAAGGACCTGCGCATCGAGGCCCGCGGGCGCCAGACGATCAGCCTCGTCATCGTGCTCGGCATCCTCATCGTCGTCGTTCTCGGGATGGGACTGGGGGCGGGGCGACCCGTGAGCGGCTTCGCCGCGACGGCCATCCTGTGGGTGGCCTACCTGTTCGGCGGGGTGCTCTGCTTCGAGAAGACGATGGCCGTGGAGCGGCACGACGACGCCCTGGCCGGCCTTCTGCTGGCGCCGGTCGATCGCGGCGCGATCTTCGCCGCGAAGCTGCTGACGAACGTGCTGCTCATGTTCTCACTGGCGGCGGTGGTGACGCCCGTCGCGATCCTGCTGTTTCGGTTCGATCTCTCCGCGCATCCCCTTGGCTTTGCAACGATCATGGCGCTGGGGATGGTCGGATTCGCCGCGGTGGGGACGCTCTTCGCCGCCGCGGTGAGTTCGACCCGTCTGGAGGGCGGACTGCTCGCACTACTCGTCTTCCCGCTGAGTCTGCCGGTGGTGATCGTCTCGACGCAGATGATGCGCAGGCTCTTCGAGCAGGGCGAGCCGCTGGGAAGCACGGGCCTGGCGACACTTGTCGCCTTCGACGTGCTCTTCCTCGTCGTGAGCTGGGTTGTGTTCGAACTGGTCCTCGAGCCGTAGGGGACGATCCATGTCCGCTGCACGAACGATCCTGGGTAGCCTCTACTGGGTGCTTACGGCCGCACTGCTCGCGGCGTGCCTGCTCATGCTGCTGTTCTACACGCCGGTCGAGAAGACGATGGGGCCGGTGCAGAAGATCTTCTATCTGCACCTGCCGGTGGCGATCAACACCTTCGCCGCCGCGTTCGTGGTGTTCGTCGCGAGCATCGGCTACCTGTGGCAGCGCCGCATGTGGTGGGACGATCTCGCCGCCGCCGCGGGGAAGGTGACGGTTCTGTTCTGCGCCATCGTCCTCCTCACCGGCATGGTCTGGGGTCGCAGCGCCTGGGGCGTCTGGTGGACGTGGAGCCCCAGACTCACGTTCAGCCTCATACTCTTCCTGCTGTACGTGGTGTACCTCATGATCCGCCCGTCGGTCGAATCGCCGCAACGGCGGGCGGCGATCAGCGCCGTCTACGGCATCGCCGCCTTCATCGACGTTCCGCTCGTCTACCTCTCGGTGAAGATGATGCCCGACATTCATCCGTCATCGATCGCGCTGGAGCCGGAGATGAAGTTGACGCTCGCGGCCTGGTTCATTCCGGTCACGCTCGTCATGGTCGGTTTCCTCTTCGCACGCTTCAGGCTGAATCGGCGCCTGAGGGAGCTGGGCGCGGGCCGGGCGGTGCCCGAGGTATCCGGCGTTCAGGCGATTCCTCTCGGAGAAAGCACGCCATGACCGGCGAAGGCTACCTCGTGCTGGGATACATCGTCGGGCTCGGGCTGCTCCTGGGCTATGCGATCCTGCTCTGGCTCGCCGGCCGTTCGCTGGACAAACGCGAACCCCGAGAGGACCAGGGCCCGACCGGCTGAAGCGGCACGGCGCCGCGCTCGAGTTTCGACATTTGAAGGAAGGACCGCGATGAAGAAGTCGATTGTCATGATCATCTGCGCCGCGACGCTCGTGTCTCCGTTCGGCGCGGCTTCGGACGAGCCGGCGCGGCAGTTGCCGCCGAACCATCCGACGGTGCCGTCGATGCGCAACCGGGAGCCCGGCGTGCCGCCGGTCGCGGATCCGGCGGACGTGCGGTCCATCGATGCCATCCTCGAGGCCTACTACAACGCGATCTCGGGACCGCCGGACGAAGCGCGCGACTGGGATCGCTTCCTGTCCCTCTTCCTTCCGGACGCGAGACTCGCCACCGCCCGCCCGGCCGGGCGCCGCGCGGCCACCGTGAGCCTCTCGCCGGCCCAGTTCGCGCGCTTCAACCAGTCATATTTCGAGGGCAGCGGGTACACCGAGACCGAGATTCATCGACGCAGCGACTCCTTCGGCAACATCGCCCACGTGCTCAGCACCTACGAGGCGCGCCGGGGAGCGCCCGACTCCGAGCCCTACTCTCGCGGCGTTTACAGCATCCAGTTACTCGGCAACGGCGAGCGCTGGTGGATTGCTTCCATCCTGTGGGATCACGAGCGTGAGGGTGACAACCCCATCCCGCCCCAGTACCTCCCGCACGACGCCGATGGACCGGATGGCTGACGGTGTGTGACGCGGCGAGAACGCTCACGGGCGGAGCCCGCGCCGAGCCGCTGAGTCGTAGGCGCCCGCATTGTACCCCCAGGCCACGGCGCACCCTGGTGCGGCCCGACCCTGAGCCCGCCCATTCACAAACGAGAATCGGCCCTGGCGATAGCGCCAGAGCCGTTTTGCGCAGTGCCCTGTGTAGGACTCGAACCTGCGACCCGCTGAGCAAGAGTGCGTTACGACCCCCTCTGGCGCTTTCAGAAACGCGGTTTTTTCAGGCGTCAGCCACGAATTGCCCGCGGGATATCCGCGCCTTCACCGGCTGCTGCCCGCTCCCGAGGGCGCAATTCCGGGCGCGCACTTAGGCCAGGGGGTCGCGTGGGTGTTCCGCGGTCGGCTGCTGCCTCCGCCCGGCCTCCGAACCACGCAGCTATCGTCGCGGGGGCCGGTCAGGCGCTTCCGGACGATCGATGAGGCGCAGTAGAATCGTCCAATGTCCGGATCTGATCTGAGCAGTACGAGCCATGGGTGCACACTGCGGGGCTGCCTGCTCGCCGTGCTGGCGGCGGCCTCATACCTCGGGCAGCAGCAAGACCTGAGTGATCCGTGGAGAGCTTCAACGGCACGCTGCGGGATGAACTGCTCGACGGTGAGATCTTCGACGCGCTGCGGGAGGCCGAAGTGCTGATCGAACGATGGCGGAGAAGGGTGTAATGGTCCGGCGGGTTCAGCGCGGCCGCAATCGTCCCGAGGCGTGCTGCTCCCACTCCGACCACGGTCGAGGTTCCAGCGCCTCCTTGGCTGACGAGTCCTCAGTTTCTGCACATGACGCTGCCGGCGCCTCAGGCAGCCGACCCGGCGGTGCTTCTGCCGAGTGATCGCCGCGCCGTTGACGCACGTGTGCCGGCGCATACTCGGGGAACGTGATTCCCGGCCGCCGCCCGATTCCGGCGGCCGCCGTCCCGACCGGGAATCGAGGTCTTGAAGGCAATGCAAACCGCGGCGCGGCCTCGACCCGTTGTTGGACCGAGGGTTGGAACAGGACGAGCTCGATCCGGGGACGCCCCCGCGCCGCGGAATCGGTCCCAGATGCTCGCAAGGACGCCCGTCGCGAACCGGCGCGGGAATCCGCCGGATCGCCGGCCGCCCTGCCCGCGAGATTGACCCGTCCACGTGAACTGGTACCTTCAGGCGCAGTCGTGGAAGCGAACCGCCATCGGAACCCGGCAGCCTCATGAAGTACCTCCCCTCCCAACTGCTCTTCATCTTCCGCACGCCGGGCGGCCAGCGCAATCTCCGACTGCTCATCCGCTTCATCATCGTGCTCGTGTTCCTCGTGGTCCTCTACAGCGTTCTGTTCCACTACATCATGGAGATGGAGGGACGGCAGTACAGTTGGGTGACCGGCTTTTACTGGACGCTCACCGTCATGTCCACGCTCGGCTTCGGCGACATCACCTTTGAAAGCGATCTCGGCCGCGCGTTCTCCATCATCGTGCTGATGACCGGCATCATCTTCCTTCTCGTTCTCCTGCCCTTCACGGTGATTCAGTTCTTCTATGCGCCGTGGGTCGAGAGCCAGTTGGCCGCCCGAACGCCGCGCCAATTGGCCGATACGTCGGGGCACGTGATTCTCACCCACGAGGACGCGTTGTCGACGGCGCTGATCCGCAAGCTCATGCAGTACAACTACGAGTACGTTCTGATCGTGCCCGATCCAGAGGAGGCGGCGCGCCTGCACGACGCCGGTCGGCGGGTCATCGTCGGCGATCTTGACGATCCGGCCACCTACGAGCGGGTGCATGCCGTCCAGGCGGCCCTCGTCGCGACGACGCACGATGACTACGTGAACACGCATGCCACATTTACCGTGCGGGGCGTCGCCCCGGATGTGCCCATCGTCGCCCTGGCCGATTCCGCGGATTCGATCGACGTCATCGAGCTCGCGGGCGCGACGCACGTGCTTCACCTCACCGAGCAGATGGGGCAGGCGCTGACGCGGTGCATCTCCGGCGGGGATGCCGTGACGCATGTGGTGGGCACCGTCGATGAAGTGCTCATCGCCCAGGCCAGCGCCGCTCGGACGCCCCTCGTCGGCAGATCCCTCCGAGAGAATCGACTGCGGGACATCGGCGTCTCCGTTCTCGGCATCTGGAGTCGGGGACGGTTCGAGCCCGCGAAGGCGGACACGGTCGTCGGTCCGCACTCGATCCTGCTCCTCGGCGGATCCGCGAAGCAGCTCCAGGCGTACGACGAAGCGTTCATAATCTACAACGTGTCGACCGATCCGATCGTGATTCTGGGCGGCGGACGCGTCGGTCAGGCGGCGGCGCGGGCGCTGTCAGCGCGGAACATCGATTGGCGGATGGTCGAGCGCGAGCCGGAAGGGAATCCCGATGCCGAGCGGACAATCACCGGCGACGCGGCGGACCTGGACGTCCTCACCCGCGCGGGCATCCAGAAGGCGCCGGCCGTGCTCGTGACGACGCACGACGATGACATGAACACCTACCTGACCATCTACTGCCGCAGCCTGCGGCCGGACATCCAGATCATCGTCCGGGCCACGCGCGAGCGCAATGTGGCCTCGATGCACCGGGCCGGTGCGGATTTCGTCCTTTCGTACGCCTCGATGGGCGCGACGACCATGTTCAACCTCCTGCGCCCGACCGCGAACGTGTCCATCGCGGAGGGGCTTGACGTGTTCAGGATCCGGGCGCCCGAATCGCTGGATGGGAAGACGATCGCCGGTTCCGATGTGCGCGAGCAGTCGGGAAGCACGATTCTGGCCGTGCGCGGCGAAGATGACGGCCTACGAGTCAATCCGCCGGCGGACATGGTGCTGAGGGCCGGTCAGGAGTTGGTGCTCGTGGGCAGCGCCGAATCGGAACGAGCGTTCCTCCAGCGCTTCGTGGAGAGGAGATAAAGCCGTCGGATTCGTTCGTGCGCTGGAGCAAATCCGAGTGCCCGGATCGCATGATCCTCATCGGTGAGCGACCTCTACGGCATGTGATCGACGAGTCGTTGGGACACTCCTATGCCGAGCCGAATCACCGGGGGCTGAATAACCGGCTCAGCGTCGAGTCAGGAGATTCACCGGCCGGATCAGACGAGGTCGCCCGCTCACGATCCGCTCCGGCACCGGCGTGCGAAGTAGAGGATGAACCCCGCCATGACGAGGAGCGCGAGCACCGCGGGCAGGTGCGCCCACAGACCGGCCGCCCACTCGCTCCCCACCTCCAGCGGTGCGCTCTTGCCTTCCTCCGCCGTGATGCGGCCCGTGTTGACGCGCCACGTCTGGAATCCCACGGCGCCGGCGATGAGCACGCCCATCAGCCCTTCGCCGCCGACGAGCCCCGAGCCGAAGAGCACGCCGTTCTCGCGGCGGCTCGCCCGATCCTCGGCGTTCGCGGCGCGGCGCTCAACGAACCAGCGCAGCGCGCCGCCGAGGAAGACCGGCACCATGGTCGTCACCGGCAGGTAGACGCCCACCGCGAACGGGAGCGATGGGATGCGCGCCAGCTCGGCCGCGATGGCGATCCCCGCGCCGATCGCCACCAGCGTCCACGGCAGCTCCGCGCTCAGCACCCCCTCGATGACCAGCTTCATGAGCGTCGCCTGGGGCGCGGCCAGCTCCTCGCTGCCGAACTCGTAGGCCCGGCCAAGCTGCTGCACCGTGAGACACACGAAGGCGGCACACGTGAGCACGCCGATCAACTCCCCGATCTGCTGACGCCGCGGCGTCGCGCCCAGCAAAAAGCCCGTCTTGAGATCCTGCGATGTGTCACCCGCGATCGACGCGGCGATCGCGATCACACAGCCGACCGTAAGCGCCGCCGCCTGCCCCGTCGTGTCCGTCCAACCCATGAGAAGGAACACGGACGCCGTCCCGAGGAGCGACGCGATCGTCATCCCGCTCGTCGGGTTCGACGTGACGCCGACGAGCCCGACGATCCGAGACGAGACCGTGACGAAGAAGAACGCGAAGATCACGACGAGCACGGCCGCCAGCACGCGGAAACCCACGTGCGTCAGCGGCTCGAACACTGCCGGGATCAGGGCAAGGCCCATGGCCACCAGGACGACCAGCACCCCGACGACGCTGAGCGGCAGGTCGCGGTCGGTGCGCGCCGTCTCGGTCGGCGCGTCGACACCGAGGCGAGCGGTGATCTGGCCCAGGGCGAGCCGGAAGCTCTCGAGCATCGTCGGAATGCTCTTGGCGAGCGTGATCAGCCCCGCCGTGGCCACCGCGCCGGCGCCGATGTAGCGCACGTAGCGGTGCCAGATCTCGCCGGACGCCATGTCCGCGATGAGCTTCTCCGTCTCGGGAAAGAAGGGCGTCGTGCGGTCGGCGCCCCACCACGCGATGGCGGGGATGATGATCAGCGACGAGAGCAGCCCGCCGCCCACCATGACCGCCCCGATGCGCGGACCGAGGATGTACCCGACCCCGAAGAGCGCGGGCGAGAGCCGCAGCCCGAGCCCCGCCTTCAGCAGACCCGGAACCGGGAAGGCCACGATCGTGGGAAACACCTTGAGCCAGCCGTAGACGAACTTCAGCAGCGCGCCGACGCCGAGCCCGAGAAACACGTTCATCGCCTGACGCCCGCCGACCTCGCTGGCGACGAGCACCTCGGCGCACGCCGTGCCTTCGGGATACGGTAGGCGCCCATGCTCGCGGTCGATGAGGAACCGCCGCAACGGCACCATGAACAGCACGCCGAGCAAGCCTCCCCCGATCGCAAGCAGCGTCATCTTCAGCAGACGGGGCTCGACCTGCCACATGAAGAGCGCGGGGAGTGTGAAGATGATGCCGCTGGCCACCGAGCTTGAGGCCGAGCCGATGGTCTGCGACATGTTCGCCTCGAGCAGCGTGCCGCGCACGCCGACCCGCTGCAGGAGCCGGAACGCGGCAACCGTCATCACCGCCACCGGGATCGATGTCGAGATGGTCAGCCCCGCCTGCAGGCCCAGATAGGCGTTCGCCGCGCCGAACAGCACGCCGAAGATCGCCCCCGCGACGACCGCCTTGACCGTGAACTCCAGCGGGCTCTCGGTCGCCGGAACGTACGGCTGGAATGACTGCCCCGCGGGAACGGGCTCGAACGCCTGCTTGCCGAGACCTCGTTTGCCCATGCTGACCTTCTCACTCGGGGTGGACGCGACGCCCATCGTATGGGCAGACGGGCGACCGTCAATCGCGGCGCCGCCCGTGCGACGCGGCCTGCGGCATCCTCCTCGTTCGCGCCCGCATCCGGAGCCGTGGAATAAAGGCGAGCCGGTCATACAGCCCGCGGCGGGTCCCCTCTGGGTGCCGATCACCACTCAGTCGTGACGGGGATTCCCAAACGAGGTGGAACGTCGATTGTCCGGAACCCGTCGCTGGCGGCCCGCCTCTCGCGCTACGGCGACCCGTTCGCCAGCTTGCGTCAACCGACACCAGTGACATTCAGCCGCGGGGGCCGGATGTCACCGGCACCGCGACTGCCGCAAGTACTTCGCTGTCGTGACAAAGCGGGTGACGGGACTCGAACCCGCGACATTCAGCTTGGGACGCGGTGAGCTGATAATCAAGAACGAAGACAGGGCGCAAAAAGGGCGCGCGCTGAAAATCGGCCTTCATTCAGGATGTCGGTATCAGAAAAACGCCCCTCACGGTATCGCGAGGGGCGTTCTTGAAGTGCCCTGTGTAGGACTCGAACCTACGACCCGCTGATTAAGAGTCAGCTGCTCTGCCGACTGAGCTAACAGGGCGGGGAACGGTGAAGAGTGTAGCCGGACCCGCCAGACGGTCAAGGTTCGCGGTGGGGTCACGTCGGCCGGCGCGGATGTGTGATCCGGCGCGGCGGGGCGGCGTCAGCGGGGGCGGACGCGGGCGAGGCCGCCATCGATGCCGATCGTCTGGCCCGTGATCCAGTCCGAGGCGGGGTCGAGGAGAAACTCGATGGCGCGGGCGATGTCGTCCGGTTCGCCGATCCGTCCCAGGGGGTGCATGGCCAGCGAGGCCTTCAACGCCGGCTCGTTGCCGGTGATGTGGGCGCTGAGGGGTGTCCGGACGAGGCCGGGCGCGACGGCGTTGATGCGGATGCGGGCGGAGGCGTAGGTGGCGGCGGCGGCGCGCATCAGGCCCTCGACGCCCGCCTTCGCCGCCGCGATCGCCTCGTGATTCGCCAGCCCCACCGAAGCCGCGCAGGTCGAGGAGAGGACGACCGAACCGCCGTGCCGTCGGAGGCGGCGGCCGGCGGCGCGAACCACGCCGAAGGCCGACTTCAGGTTGAGATCGAGCGTCTTCTGGAAGTCATCTTCGCTCGTCGCGTGCGCCGGCTTGAGGATGATCGAACCGACGAGGTTCACCACCGCGGTGATGTCGGCAAACGCGTCGAAGGCGCGGTCGATTTCGGCGAACGAGGTGGCGTCAATGGTGACCCACTCGGCATCGACCTCCGCGGCAAGGTCGCGGAGTTTCGCTTCCGACCGTGCGGCGAGGGCGAGATCCCAGCCGCCGGCGGCCAGACGATGCGACAGGGCCGTGCCGATACCGCCGGTGGCGCCGATGATCAGGCATCTGGATGGTTGAGGGGCGTCGTTCATCGGCGGCGCTCGTGGACGGGGACAGCCTGCGGCCGAGGCCGGCATCGCTCAGAACAGTCGGATCCGCGCCCGGTCAGCCGCGTCCGGTTTCGCGCAAACCAGGCATAGAGGCGATCGAAGAGCCGGCGCAGTCCGGGCCAGGCGGTGGGAGCGAGCAGCCAGCCAAGGCCGACGGCGGCATAGGCGCGGCGGAACACCTCCATGCCGGTGATCATGGTGCCGTCGGGCAGTCGGCCGTGGATCGCCGCCATCATCTGGTCCACCGAGCGTCCGAAGCGGCCGGGGTCGAAGGAGGCGTCGGTGATGTCGACCAGTTTGAGTCGGCCGCGGCCGCGATCCAGTCGCTCCAGCGTCCGCGCCTCGCGGCGGCAGAGCGGGCACTCGCCATCAATGAAGATGGTGAGCTCCTGCGATGTATGCTCCTGCGGGTGCGACATTCGGATTCTCCCTCGATCGGAGGTGGGCGGCGGGGATGAACGATTTGAACGGTTTGTGCGTCGAGGAGAGAACAGGGCTCGATGCCGGGTGTATTCCGGGAGGGGCACGAGGTCGGTGGTATTCCGGGGGGGACCCGGCCCTGGCGGGCCGGCGTGGTGAGGGCGCGGTGTCTGACGGCGAGCGGGGCCGATCGTCTCAGGCTTCCCGCAGGGCGTGGGCCGGCCCGGTCTCCCGTCGAAACAGGTTCAATATCCGCCGGAGGCGGTTCCGCATCATCTGGCGGAACATCCCCGGCGGCCGCGTGAACTCGACGAGCAGAAACGTCACGTCATCGTGGGCCAGCCCGCTGTCGACGCTGAACCGCTCCAGCTCGTCGAGAATCGAGTGGGACAGATCCTCGACGGTGTCGCGGCGATGGCGATCGAGCACGGCCTCGACGCGTTCGGAGCCGAACAGTTGCCCCTCCCCATCCCGGGTCTCGAGAATGCCGTCGGTGACGAGCAGGAACCGATCGCCCGGCTCGACCTTCTGGCGCGAGCGGGTGAAGGACGCATCGCGGATGACCGCCAGCGCGCCGTTGACAAAGGACTTCGTATCGGGATCGTCGGCACTCGGCATGGCGAGTCGCCGCCAGCGATGTTCGGCGCTGCTGTACCACCAGCCCGGCGGGTGGCCGGCGTAGCTGAAGCTGAGCGTGCGGGAAGGCGGGAAATACGTGGCGATGGCGGCGGTGGTGACCGCGTCCAGGCCCTTCCGCTCCAGCACGCGATTGAGCCGGCGAAGGACGAACCGATGATCCAGCCAGTTCATGAGCCGGCGAAGGACGCGGTGCAGCTCATCGCTGACCGCGGCGACGGTCTGGCCGTGCCCCACCACGTCGGCCACGCAGAAGCGGGAGATGAGTCCGGAGCCGCACACGGAGACGTAATGCACATCACCGCCGCGCCCGGAGGCGGCCGGGCGGGAGAAGACGACGGCTCGGGCCCCGGGCAGGTCGACGGACTCCGACACGGCGGTGTTCCCGCCCCGGACCTGGGCGCAGGACAGCCGGACGGAGTCGGCATCGCTCGCGGCTTCAATCGGCGGGTTGTCCGTTTCAACGGTCATGCATCGACTCGCGGCCCCACAGAATACAGGATGGCGGCACACGAGGTGAGCGGAGCGATCGTCGCCGGCGTGCCAGAAGAACGAAGAACCCCTCCGATCCTCATTAACCGCGATCCGGCGTTGTTTGTTCTCGGCGACCGAACACACCGAGCTCACGACCGACGTTTTCCTCACCCCCGCCGGCCGGTGCCGGCGAGAGACTGGACGATCCAGCGCTGGCCGATGAGGAACGCCAGGGCGAGGGGGATGGTGGCGATGACGGCGTAGGCGAGGATCGACCCCCACGAGATCGGCGGCTGGGTGAAGAAGTTCGCCAGCCCGAGCTGGATGGTGCGCGATCGCTCGCCCTGGCAGATGACCAGCGGCCAGAGAAAGTCGTTCCAGTGGATGACGAGATCCAGCAGGATGACGGTGCCGAGGGCGGGGGCGGCGTTGGGCAGGGCGATGCGCCAGAACGCCCGCCAGACACCCGCCCCGTCCACGTACGCCGCCTCCTCCAGCGAGCGGGGCAGGGTGAGAAAGTACTGCCTGAGCAGGAAGATGTTGAACGCCTTGGCCATGAACGGGACGCTGAGGGCGGCGATCGTCCACGGCCGCTCGCCCACCACCTCCGCGATGCCGCGCGTCGTCCGCACCGTCATGAACAGCGGGATCACGATCACCTCGATGGGGATGATGATCGTGCTCACGAGAAGCAGGAACAGCGCCTCGCGGCCCGGGAAGCGGAGCCGGGCGAAGGCGTAGGCGGCGGGTGCGTTGACAAGCAGCCCGCCCACGGCGACGAGCAGCACGACGAGCGCGGTGTTGAGCATCGTGTCGGCAAGCTGCGTGCGGCGGGCGGCCTCGGCGTAGTTCTCGAGCGTGAACGGCGAGGGAACAAAGCTCCGCAGCGACTGGACGTCGTCGTGCACCGCCGCGTCCGGCTTGAACGAGCCGGCGAGCATCCACAGCAGGGGTGCGATGAACAGCAGCGCGACCGCGGCCGCGATGAGCGTGCGGAGCAGAACCGGGATGACGGCCCGACGCATCACGACAGCGCCTCCGCGCGGCGCACGAGCCCGTGCAGCAGGCCGGTGATGCCGCTGACGATGATGAAGAACACGACGCCCGCGGCGCAGGCGAGGCCGAGGTCGCGCTGCCGGAACGCGGCCTCGTAGACGTACTGGACGATGGAGAGCGTCGCCCCCTGCGGCCCGCCCCTGGTCATGATGAACGGCTGGACGAAGAACTTCAGGGCGAAGATCGTGGTGATCATGACCACGAAGGCGAGCGTGGGCGCCAGGCCGGGCAGCGTGACGTGCACGAAGCGGCCCAGTCGGCCCGCCCCGTCGATGGTCGCCGCCTCGTACAGGCGGGACGGCACCGTCTGCAGGCCCGCGAGGAGGATCATCATCTGCAACCCCACGCCCTGCCAGACGCTCATGATCACGATGGCGGGCATCGCCTGCGCCGTGCTCGTGAGAAACGGCTGCGCCTCGAGGCCGATCGCGAGGAGCAGGCCGTTGAACAGGCCCGCCCCCGTCGCCGTGGCCGGCTCGTACATCAGCTTCCATACCACGCTCAGCACCGTCAGCGAGAACGCGGTGGGGAGGAACACGCACAGGCGAAGCGCGCGCTTCCGCCGGGAGGTGCCGTACGTCCACAGCGCCAGCAGCAGGGCGAGGATCGTCTGCATCGGCACCACGAGCACCGTGAAGTAGATCGTGTTGCGCACGCTGCGGCGGAAGGAGACGCCGTCGATGAGGGCGTTGACGTTGCGCAGACCCGTGTAGTCGCCGAGCTCGGCCTGCGTGAGCGGGGCATCGTGCGCGGCGGTGATGAAGCAGCTCACCACGGGCCAGAGGACGAACAGCGCGATGAGCGCCGTCGCGGGAGCGATGAACGTGAAGGCGATGATCCGGTCGCGTCCGCGCATGCGCGGTCATTCTACTGCTGGTCACGGGCATGCGCCAATCGAAAGGTGGGACGGGCGTCCCGCCCGTCCGTGCGCTTGACTTTGGCGTCGCCAAGACCGACTGTTTCGCACGGGCGGGACGCCCGTGCCACCGGTCTCTGGGGATCTCTACTCCGAATCGGTTTGTTGTCGCCGATCGAGGACGCGCTGGACGGCCTGCGCCGCCTGGCCCAGACGATTGGCGACCTCTGCGCCGAGGGCGATGTCGCGCAGCGCCCGGGCGAACTCGCCGGTGAGGGTCAGGTACACCCCGGTGCGCGGCCGGGGATGGGCCGAGGCCTGGAGCTGCGCGCGGAACAGTCGGCGCGGCATCTGCTCGTATTCAGGGAAAAGCGAGAAGGCGCTGCGCCGACCGGGCACGGCGCCGTTCGCCTCGACGATCGGCCTGATGCCGTGCTCGGGATCCAGCAGCCATTGGAGCACGAGGGCGGCGGCTTCGGGATCGGCGCAGGAGGACGAAACGCCCCAGCACCAGCTCCCGGAGGCGGCGACGTGCTCCTCGCCCAGCCGCGGCAGGGGCATGACGCCGAAGCGCAGAGCCGCCGCGCTCTCGAAGACCGGCAGCATCCAGTGACCCGTCCAGTCGAAGGCGGCGAGCCCGTCGCTGAACGGATCGGGCCTCGTCGACGTCGCCTCCGCGAGCCCGGCTTCGAACAGATCCTGCCAGCGCGTGATGGCCTCGACCGCGGCGGGCCCGTCGAGGATGCCGACCGCCCGATGCGTTTCGGTGTCGATGAGCCGACCGCGGTTGGACCAGATGAGCGGCGAGAAGGCGTAGGTCAGCCATTCATCGCTCTGATCGTCCATGTGCAGGGAGAGCGGGATCGCCGCGTGCGGCTTCACGGCCTCCAGCGCCGCCATGAACTCGTCCCACGACCACGCTTCCTCGACGACGGCCGGCGGCTCGAGGCCCGCCCGCTCGATCATGTCGCGGTTGTAATAGACGACGAGCGCCGAGTCGAACGCGCCGAGCGCGTAGAGATCGCCCTCATACGTGCCCTGTTCGATCAGCGAATCGAGCATGTCCGCGCGAAGTTCATCATCGATGAGAGCGTCAATGGGGCGAAGGATGCCCTCCGCCGCCCACGGGCCGACGTAAGGGCCGTCGATGTCGATCACATCCGGCAGCGTCCCGCTCGCGGAGGCGATGGACACCTTGTCCGCGTACTGCCGATCGGGAAAGAAGGTGATCTCGGCGCGAAGGTCGTCGCCCGTGTGCGCTGCATTGAACGCGTCGATGATGCCGCGCATGGCGGCGTTCTCCCGCTCCTGTCCCTGGTGCGCCCAGAGCTCGATGAGGCGCGCCTCGCCGGCGGCGTCTGGTTCGTGCTCTGCCGCGCGGTCGGTGGCGCCGTCACATCCGACGAGGGCGGCGAGAAGAACGAGAAGACCGGCGAGGGGCAGAGTCTGTTTGCGATCCCACATGGCGTGGCGTCTCCTCGATCCTCGACGATGCCCGCACCGCTTCGCTGCTTTGCGGGCGCGATGCAGCCTAACGAATCCCGCGCGCATCGCAAGCAGGAGCCGGGCGTCCGCCCTCGACCGGCCGCGAAGGGCAAAAAAGGAAAACGCCGGCCCACGGGGGCCGGCGCCGATCGGTGCGCGTGCGCTGCGCTTTCGATTGTCAAAGGGTGTCTAGTGCCGTTTCCAGTTCGAGGGTTTCGCGCCCATGATACACCTCAGGCGGCCCGTCGGCGGCGATAGGCGTCCCAGTCTCGGACCGTGATGTGGCGGCGTCGGTTGCGCCAGGCCAGGTATCCACGGATCGCGGCCTGCATCTCATCGTGGCTGGCGTAGTCGGTGTTGTCGAGGGTGAACTTCTTCATCGCGGTGAAGTGGCACTCGATCCGGTTGATCCATGAAGCGTTCGTCGGGGTCCAGTAGAACCGGATGTCATGGGCCCGCGCATAGGCGAGGATCTCGGGGCGTGAGTGGAACGTCGCGTTGTCCAGCACGATGTGAAGCGTACCGCGATTCCGATAGCGCTGCCGAAGCCATCGGAGGAACGACAGGAACGTCCGGCGGTTCTTCTTCCTCACGAAGTAGCCGCTGAGCGTATCCCCTTCCAGGTCGTAGACGCCCATGAAGTGACGCACGCCCGCCGTGCGTCGATAGGTCGCGCGAAGCCGATCGACGTGTCCTGTGCGGGCGTGGTGCATGCCGTGCCGCGGCAGCAGGTTCAGCGGCCCGAACTCATCGATGCAGAGCCGGATGCCGCCCCGCCGAGGCCGGTCGTAGAGTCGCCGGATTCGCCGGTATTTGGGCCAGAACTGCGGGTCGTCGGACTCCTTCCAGCTCTTGGTGCGACGCCAGCGGATCCCGCCGGCGCGCAGGAGCTGGCGGAGCCGCTCCAGTGAGATCGAGGCGACGATCTCCTGCTCAATCATGTATGCACGCAGCTTGGCCAGCGACCAGACGCTCATGCCGATGAGTTGTTCCGGCGGCGAGAGCGCGACCTCGCTGATGCGTTCCACGACGTCGGCGGTGAACCGGCGAGGTCCCCCGGAGCGGCAAAGATACGCATACCACGTGATCCCCTCGACCCCGCCTTCGTTGAACCGATGGATGATCTGCCTCACCCACGGCGGGCTCAGCCCGACCCGATCGGCGATCTGCCGGTTGCACCATCCGCCTTGAGAGAGCAGAATGACTCTCGCTCGCCGGCTGTTGACCGCATTGGACAGTTGCCGTTTCAGTTGCTGCAGCTTCCTGCCTTCATGCGGTCGCAGCCTCCGTGCCGCGACCCTGTCCATTGTGAGGCTCCGTTCTCGTGTGATGATGGGACGGAGCCTCTTTTACCCAACTTCCTGCCACGGCGCAACTTGCGGCCAGGTCGCCTCCGCGCGAAACGGCCCAACTGGAAACGGCACTAGAGAATGCGGACGCGCGGGCTCTCCCGCCTCATCGTCATGCCGCGCGGCGGAAGGGCGACGACTCGTCGTTATCCATCCGCGGGAAGGGCAGGCGGTCCGGCCCGGTCGGCGACAGGGATGTTCTCGAAGGAGGCGACGCCGCGCCGGTGACGAAGGGAGCGATGCGATGCGGCGTCGCGACCGCGTCGGCCTCGACGCGATCGGCGTCGCGCTCCGAAGCGCGGTTGAACACCATGCCGGCGCAGTCGGCGCCGATCTGGTCGATCCGCGCCAGCGTGGCGTCGATGCGATCCAGCCTCTGGTTCCGCGCCACGAGCAGAAGCACGCGGTCGGACACGGCGGCGACGAGCGCCGCCTCGATGCCCGTGAGCAGGGGACCGGTGTCCACGATGACCGCATCGAACCGGCAGCGCAGGGCGTCGAGCAGCCAGACGAGCCGGTCGCGCGACAGGTCCTCCGGATCCAGGTCGCGCGAGATCCCGACGGGAAGGGCCCACAGGTTCGGCTGCCCGGTGTCGTGCACCTGCGCGGCGGCCCGTTCCGGACCGATCGTCTCGCACAGCCCGGGCGCCTCGTGCAGCAGCAGCTCCAGGCTGAGGCTGCGTCGATCGATGTCCGCGTCGATGAGGAGCGTCTTCCGGCCCGCGTTGGCGTAGGAAGCGCCCAGCGCCAGGGCGAGGCTCGTCTTGCCCTCGCCTCGATCGGTGCTCGTCACCGCCAGCACGTTGCGGTTCGGATCCGTGCATTGCACCTCCAGCAGGTTGCGAAGCTGATGCACGCTGCGCGCGGAGCGCTGATGACGCTCGTGATCGTCCGTCAGCTCGGGAAGCACGCCGATGACGGGAGGGCCGGCGTTCGGCTGCTGAAGTTCGTCCACGTAGCGGGCGCGCCGCTCGCGGGTGACGAGGAAGTAGGCGCCCGCGGTGCCGCAGAGGAGGCCGAAGAGGGCGAGGGCGGCGGCCAGCCCCGGCCGGCGATCCCGCACCGGCGCCACCGGGAGATCGCCGTGGGCGACGATCCGCACCCGGTTCGGCGCGCCGCGCTGCGATTCGACCCGAAGCTCATCGAGCCGGCGCCGTGTCTGCTGAAGCTGGGTCCGCACCTCCGAGATTCGCTCGTTGAGCGCGGTGAGCGCGATGCGCTGATGGGCCAGGCGCTCCAGATCCTCATGCGTCTCCCCGCGGATGATCCGGTAGCGGGTCCGGGCCTGCTCGATGCGATCGCGCCAGGCCTGGAGCAGCGCCGCCTGGCTGGGGTCATCGGGATCGTCTTCGACGACGGCCCCGGTAAACGAGCGATCCTGGAGATCCATCTGGATGCGGATCGCCTCGAGTCGGCGGCTCAGTTCACGCATCATCGGATGATCGGGGCCGTACTTGGGTCGAAGGGTTTCGAGTTCCGCGATCAGCTCGGCCTCCTTGCGCTGAAGCGGTGACGGCGCGGCGGCGCCGGTCGGCGAAGCCGGCGTGCCGGCGGAACCGAAAGCCCCGGCGGAGGCGGGGAGTTCGGGCCCGTGCTCTGCGGCCTGGAGCTCGGCGAGCTTCTCGTCGATCGCCAGCAGCTCCTCGATCCGCCGGGCGTGCATCCGTTCGATCGCCTCGGCGCCGTAGTGATCGCTGACGCGAAGAGCCTCCTCGCGAAGCTGCCGGAGCTCGGTTTCCAGATCGCGGGCGCGCTCGGAGAGGAGACGTTCCTTTTCGTCGGACGAAAGTCCCTGCGGATCGCGGTACTGCTCGCAGAACGCGTTGAGAACGGCGTTGACCGCGGTGCGGGCGAGTTGCGGATCGGTGTCCGTGACGCCCACGCGGATGACCTGCTCGCCCCGTCCGCGCGTGATGGACAGCGCCGACTGGAGACGGGCGACGCCCTCGCGTCCCGCGGGCCAGCCGGCCCGTTGCAGCTCCGGCGTGGCCACCGCGGCATCGAGCACCGGCCGGCCTTGCAGGAACGTCGCCTGCGACGCGACGTACGCATCGAACTGCGGCAGCGCGCTGTTCTCCGGGCTCCGGTAGAGGATGGCGGGCAGCGCGCCCTCCACCTTCACGAGGCCCGTGCTGCGGTACCGCGGCCGCACCATGTGCGATCCGGCCAGGCCGCCGAGCAGCGACAGGGCGAGGGCGAGGCCGATGACGAGACGGTATCGGCCGCGGAAGACGCGATGCAGTTGTCGAAGCACCGGCTCGGGCGGCGGCTCGGCCACCGGTTCCGCGATCAGCTCGTATCGCACGTCGTTGTTTCTCTGGATCAGGTCAGACATGTCAGTCCCCTTTCCGGGTCCGCCGGGATGCGCTTCGGGTCGACCCTGCCGACACGGCGCGGGCTCGCTCATCCGGGCTTGGACAGTGGGGTTTCCTGGGATTCGTGCAAAGATATGGAGCAATCGGCTCGAGCCGCGAACCGGTCGATCACTCAGTCGTCAGCTCCGGTTCTCGGGAGACGAGGTCATCGCGGCGGTCGTCCGAGGTGGTTTGCTTTGATTGATCGCGAGGTCGGTCGAGGCCGGCGTCGTCGGCCGACGTCTGGAGAAGATGCGATCCTCGCCGTCCGGCCAGCGGCGATGCCGGTCGCCTCGCGGCGCGGCATCCGGAGAGCCCGAGTCGCGCTCGGCCTGCGGCACGCAGCCGCAAGCGGCGAGTTCGTCGAGAACGCTCCGCGCCTTTGCGGACCAGCGCTCGGCGCGGACGCGGGCGCGCCCCGGCCGCGGATCGTGCGGCCCGCGCAGCGCGGCGATGATCGCTTCGGCAAACTCACCCGCATCGCGGGCGGATCGAACGAGCCCTTCATACGAGCGCAGCTCGGGGAAGTCGGTGCTCACCACGGGACGGCCGGTGGCGAGATACTCCTTGAGCTTGATCGGGTTGCACGCCTCGATCCAGTCCGAGCGCCGCCAGGGCATGATCAGGACATCGCAGGCCGCCATGTACGACGCGACCTGTTCGTACGGGCGCCGGCCCAGGAGGGAGACGTTGTCGACCGTGCACCAGTCGTTCGGAAGCGAGCAGGAACCCACGAGCACGAAATGTGCTGCGGGCACGCGCCGCGCAACGTCGAGGAACAGCCCGGGATCGAAGGTGTGCGCGTCGATGCCGCCCACGAACCCCACCCGCGGTCGGGGCAGCGAGGCAATGTCCTTCGGCAGGGGGGTGGCGCTGCGCGCCCCCGC
Source organism: Planctomycetota bacterium (assembly GCA_034211115.1). Lineage (GTDB taxonomy): Bacteria > Planctomycetota > Phycisphaerae > Phycisphaerales > SM1A02 > JAXHTH01. The sequence goes on along the minus strand of JAXHTH010000032.1, from coordinate 3,659 downwards.
CGCCGCGAAGCGGGCGAAATCCACGCCGTGATCGACGAGGCATGCCCGACGACACTGCCGCGCTTCGCGCTCGTGCAGAAACGACGAGCAGAATACCGTCACGTCCGCCGCGGCCTTCAGCCGTCGATCCAGTTCGATGATGCGCCGGGCGTCGATCCCCGGGAAACTCTCGTAGCGATCGGTTCGCTGGTAGAGCACCGCCGCGGGATCGAGCGCATCCGCGACGTCTGCGGCCGTCGGGCAGACGACCCAGATGAGCGGGCGCGTGATGCCGGCCCGTCGCGCCGCCGTGCGGACGGATCGCACCAGCCGCCCGCGCGTCGAGCCACCCCCCCCGGGCAGGGCGAAGGGGCTGAAGACGGTGAAGTTCTCGGCGACCGCGACCGCGCCGCGCCGAATGCTCTTCAGCTTGCGCCCCACCCGCCGCAGGAACATCATCCCTTCCGAGGGTTTCGGCATGCGCATGCCGATGGAATTGACGTACAGGACGGGCATCGCCGCGCTCAGGCGGCGCATCATCTGCATGTCGTAATGTCCGCGGTTGTGATACCACCAGTCCTCTCCGCCGAAGCAGATCACGCCGTCGAAGGCGCGCGGCAACAGAGGCGTCGTCGTTCCTTCCGCGATCAGGCGGTCGATGGCAGGAGAAGAACTCGTCATACGCGGTCCTTACGCGGCCTTGCGTCCGCTCTCTTCGTTGGGCGTGATCCGGAATCGCGCCGAATGCGGCAGCGGCCCGTCGGGCCGCTCGTGCGCCGGCTCGATCGCTTCGCCGCGGATGAACGCCTTCAGCGCGTTCAGTAGCGGAAGCGAGGCGTGCGATGTGATGCGGGAAGGAAGCGGAAGTTCGTCCGTCCGATCGAGGTGTTGCAGAAGCCGTTGCTCATCGCGGGCGACGAGGACGCGGCCCGTCTCCTCCAGCGCGGCCGCGGTGTCCCATTGATGATCGTTGCGGGTCTCCCGCAGATCGGCGCGGCGGGGGAGGACGACGATCGGCCGGCCGAACTCCAGCGCGGTGAGGATCGTCCCCATCCCCGCGTGGGTGACGATGACCTCCGCCTCCGCCAGCCGGCGGCGGAAGTCGATCGGATCGAGAAACGCCTTCCATTCGAGATGTCGGGGTCGGAACCTCGTCTCGCCGATCTGCGCGAACACGTCGCCGCGGGCGCGCATCCACGCCCACAGGTCCACGCTGTGCACGAGCCGATCGAAGGGCATCTGGGCGCCGACGGTGAGAAAGATCATAGGACGGCTCCTTCGAAGCGCGGCCCGTCCCCGCGGGCGAGGGCCGGCCATTGCGTCAGCCACAGATCCGACCAGCGGCCCGCCTTGCGCCCGGAGAGTGAAAGCCGCCGCACGTTGGCCATGCTGTCGATCCACGCCGTGCGCGCCCCGAGCAGGCGGCCGAAGAGCACGCCGAAGTATCCCGGGGCGGCGCCGGTGGTGACCACCACGTCCGGCCGGCGGCGAAGGACGATCCAGCCCATGCGCAGCGCCAGGCGCAGCAGTCCCAGCCGGTTCCATCGCGTCGCGTCCGGGACGACGTGCAGCGGCGCCGCGCCGACTTCGATCCGCGCCTCGGCGCTCGTGGTCACGTAAATCACCTCCTCGCCGGCGAAGGCCGGGCGCAGACGAAGAAGCTGCACCCAGTGCCCGCCGCCGGAGGCGATGGCCAGGATTCGCATGCGCCGCGCCTCGGCGGCGCCTTCGATGTCTTGTCGTTTCTTCATGATGTGCACACTGGATGAGAGGCGTGAGCGGTTCGGATTCCGGGCGATTGATCGCTGAAACGTTCACTTGTCGCCGGCGGGCGCATCCGCGCGGGCTCGTTCTTGCGCAGGTAGACCCCGTCGCCGTCGATGTCGATGAGTTCCACCGCCGCGCCGCGCCGGGCGAAGAACTCGTCCACCGCCTTGCGGCAGCCGGCGAACGTCCCGTAGTCGTCGACGATCACGAACCCGCCTTCCACGACCCGGTCGTACAGATGATCGAGGCACACGCGGGTGGATTCGTAGAGGTCGCCGTCGAGGCGGAGGATGGCGATGGGGCCGATGTCATCGGCCGCCGCGGGCACCGTCTCCTGGAACCAGCCTTCATGAATGATCACCTGGCGCGAATCGATGTCCAGTTCGTCGATGAGGAAGGACCTGACGCGCTCGGCGGACGGCCCGACGCAGACGCGGATGGGCGTGAGCTGCGCCGCGTCGCCGCCTTCATCCGGCTCGACGCCGGGATGAGCGGCGCGAAAGGCGTCGACGACGTCGCGGTCGTGCCGCGAGGGCTGGGGCAGCCCGCGGAAGGAATCGAAGAGATGAAGCGCGCGCGGTCCTTCGCCGTAGCGCCGGCTGGACAGGGCCATGAGACCGGCGCATCCGCCGCCGCAGACGCCGCACTCGACGATCGCGCCGGGAATCTGCTCCCGCTCGATGCGTCGCGTGCATTCCCAGGCGTTGACGAGGCGCGGGCCCGAGACCATCGTGCGCAGCGCGATGCGCGCGATCGCCCGGAGCCGGTGCGGCTCGAGCCAGTGACGCGGCGGCACGCGGCGCATGAGCTTCGCCACCCGGGCGAAGGTGTAGAGTGCGTTATGACGTTTGATGAATGCTCGGATGCCGGGCCATTCCGCGGTCATGGCGGTTCCTTTACGAAGCGCCCGCGAGGGCCGGGGTGCGATCTGATGACGACGAACCTTCCGGCGCCGGCGGCGCGACGCGCTGGAAGACCATGACGGTCCGGGCGAAGCAGCCGGCCACGCCCGCCCCTTGCCAGCGCCGACGCCAGCGCATCGATCGGGCGCGATCGAAGTCGTATCCGTGCCGCTTCAGCCGATCGATCCAGTACTCGTTGGGCTGCTCGTTGACGTGATCGGTCCCGCCGGAACCGGGGACGGCCGCGGTCAGCACGATCGTGTCTGCGATCGACGTGAGCAGGCGGACGAACCGATCGGCGCAGGCGGGCGGCAGATGTTCGGCGACCTCCGTGGAGACCGCGACGTCGGCGTTCCAGTTGCGGACCGGATCGTTTTCGATGTCGAACGGTTCGACCTCGATGCCGCGCGCGCGGCAGATCGAGATCGCCGCCCTCGCGTGTTCGAGCCCGAGCACCTGCACGCCCGGCGATCGCAGGGATGCGAGGAGCCGGCCGGTGCCGCAGCCCACGTCGACAACCGTCTTCGGCTCGAGCTCTTCGAGGATGGTCCGGGCCATCGTCTCGCACGACATCGCCATGGCCGGTTCGACGATGCGATCGAAATACTCGGCGTCGTAAATCTCATCGTGTCGGGCGCGGCTTTCCAGGCGTCTTGTGATTCGGCCGCGCAGCATCTGAACCCACGGCGGTGCGAGCTTCCACAGGGCGCGCCGCAGTGCATGCGGAAGCACGAGGATCCACAGGCGGCGCATCAATCCATACAAAGTCATTTGCGGTCTTCCTCTCCCGCTGCGGGGTAAGCCTGCACGTGATCGATGATGATCGCCGCGGTTGGGATGATCGATCTGATCCGGCCGGCGATCACCGCCGATCAGGCCGCGGTGCATGGCGTCGATCTCGGCGGTTTTTGAGAAACGAAAGGAACCCTTGGGCCGGTTGAGCCGTTCCCGGCGCCGAGATGATCCTGGAACGCGTGTCGGCGCCGGGCGCCGACACGATCCCAGGTGAAG
>JAXHTH010000031.1:0-3794 GCA_034211115.1 Planctomycetota bacterium | reverse complement strand
CGCGGCCGGTCTTCCAGAGATAGCGACCGAAGAGACGGGCCGTCGGCGCGTTCAGGTGTCCGGCGCGGACGAGCGGCTGCAGCAGCCTGCCCGCCTTCTCGTGCTGGTTGCGGCGATCGAAGACCTCCGCCTTGCCGCAGAGCGCGGTGATGGAGGTCGGATCGAGCTTCTGCGCCTTCTCGAATCGGCTCAGGGCGGGACCGTACTGGCCGTCTGCGGTGAGGACTTCCCCCAGCCGCAGATGGGCGGTGATGTTCTTCGGATCCAGCCGGACGCATCGCTCGAGGCAGGCGATGGCCTCGGCCCGCTCGTGCAGGGCGTAGAGGGTGCAGCCCATGAGATACAGGGCATGCGGATTCCGCCTGCTGCGGGCGAGCGCCTGCTCGCAGAGGGCCTGGGCCTGTTCCAGCCGGCCCGCATCGAGGGCGCGGGTGGCCCGATCGAGCACGTCCTGCTCGGGCGGTTTCACGCGGCGGCTCCTTCACATCCGGTCAACGCGGCACTCCGAGAGCATCCTTGGCAGGTCCTGGGCCGGATTCGACTCCGCGGCGCGGCGCGCGCCGGCATCGATCGGTTGATCGAACTTCGTCGGTCGCGTGTCGGCCGGGCATATCGACGCTGCATAATCGGACAGGCAAGTCTATCATGCCCGCCCCGGCCGGCGCGGGCGCGGGTTCGTCGTCGCGGCCGGCCTTCTTGCACGGAGAAGCGCGAAGAGGAACGCTGATGGGTGAGCATCGAAGAGCCGTTCTCGCGGCGGCGACCTGGTGTGTGGTCGGGGCGGGTTTCGCAGCGGAGCCGGTCTGCGGCAGCGAGGCGATGGACGCGCCCCTTCGCCAACGCCTCCAGCGCCTCGAAGCGCAGGTCGAGGTCCTTCGCGCCGAGACAGACGGCCGCCGATGGCTGACCGAGCGCCGGGCCGAGGAGATCCGGGCCCTCACGCGTGATGTGCTGGCCGATGCCGATCGGCGGCGCTGTCTGGCCGATCGCGGCCTGACCGCCGGCCGCGACCGTTTCTTCTTCATCGCCAGCCCCGACGGGAACTTCAAGCTCAACTTCCTCGGCATGGTGCAGACGCGGTTCGTGCTCAGTATCCAGGATGATGGGACCGTTGAAGACAGCACGCGCTCGGGCTTCGAGAACTCGCGCACCCGCTTCGGCGTGCTGGGCCACGTGGGCGATCCATCGTGGAAGTTCGGCGTCTGGGGCGGCTGGTTGAGCAGCGGTCGTTCCTGGCTCGTCGAATCGTGGATCCGCAAGGACTTCGGCAACGGCTGGGTGTTCGACTTCGGCCACTTCAAGCTCCCCACCTCCCACGAGTGGATCATCAAGGAGTTTCATCAGCAGTTCATCGAGCGGTCCCTGCTCAACGCCCGCTGGACGGGCGCGGGGAAGGGGATCCGCGCGTGCTATAACGGCGAACGCATCCACGTGCTGACCGCCGTCACCGACGGGGCGATGACGTGGAATCGCCCGTGGACCACCGGCCCGGACTCGACCTTCGGGCCGCTGCCCTGGCAGATGTCCAGCGAGTTCGCCCTCACCGGCCGGGTCGAGTGGCTGCTGAACGGATCGTGGACCTCGCGCTACGACTTCGAGAGCTTCCCCGGTGATGAGGGGAACATCGTCCTCGGCGCCGCGGCGCACTACCAGGTCGGCGAGTACGGCACGGCCGACGATGAGAACGACGTCGTCCAGTGGGTCGTGGACGCCACCGGGGAGTTCGGCGGCGGAAGCGTTTTCGTCGCCGGGTTCGGGACGCACTTCGAGAACAGCACCGTCGACCGCGACGAGTGGGGGCTGCTCGCCCAGGGCGGCGTGTTCCTGGATGAGCACTGGGAGCTCATCGGCCGGCTGGAGTACGGCGATCTCGATGGCGCCGGCAGCGTGTCCGACGATCTCCTCCTCCTCACGGTCGGCGTGAACCGGTTCTGGAACCGGCATGGGCTGAAGTGGATGGCCGACCTGGGCTACGCCTTCGAGCCGGTGGACGCGGCGTGGGGCGGCGCGGGCGCCGGCTGGCGAGCCGACGAGGCCGGCGGTGAGGGGCAGATCGTCCTCCGAACCCAGCTCCAACTGTTGTTCTGAGGCGCCCGCGTCGCGGCGGCCGCCGCACCGCGCCCGCACGCGCGGCCGCGCCGCGGCGGATCGCGCCGGAGGGGGCGAGAAAGTCGCTACACTGGCCGAATCCTGGCCGGTAAAGCCGAGGGTGAGCACCTCTTTGCGCCCCGCCGCGCCTAGGATACGCTTCCACCCGCGGGAGCGTGGGAGGGCGCGATCTGCCGCCCATAATCGACCGATATCAATGTCAGAATCGGGGTCCCGATCCCGACGCCACCCGCTCAACATCGTTTCCGTACTTCAACCGTCAATGGAGCCACGCTGATGACCGACGTCCAAGCCAGTTCAACTTCACCCGCCGTGAGCGAAGAGCGCATCTTCGAGCCTCCGGCCAGCGTCACCGAGCGCGCGCACATCAAGTCCATGGACCAGTACCGGGAGATGTATGAGCGCTCGATCAACGACCCCGACGGATTCTGGGGCGAGGTCGCCGAGGAGTTCCACTGGTTCAAGAAGTGGGATTCGGTCCGCAGCTTCAACTTCAACGTGAAGCAGGGGTCGATCGACATCAAGTGGTACGAGGGCGCCAAGACCAACATCACCTACAACTGCCTCGATCGGCACCTGGAGAAGCGCGGCGATCAGACCGCCATCATCTGGGAGGGCAACGAGCCCACCGAGGACTCAAAGCTCACCTACCGCGAGTTGCACGAGCAGGTCTGCAAGTTCGCCAACGTGCTGAAGAAGTACGGCGTGAAGAAGGGCGACCGCGTCTCCATCTACCTGCCGATGATTCCCGAGCTCGCGGTGGCCATGCTCGCCTGCGCCCGCATCGGGGCGATTCACAGCATCGTCTTCGCCGGCTTCAGCGCCGATTCGCTCGCCGACCGCATCGTCGACTCGACCTGCACGGTGGTGATCACGGCCGACGGCACGTTCCGCGGCAAGAAGCCGGTGAACCTCAAGGGGATCGCCGACGAGGCGATCCGGACCGCCGACGCCCAGATGCCCGACGCCAACGTCGAGCACGTGTTCCTCGTGAAGCGGGCCGGCGACGCGATCGAGCACGACTTCGTCGACGGCCGCGACAAGTGGTGGCACGACGAGATGAACGCGGCCGGCGCCGACTGCCCCTGCGAGGAGATGGACGCCGAGGACCCGCTGTTCATCCTCTACACCTCCGGCTCGACAGGCAAGCCCAAGGGCGTGCAGCACACCGTGGGCGGGTACATGGTCTACACCGCCCTCACCCACAAGTACATCTTCGATTATCACGACGGCGACGTGTACTGGTGCACCGCCGACATCGGCTGGGTCACCGGCCACTCCTACATCATCTACGGCCCGCTCGCCAACGGGGCGATCACCATCATGTTCGAGGGCATTCCCACCTACCCCGACGCCGGGCGGTTCTGGGATGTCGTCGACAAGTTCAAGGTGAACCAGTTCTACACCGCGCCCACCGCGATCCGCGCCCTCATGGCCGCCGGCGCCGATTTCCCCGACCAGCGCGACCTCTCCAGCCTTCGCATCCTCGGCACGGTCGGCGAGCCGATCAACCCCGAGGCGTGGATGTGGTATCACAAGCACGTCGGTCGCGAGCGCTGCCCGATCGTCGACACCTGGTGGCAGACGGAGACGGGCGGGATCCTCATCACGCCCCTGCCCGGCTGCACCCCCCTCAAGCCCGGCAGCGCGACCTTCCCCTTCTTCGGCGTCAAGCCCGTGGTCAT
>JAXHTH010000030.1:0-6396 GCA_034211115.1 Planctomycetota bacterium | reverse complement strand
GGCCTCGCCGGCATGCCCCGAGTCCGCCCGCTCGGCGATGGCATCGTTCTGCTCCGTCCCCTGCTCGGTGTGCGGCGGGCCGACTGCGAGGACTTCTGCCGCAGCGCGGGCGTGACGTGGCGCGACGATCCGAGCAACACCGACGTGGAGAATCTCCGGGCGCGCCTGAGGCGCGACGTGCTGCCGATCCTCGAGGGACTGTGGCCGGACGCTCCCTCGCGGGCGGCGGCGACCGCCGAGGCCCTCGATGCCGCCCGGTCGGCGCTGCGGGAGCGGGTCGAGCAGGCGTTCGGACAGCCGGGTGCCCGCCGCTGGCCGCGCCCGGCGCTGGCGGAGTTGCCGCTTCCCATCCTCGCCGCGGGCCTTCGCCGGGCCGCCCTCGATGCCGCCCCGGAGCTCTCCGACGCCTTCGGCCAGCGCATCCTCCTCCCCGCTGCGGAGGCGATCGCCTCGGACGATGAGAGGCCGAAGCAGTTCGACTGGCCGGGGGGTTTGGTGCTGGTGGTGACCAAGCGCGAGGTGGAACTGGAATGTCATGATCGATGATGCGCACCGAGCGGTTGCGCGGTTCGCGACGTCACTGACTCAAACGGAGGCGTTAATGCCACAACTGCGTCAGATCGTCCTCGTCGGCCACTGCGGGCCGGATGCGTACCGGCTGAAGGCCGCGGTGAATCGCGCGGTGCCCGAGGCGGAGATCATCACCGTGGATGATGAGCAGCGGCTGGACGAGTACCGGACGGCGGACCATCTCTGGCTCGTCAACCGCATCCTCGATGGCCGCTTCGCGACGGACTCAGGGATCAAGCTCATCCGGCAGACCCGCGTCGACTCGGAGCCCCTGGCACTCCCGGAGCCCCCGGCAATGATCCTGATCTCGGATCTCCCGGAGGCGCAGGCGGAGGCGATCGCCGCCGGCGCGCGCCCGGGCTTCGGCAAGACGGAAGTGTTCGAGGATCGGACGGCGGAGATTCTGCGCGAAGCCGCGAAGCGGTGACCCTGCGCTCAATGATGTGAGGGAGAAGCTCGCTTTGACGCCGGGGCTCGGTGTGATCCCCCCCTACCCGATCCGCTCCCGGCCGTTCATGTACGGCCGGAGGGCCTCCGGAATCGTGATCGTGCCGTCCGCGTTCTGGTACAGCTCGACGATCGGGATGAGAATGCGGGGCGAGGCGATGACCGTGTTGTTCAGGCTGTGGCAGAAGACGGTCTTCCGGTCCTCGCCGCGGTAGCGCAGGTTGAGCCGACGACACTGGTAGTCATAGAGCCGCGAGGCGGAATGTGTCTCGCCGTAGGCGCCCGCCGGCCGGCCGTGCTCATCGACCTCGCCGCGTGAGGGCATCCAGCACTCGATGTCGATCATGTCGGCGTTCTTCGGCCCGAGGTCGCCTGTGCAGCACTGCATGAGCCGGTACGGCAATTCGAGCTGCTGAAGCAACTCCTCGACGATGGCGATCATCTTCTCATGCCACGCGCGGCTCTCGGCCTCATCGGCCCGGCAGATCACCACCTGCTCGACCTTGTCGAACTGGTGGATGCGATACAGACCTGCGGTGTCCTTCCCCGCCGCACCCGCCTCGCGCCGGAAGCACGTCGAGATCGTCGCGTACTGGAGGGGCAGCGTGTCGATCTCGAGGATCTCGTCGGCGTGCAGGCCCATCAGGGCGACCTCGCCCGTGCCGGTGAGGAAGAGGTCGTGCCCCGCCCCGCGGCGCGATTCCTCGATGTGATACGCCTGGTCGCGTCCTTCGGGGAAGAAGCCGGTGCCGACCATGCACTCCTCGCGCACGATGACGGGGATGGACATGGGCGCAAAGCCGTGCCGGGTCGTGATGGCGTCGAAGCCGAAGCGGAGGACGGCCTGGTGCAGCCGCATGCCGTCGCCGGTGAGAAGGTAGTGCCGCGTACCGGCCATCTTGACGGCCCGCTCGAAGTCCACCATCCCCAGGGCGCGCATCAGGTCGATGTGCGACTGCGGCTCGAAGCCCTTGTTGTCAACGAATGACCTGTCCGGATCGAACCATCCGGGGGTCCAGCGGCGGCGCTGGACGTTGTCCTCTTCGCTCGCCCCTTGGGGCACATCCGGATCGGGCGGCTGGGGCACCAGCAGCAGCAGCGCGTCGAACTCGCCGGTGATCGCCGCCAGCCGGTCATCGCAGGTCTGGATCGTGGCCTTGAGGGCCTTGGGCTTGTCCTCCAGCTCGGCGATCTCGCGTTCCAGCTCATCGCTTTCCGGGGGCGCGGCCTTCTTCAGGCGGCCCTTGAGCCTGCCGATCTGCGGCCCGATCTCCTTGCTGATGCGCTTCTGCTCGGCCCGGGCGGACTCCTGCTCGGCCATGATCGCGCGACGCTGCTCGTCCAGCTCGAGCAGGCGCGGGATGTCCACATCGTAGCCCTTGTCGCGGGCGCCCTGGATGAAGCGATCCGGATCCTCCCGAAGCTGCCTGAGATCGATCATGGGGGGATGGTAGCAGAGGAGGGCGCGAGGGCACGGAGGGGGAGACGGAGAGACGAAGTGAAGGGCGGTCGGCGGCGGACGCTGCCGGTGATCCGCGCCTCCGAGCTCAAGCCTCCAAGCCTTCAGGTCTCCAGGTCTTCAAGCCTCAAGCCTATCTTCCTCTGTCCCGGTACGTGGGCGGGGCGGCCCAGCGGAGCTTCTCCAGGAGGATGCCCCAGTAGGAGGTCGCCGAGTTCGCCACGAAGGGCGCCTTCTTCTCGTGACGCCGGATCTCGACCATGTCGCCGACACGAAGCGACAGCGTCGCCTGCCCGTCAGGCACGAGCGCCGTACCCGCATTCGCGCGGAGGACCTGGATGCGCAGGACGCTCTCCGCGTGCAGGACGATGGGGCGGAACGCGAGGCTGTGGGCCGCCAGCGGCGTGATCACCATCGCCTCCTGCGTGGGATACACGATCGGCCCGCCCGCGGACACGTTGTACGCCGTCGATCCGATCGGCGTGCACACGATCACCCCGTCCCCCGTCAGGGTGGGTCCTTCCACGCCGTCGATGGACATGGCCAGCTCGATCATCCGGAACGGCTCGCCGGCGCTGATGATGCAGTCGTTGACCGCGACGTCCTCGCGCCGCATCCGGCCATCCGCATCGCGCACGACGGTGGCCAGCAGCATGTACTCGTGAATGCGCGGGGCGGGGCCGAAGATGACCTCCGCCTGCTCGGCGAAGCTCTGGGCGTCGAACTCGGCGAGGAAGCCCAGCCGGCCCACGTTGACGCCGATGAGGGGAATGTCGCGGTCGGCCAGCCGGCGGGCCTGTCGGATGAGCGTCCCGTCCCCCCCCACCACGAGGGCGAGATCCGCCTCGAGCCGGCCGGGCAGGGGCTCGCCGTCCGGGGCCAGCTCGCCCGCCAGCTCCGCGTGACGCGACATCACCTCCCGCAGCCGCGCGCACGTCTGGGCGATCTCCGGCTGAGACCGGTCGGCCACGAGCACCACGCGCGGACGGGGGGCGTCGGACATGGGGGGCATTGTAGAGGGATCGGCGCGGGATCGCTCAACGGGCGGAAGAGGCGAAGAGGCAAGCCTGCTGCGGCTGCATCACGCACTCCCGAACGCGGAACCCTTGATGCCTCTCCCCCTTGATGCCACGACGCCATGGTGCCATGATGCCTCCACCATGCCCATCGACTTCCCCGCCGAAGAGAAGGACCGCATCTACCGGGCGCTGCAGGAGTACGTGCGCGAGAACCTCGACCGCGACCTGGGGCTGCTCCAGACGGAGCGGCTCTTCGAGTTCATGGTCAAGCTGATCGGCGCCAGCGCCTACAACCGCGCGATCGCCGACGCCCAGGCCTGGATAGGTGGCAAGCTCCTGGACCTGGAGGGCGACCTCCACGAGCGGGTGGAGTATGACGTTTGAGGCAGCGCACCGGGCATTGACCAGTGGTGCCGATCCCGCGCCGGCGGTGCTTGAACGGTCACCGCCACCTGATATGCTGGCCCCTGCCGCTCCGGCGAAGCGATCGAAACGCGACCCGTCGCCGGGGTGGCGCCATCCGCGAACGGGGAGGTGGGCGAACATGATGCCGAAGATCTACCAGTGCGCGGCGTGTGCCATCGGCTTCGCAGTGATCCTGATGGGCTGGTTGTACGTCGGCCCGTACCGATGGCTCGCCGAGTGGCAGTTGGAACACCGCGGCAAGTACGACACCTTCTTCACCGGGCTCATCGTCGCCGTGCTCCTCTTTCTGCCGGTTGCGGGCGTCATCTGGATCGTGCAGCGGTGGCGAACGGGCGGGGCGGCGCCTTCACGCGCCGGCCGAGGCGATCGATCCGAACGCGCGCCCGCGTCCCGCCGCTCGCGCTGGGCGAATGAAGTCGAGGACAGTGTCTCACCGCGAGGCGGCGTGCTCCGCTGGCTCTCCTGGACGGCGATCTTCCTGGGCGCCGTGTTCATCATCATCGCCGCGTATATGCACATCCGCGCCGGCGCGATGACGCAGCAGGAGCATCTCTCGATCAGCGCCTTGGAGGCCGGGACCAAGCCATCGTCGAATTGGGTCAGCGTCTCCGGCATCGCGCTGACGGACGCCGCATCCGACGTGGTACGGGACAATACCCCTTCCATCCGCTACGTGCCGATCGTTTCGGACCCGGCGGCAGCGCGAGGCGGTGTGGCGGCGTACATTCGCGTCCTCGAACGTCGAATGGGGCTCATCGAGACAGGCGCAGTCGCCGAGCACGACGGTGTCCTCGACGAGCTGGAACTTCCCGGCCCGGTGCGGGTGGACTTCGAACGGCGCGGCTTCGGACCGGCGCCCAAGTACTTCGTGATCGGCTTCCAACAGGATCCGCGCCGACTGAAGCGCACATCCGCCGGGTTCATCCGCGCCGGATCGTACATCCTGATCGGCGGCATTTGTCTCGGCGCTGTTTCGTGGTGGCTGCGGGCCCGGTTCGGCTAGGGAAGGCCGCACGACCTTCCGCTGCGCTGCAGGTCTCGGCGCCGCCGAAGCGGCGGAAGCTCCGGTTGTTCGCAGGAGAGCCGCTGGCGAGGACGCCGCGGCTCGCGGGCGCGGCGCGAACCCAGTCCCCCTCCCCCCTCGATGCCATGATGCCTTGATGCCCTGATGCCTTCTCCGCTAGCTCACCAGGCCCTTCGTCAGGCGCATGAACGCGGTCTCGAGGTTGACCTGTTCCTGCTGCAGGGATGAGACGCGGAAGCCCTGGGCGATGAGGCGGGCGGGGAGCTCGGAGACCATCAGCCCGCTGTCCAGCTCGATGGTGACGTCGATGCGGGGCTTGCCGTTGTGCTGGGTGATGTCCACCTGGCTGATGCCCTTGACCTGCGCGAGCAGTTTCGCCGCCTGCTCGACGCGGTCGTCCACGGTCACGTGCACGACCATCCCCATGCTGACCTTGGCCATGATCTCGCTGACGGGCCCGGAGAAGACGAGGCTGCCCTGCTCGATGATGCCCACCGCGTTGCACAGCTCGGCCAGCTCGTGGAGGATGTGGGAGCTGATGACGATGGTCTTGCCCATCCGCCGCAGCTCCTTGAGCAGCTCGCGGATCTCGATGCGGGCCCGGGGGTCCAGGCCCGAGGCCGGCTCGTCCAGCAGCAGCACCTTCGGATCGTGCAGCAGCACGCGGGCGATGGACAATCGCTGGCTCATGCCGCGCGACAGGCCGGTCACCTCCGCGTTGGCCTTGTAACTGAGATCGGTGAGATCGAGCACATCGCGGACGACCTGGTCGCGCTGCCGGCCGTGGATGTTGTAGCAGGCGGCGAAGAACTCCAGGTACTCGCTGACCACCATGTCCTCGTAGGCGCCCATGAAGTCGGGGACGTAGCCCATGATGGGGCGGATCTGGGGGTTCTGGTAGCCGATGACCTTGCCGTCGATGCGGGCCTCGCCCCAGGTGGGCTTGAGGAGGGTGGCGAGGATCTTGATCGTGGTCGTCTTGCCCGCGCCGTTGGGACCGATGAAGCCGAAGCAGTCGCCTTCGTTGATCGTGAGGTTCAGGTTGTTGAGTGCGACCAGTTCACCGTATTTCTTGGTGAGGTTGATCGTCTCGATCATGGCCATGGTCTGGTCCCTCGGGCGGGAGGATGCCCGTGACTATCTTACGGCGTCGCCCCGGCCGGCGGTTCGTCGGATTGAGCTTGGGCCGAACCCTCCTCCTCTTCCGGCTCCGGGAACGCGATCGGCTCGATGAGCGGCAGGGGATGGACCCAGCGCACGACGGTCAGCCCCTCGCTGTTCACCGTCCGGCCGGCGACGCGCAACGGGATCGGGCACGCCGACTCCCGCAGGTAGCCGATCACGATGAGAGAGGGGCGATTGAACCACGCGGAGAGATCGAGGTTGCGTCCCAGTTCGCGGGCGGTGCGGAACAGCGAGGGGCTGACCGTCGTGCGCTGGGTCCATCCCCT
>JAXHTH010000029.1:0-4755 GCA_034211115.1 Planctomycetota bacterium | reverse complement strand
CGCGACATGGAGGCGACCCCGAACCGCACGCGCATCAAGATCTGCGGGATCACGTCGGCGGGCGCGGCGGCCGCGGCGGTCGAGGCCGGGGCCGATGCGATCGGCTTCGTCTTCGCCGACGGTTCGCCGCGGCGCATCGAGCGCGATCTGGCGGTGTCCCTCGCCGCCGGCCTTCACCCGTTCGTCGAACCGGTCACCGTCTGGCGGAATCAGCCGGAAGACGAGGTTGTCGCGTGGACGGGACGCTGCCTGCAGTTTCACGGCGACGAGGATGAGGCCTATCTCGGCGCGATCAGCGCAAAGGGCATCGATCGCGTCATCATCCGCGGTTTTCACTTCTCCCCCGATGCGGTCCGGCGGTGGACGACGTGCCCGGCGGTGTCGGCGCTGCTCATCGACGGACCGGATCCCGGCTCCGGCGAAGCGTTCGATCACAAAGCGCTGGCCGCGCTGATGGCCCGCATCACAAAGCCGGTGATCCTCGCCGGCGGGCTGATGCCGGAGAACGTGGGCGAGGCGATCCGTATCGTCCGCCCCTTCGCCGTCGATGTCTCCAGCGGCGTCGAGTCATCGCCGGGCGTGAAGGACCCGGCGTTGATCGGCGCGTTCTGCGAGGCCGTCCGTCGAGCGGACGCCGCGCGATCCGAATGAAGACCACGCCCAAGGCTGACTGACTACTCGTTCTGTCCCTCGACGACCGGAGGCGTTCCGCGCGCCTGTTCGTACGCTTCCTTGAACCGCGCCCATTCCGCGGCGAACTCCGCCTTCTCGTAGACCTCCACCGTGCCGGCGTATTCGCCGGCGGTCGTCGCGCCCTGACCGTCGATCGGGACGGCGCCGGCGGCGTTGTACAGCACCGCCACCAGCCTGACGTTGAAGATCTCGGTTTCCTTGTACGCAAGGATCCAGTCGTCCGGATCGTCGGGCGAGAGGCCCGTGACGTAAGACATCCCCGCCGTGGGATCATCGCCCGCCGTGGGCACCGGATTCGCCGCGATCAGGTTGTCCGCGACCAGGGCGTCAAGATCCGGCGGATACTCGTCGTGGACGGCGTGATACGACTGCACCGCGTTGCCCACGTTCTGGAGATCGACGACCGTCGCGCCGACCCGCAGACCCTGGGAGGGAATCTGCAGCACCGGCACCACGAGCACGAGCAGAAGGATACTGATGAGCCCGGTCACGATGCCGGCGATCGCCCGGCCCTGACCGCCGTACAGATGCGGCGCGCCGCCCGCGCGGATCACCGCGACGATCCCCAGAATCACCGAGATCAGGCCCAGCACGGGACCGATGCACACGCAGGTGGTGGGAATGCTGAGGAGGCCGAGCACGAGGGAGCCGGTCGCCATGCCCGTGCCTGGCGGACGGTCTCCCATCCCACCTCCCACCGGGTTCGGCGGTTGGGGATACGGCGATCGGAGCGGGGGCGACTGGGACACGGCGGTTCTCCTGCTTCAGGCACGGCGTTCGCCGAAGCGCCCGGCTCTGTCGGGCCTTGCCGGTCGCTGGCACAAGCGCTTCGCGCGCAGTGTATATGAGCCTCGACGTGCAACGCAACGCCCGGAATCGGGGTCGAGCAGAGAAGCCGGCGGCATGCGATCCGCCCTCAGCGATTCGTCGTCATCGAGACGAGCCGGCGCATGTGCTCGCGCAGGCCGTCGTGCCCGCGATCGAGCTTCACGCCCAACTCGTGGGCGGCATCCTTCGTGAACACGTTCTTGGGCCGATCGGGGCTGGACAGGTCGATCTCGGCCTCGATGTTCATCGCCTCGGCGGCCATCTGCGCCAGGTCCGCCCAGCGCGCGTAGCAGTCGGCGAGGTTGCAGACCTTGCCGTTGGCTTCTGGATTGCCGACGACGGCCGCCGCCGCAGCGGCGACATCCTCCACGTGCACGAACTTCCCCCCGCCCGCCTTGTCGTAGCGACCCTGCTCGCGGAGCTGCTCGACGATCGGGTAACCAATCGAGCGCTCGAGGTTCGGATCGATCCCGTACACGCCGCACGGGCGCAGCGCGCACACGTTCGAGCCGCGGCTGAAGTGCATCGCCCACAGGTGCGCCTCGACCGCGGCCTTGTACGCGCCGTACAGCGAACCCGGGCGCGTGGGATGGTCCTCATCAACCAGACCCGCCCAGCGCGGGCGCATGTCGTGATGGACGGCGATGGTGCTGATGAAGACGAACTGCCGCTCGCCGGCCGCCTCGAGCAGCCGGACCGACCCGAGCAGGTTCGATCGAAGATGTTGGGGGAGGTCGTCGCGCTTCAGCGCCTTCCAGTCCACGGAGTTGTGGATGACGCATTCGGCGGCATCCAGCAGCTCCGGCCAGATCGATTCGTCGGCCTGGTCGCCGACGACGAAACGATCGACGAGGGGCTCGACGTGATCGCGCCGGCTCGTGGAACGGAGCAGGCCGGTGACCGTGTGGCCAGCACCTTTGAGATGGCGGGCGATGAACGAGCCGATGAAGCCGGATACGCCGGTGATGACGACGTGCATGAAGCGGTGCTCCTTTTGCGCTGATCCGCCGGCGAGATTCGTCCCGGCCGGCCACGAGGGAGGGGCATGGTAGGACCTCCGCGGTCTCCGATTCGATGCCGCCCGATGATTCGTCCCGCCCGGGCAGAGGGCGGAAGAGGCCGGCCGCCGGTCGGCCGGGACTACAATGCCCTCTCGCGGGTCTGTGACCCGTGACGGAATACCCGATGCCGCGATCCGCCTCCCGACGTCCAGACGCGAAGACCCGGCGCCCCGTGCGGGCGTGGGTGCGCGGTCTGCTGATCGCGATCGCGACCTTCTGCCTCGTCGCGGGTTTCGCGCTGTGGATCCTGACCCGGTCGTGGTTCATCATCGGCCGCGTCGCGCCGGTGCTGGAGGATCGGCTGGGAGGCGACGTGTCGATCGGACACGCGGCCTACGAGGGCAACGGCCGGTTTGTCTTCCGCGACGTATCCCTGCGGGTGCCCGGCCGGGGCGGGCCGAGCGGCGAAGTCTGTTCCATCCGGCGGGCCCAGGTGATCACCGACATGACCGCTCTCCTCGCCGGCGATATCCGACTCGAGGACGTGCAGATCAGCGAACCGGTCATCCGGATCAGCGAGAACGTGCGCGAAGCGGGCGTGTTCAACTTCATGGCCCTGAGGCCCAGGCGAAACGGCACCGACGAACTGCTCTACGCGCCCCGGGTGCGCATCGAGAAGGCAATCGTCGAGGTCGGCACGCACAAGGGCGATGATTACACGCTGCACGGCCGGCGCGCGCTGTCCGGCTCGATGCTTCCCATCGACCGGGGCGAAGGGTGGTACAGCGTCGCGCTCGTCGAGGTCGACCGGCGCGGGGAGGTCATGGAGGAAACCGAGGGGGGGATCCTCGTCAAGGGAGAATGGAACGCCCGGACGAACGCCCACGCCTTCCACATCAACGGCCTGAGCCTCGATGATCGCGCCTACGGGATGGGATCTCAGCTCACCCGGCTGTGGTGGGATCGCCTGAACCTCGCCGGCCGCGTGTCCGGGGTCGAGGTGCGCTGGTCGCCCGACGAGGACTTCCGCGTCGATTTCCTCGTCGAGGATGTGGGCCTCACCCTGCCCATCGAGACCGCGAACCTGTGGGCCCGCTACGAGGACGGCCGGATCGAGCCTTCCTCGAATCGCCCGCGGATGCACGTGCGGAGCGGGAAGATCAGCCTCAGCCCCGAGGCGATCACGCTCGATGACCTTCAGGGCGAACTGCTCAGCGCGGCGATGCCGGATGACGGTGATCGCGTCGACGCCGCGCCGGCCGAGGCGGACGACGCGGGCGCTGAGCGCCCCGGCGTCTCCGATGAGGAAGTGGTCGGCGTGCCGTACGTCGTCAGCGTCTCCATCACGGATCTGCCCGCCCTCGACTGGGCCGACAAGAAACAGTGGATGGACAAGGCGCTGGCCGTCGCTCCCTTCCAGATGCGTTTCCGCACGGATGATTTCCGGGTCCAGACGCGGGAGGACGGGTCGGCGCGGGCGGTCGAGATGCCCCTGGCCGTGGCCCGCGTGCTCGAGCGGTTCCGGCTCACCGACTGGGTGCTCAGCACGGGGATCACGGTGACGCGTCAGCCGCCGCGGCGCGACGCGGACGGCGAGCTGGTGGCGCGGGAGATCCGCTCCACCGGCAAGGCGTTCATCACCAACGCCGCCGCCACCTATGAGAAGTTCCCGTACCCGCTGGAGGACGTGGAAGCCCAGCTCGAATTCGACAACGACCGGATCGTCGTCCATTACCTGACCGGAACCGGATCGCACGAGGCGACGGTCCGGCTCACCGGCACCATCGCCCCCCCGTCCAAGTACCCCGCCGTCGATCTGCGGCTGACGGCGCACGATGTCCCGGTCGACGAGCGTCTGCGCGACGCCCTGCGGGAGACCGAACAGGAGATCTTCGATGCGCTGATGCACCGGGCCTCGCACGAGGCGCTGGGCGAGGCGGGGCTGCTCATCGATGACGAGGCGATCGACTCGGCCCGCCGGGCGCAGCGGGCCGCGGCCGCGGAACGGTCACGGCTGCTGGACCTCGACGGCGAGGCGACGCCGGCGCAGCAGCAACGGCTTGCGGAACTCACCCGCATCATCGACCGCAACCAGCGCCTCGTCGACGCCGGCCCCTTCCGGCTGGGCGGGACGGTCGATCTCGATCTCAACATCGAACGGGCCGAGGGACGGGGGCGGCGCACCTTCACCACCGGGCTGGTGATGATCCAGTCCCTCGGCCTGCTCTATGAG
>JAXHTH010000028.1:0-6997 GCA_034211115.1 Planctomycetota bacterium | reverse complement strand
TTCCGGTGTCAGGGCCGGGCTCGGTGAGCCCGGATCCTCATCGAGGTTCAATGCCGGGATGACGATGCGTGGACGAGAATCGCGGATCGTTGCTTCCTGGGCGCCGGACACGCGGGTGAACCGCGTCGCGAAACGGGTTCAGGAGTGATCGCTCATCGCTTCGGCCCCGTGATGCCACGATGCCACGATGCCACGATGTCTTGATGCCATGATGCCATGATGCCGTCCCCTCAGCCGCTGGCTTCCTCCTCCGCCGCCTCCCGGATCAGGTCCCAGGCGCGCTCGACGTGGCGCTGCTGCGTGTGCGTCTGGCCGATCGACATGCGGAGAATAAAGCGATCGTCGATCTTCGTATGCGTCAGGTAGATCTTCCCCGAGCGGTTGAGCCGTTCCATGATGCGCTGGTTGATCGCATCGCCGCCCCGGTGACGGAAGCAGACGAGGTTGAGCGGCGGGTCGACGAGCAGTTCGAAGCGATCGTCCTCGCGCACCCGGTCCGCGAACGCCCGGGCGATCCTCACGTGCTCGCGGACGTGATGCTGCAGGCCCTCGATCCCGTAGTGCCGAATGACGAACCACAGTTTCAGCGCGCGGAACCGTCGGCCGAGCGGGACGTGCCAGTCGCGGTAATCGAACACCGCCCCGGACGCCGTCGCCTCGTTCTTCAGGTACTCCGGGAGGATGCTCAGCGTGCGGATGAGTGCCGCGCGGTCGGCGATGTAGAAGCAGTCGCAATCGAAATTCGTGAACATCCACTTGTGCGGGTTGAAGCAGTAGCTGTCGGCGAGTTCGAGCCCGTCATGAATCCAGCGGAACTCGGGGCAGAGGGCGGCCGTCCCGCTCATCGCCGCGTCGACATGCAGCCACAGTTCGTGCTGCCGGCAGATCTCACCGATGGCGCGCAGCGGGTCCATCGCGTTGGTCGACGTCGTTCCCACGGTGGCGCAGACGAAGCAGGGGGTGAGGCCCTGAGCCTTGTCCCGGGCGATCGCGTTGCCCAGCGCCTCGGGCCGCATCGCCAGCTTCTCATCGACCTCGACGAGGCGGAGGTTCTCCTTTCCCAGCCCGGCGATCATCATCGCCTTCTCGACGGAGGAATGCGCCTGCGTCGAGGCGTAGGCGATGAGGCCGCCCTCGAGGCCGCGCTCGTTGGAGGCGAAGTTCGTGGCCCGCTCGCGGGCGGCGAGCAGGGCGCAGAGGGAGGCGCCGGAGGCGGTGTCCTGGATCACCCCGCCCCCGGACGAGGATGAGGCGAACCGCCGGGGCAGATCGAGCATCTGCACCAGCCAGTCCAGCACGTGCGTCTCCAGCTCCGTGCACGCGGGGCTGGTCACCCAGAGCATGCCCTGCACCCCCAGCCCGGCCGAAAGCAGCTCGCCGAGCATGGCCGGCCCGGACGCGTTGGCCGGGAAATACGCGAAGAAGTTCGGCGACTGCCAGTGCGTGACCCCCGGAAGGATGATGTCATTGACGTCCCGAAGGATGGCGTCGAACGGCTCGCCCTCCGCCGGCGGCCGCTGCGGAAGCCTCGCGCGGATCTCCCCCGGCTTCACCGGCGAGAGCACGGGCAGCGACTCCACCCGCTCCATGTAGTCGGCGATCCAGTCGACGACCGCCCGGCCGCGGGCGCGAAACTCATCGGGCGTCATGTGGAAGTTGTCCATCTGTGTGTCCATTGCCGGAATCCTAGCCTGCCCGACCGGGTTGGCTGGTCGACGATCCGTCTCGCCCCCGGGGGCCGGCGATGCGTTCCCCGCCGGTCTTCTCTACACTCCGCGTTCTGGACACCATCTGCCGGCCGCCGCGATGAAGAAAGTCGCCCTCTTCTCCATCCTGCTGATTCTCGGCCTGATCGGCTCGCAGTTCCTCCCGGCCCTCCCGGGGGGGGCGGGTCCCGTCGTCGCCCCCTGGCTGCGCCTGGCCACGATGATCGCCCTCGCGTTCATCATGATCCATGTCGGCTACGAGTTCGAGATCGATCGCTCGAACCTGCGCCAGTATGGCTGGGATTACGTGGTCGCGTTCACCGCCGCCTCGTTTCCGTGGCTCTTCGTGACGCTGTATTTCGTGTTCGTGATGCTGCCTTCGGATCAGTGGGGGCAGTGGCCGGCGTGGAAGGAGACGCTGCTGGCCGGTCGGTTCGCGGCCCCGACGTCGGCGGGGGTGCTGTTCTCGATGCTTGCCGCGGCCGGGCTCAGCGCGACGTGGCTGTTCCGCAAGACCCGGATCCTGGCCATCTTCGACGACTTGGACACCGTCCTGCTCATGATCCCGCTGAAGATGCTCATGGTGGGACTCGCCTGGCAGCTCGGGGTGATCGTGTTCCTCATGGCGGGCCTGCTCGTGATCGCCTTCGTGCTCCTGCACCGCGTGCGCATCCCGGTCACCTGGCCGTGGGTGATCGGCTATGCCGTGCTGATCGGTCTGACGAGCGAGGTGATCTACGCCGGGTCGAAGGCGATCGACCCGTCGGTGCCGGTGCACATCGAGGTGCTGCTCCCCGCGTTCGTGCTGGGGTGCATCATGGCCCGTCCGGAGGGAGCGGACCCGCACGCCGACGATGCGCGGGAAGGGCACCAGGAAGGGCCGGAGAGCCCCGTCGAACAGCGCGTCTCGACGATCGTCTCCGCCGTCTTCATGGTGCTGGTGGGCCTGTCGATGCCGGCCGTGTTCGGTCTCGCCGAGCCCGCGGCCGATTCGGCGGCGCAGGCGTTCGCGACGACGGAGATGGCCGGCGACGCCGCCGCGGAATCGGAGATGATCACCGCCGCCCAGCCCTCGCCCTCCTGGGGCGTCATCGCCCTGCACGTGCTGGCGATTACCGTCATCAGCAACCTGGGGAAGATGTTCCCCGCCCTGTGCTATCGACGCGAGGCGCCGTGGCGGCATCGGCTCGCGGTGGCGATCGGGATGTGGCCGCGGGGCGAGGTCGGCGCGGGCGTGCTCGTGATCAGCCTCAGCTACGGCATCGGCGGGCCCGTGGTCACCGTCGCCATGCTCAGCCTCGCGTTGAATCTCCTGCTCACCGGCGTCTTCATCCTCGCGGTCAAACGGCTGCTCGGGCTGACGGCGCAGAGCGCGGGCGCCGATTGACGGGAGCGCGCGCGGCGCGCCGCGCGCTGCGGCCGGATGTGTCTATCAGATTGTCCGAATAAAGAATCGGCGCGTTGTTCTTGCCCTCCCTTCCTTTGTTCCCGATATTGGAAGTGTCGGAAGTCAAAGGAAAGGAGTCACACATGCGATTGCACGTCCAGGGCCACAACATTCCGTTGTCTGATGCACTGCACGAGTACGCCGCACGGCGGATCAGCTTCGCGTTCGATCGCATCTCCCACCGGGTGCGCGATGTGGTCGTTCGTCTCACGAACGTCAACGGACCGCGCGGGGGCGAAGACAAGCTGTGCCGCATTCACGTGCACCTCACCTCCGGCGGGTCGCTCGTGCTCGAGGATCGCGACGCCTCGGCGTACAGCGCCATCGATCGTTCGATCGGCCGCATCAAACGACTTGTGAAGAATGAACTCCGGCGCAAGCGGGACCGCCCGCGCCGCGCGCGCCGGCGTCAATGATTCCAAACACGAGGATGAACCGTCAGGTCACAGCCGCGGCTCCCGTCCCGCGGCTGTCTTTGCGCGGCGCGGGCGAGCGCGGGCGGCAGGATCGCGACGGGGACGGGTGAGCCGCGCCGCGGCGTGTCCCGCCCCCGCTCACGGGCCGGAGAGGGCTTTTTGGACATTGTTGCATCCATCCGCCCCCGCGGCGGGGTATAGTTGCTGGGCTATGAGTTGCCGCGCGCTCAGAGACGGTTTCACCCTGCTGGAGCTGGCGATTTCGCTGGCGCTGGTGTCCGTCCTGCTGGCCACGCTCCTGCCCGCGCTGGCCTCGGCCCGGCTGGCCAGCTACCGGGAGCAGTCATCTGATAATCAGCGCCGCATCGGCCAGGCGTGGCTGGCCTACCTTCTGGAACACGATGACCGGTTCCCCTACGTGCCCGTCCAGCCGGCCTGGTACTACGGCGGGGTGCGGTTCTCGACCGTCAACGGCGAGCCGTTCCTCGATACCGACCGCCCGCTGACGCGGTACGTCGCCCGGTGGGCGGGGATCGACCGCGTCGAGCTGTTTCACTGCCCGGCGGACCGGGGCATCGGCGGGGAGACGGAGGGGGTGGGCACGGCTGGCCGCACCGCCTTCCGCGCCTACGGCACCAGCTACCGCGCCAACGCCAAGCTCCTCGACGCGCGCCTCGCCGGGGTGGAAGGCGTCTACCGCGGCCTGCGCAAAGCCGAGATCGCCACCGTCCCCTCACGCCTCGTCGTCATGGGCGAGCCGATCTGGTTCGAGGTCCGCGAGCGAACCGGACGCGATGCCGACTGGTACGGCGATGAAGACAAGGGCAACCTGCTCTTCCTCGACGGCTCGGTGCGCTACATGACGATCCTCCCCGAGCCGCGCATCGGCCCGGCGGTGTACGAGCCGCGGCTGGTGCAGGTGTCAGAAGCGCCCACGGAATAGTGCGGACGTAACAGGAAGGTGGCACGGGCGTCCCGCCCGTGCGGCGTGCGCGTGGAGCCATCAGGATTCTGATTCGCTCGTTTCATTTTCAGCCGCAAACCAGAGTTCCAGCGCCTCGATCAACCACTCGGGCATCTCGATCCGCCAGACATTCTCCTGATCGGATTCGACGTGGTAGATCTTGTCGATGATGGGTTCGGGCTCGCGGATCGGCCGCGTTCGCAGTTGGCGCGGCGTGCTCTGCAGCTTTTGCGCATCGGACCAGTCGAATTGAGCGAACACTCCCGGCTCCTCGGCGTCCGCGACCGGCAGGAGCACACTCACCCTTTCCAAGCGATACTGCAGCGCTGCGTTCATCATCAACTGGTCCCGGAGATGAAGGGCGCTCTGATTCAATCGCACCTGGTCATCCGGGAGATTCTCCCACACACGTTCGAACTCCTCGGCGGTAAAGATCCATACTCCACCTTCTGGCGTGAGCAGCAGATCGGTCGGCGAGCGCTGCCATGTTCCTTCGAATTCTTGAAGATCATCCACCAGAGCCTCGAATCGGCAGTGCACGTAGCCGATCTGCTCCCAAAGATACTGCGGCATCTCGACCGCAAAGGATACGGACGCGGGAGTGATCGGAGTGTTCGGCCAGACGATCGGCTCCGGCTCGTGCGCGCCGGGAAACAACAGCAGATCTCGATGGTTCCACAAGACGTCGGGCTCCCGGATCCATAGTCTGTAGCGTCCCGGGCGCACAAGACCGAAGGACGCGACACCGTTGTCATCGGTGCGCTCAACAACTTCATCCCTGGTGCCGGGGTTGAACATCTCGCCCTCCAGGGTCACGGACAATCGCTCCGCGGGCTCGCCGTCCGGTGATCCGCGCAGGACCCTGATCTTCGCGTCGGCCCAGACGGATGAAGCGGCCGCAGCCTCTTGTCTCCCGCCCATCGTCTCGATCTTCGCGACAAGCGTTTCTGCGATCCGGTTGTTCTGCCGCAGGGCAAGAAAGGCAATCACACACACCGCGATGCACGCGGCGGCGAGAACGGCGTTGGAGATCATCGCGATTCGCTGGTTCATGATCGTCTCCTTCATCGCATCGAACCACAGGCGGCAGGCGATGCGCTTCACGCTGCCGAAGCGCGCAAGCACCGCGCGGCGGGCGATGTGTTCGTCGTCGGTCTTCCGCAGCTCGCGCTGCATGGCGCAGGACAGGTGATCGTCGAGCTCATCGACGATGTCCCTCCGAAGATCCGCCTGCCGCTCATCTTCCGGGGGCGGGGGCGGCAGGTGGGCGGTGATGTCTTCACGCCACGACACTTCTCTGTCCCAGCACGCCGCTCACGCCCGCGGCGAAGCGCTGCCACTCGTCGCGCTTGGCCTTCAGGGCCGCCCGGCCCTTCGGCGTGAGCCTGTAATACTTCCTTCGCCTGCCGCCCCCGCCCCCGGAAAGCGCTTCTCCATCGAGTGATGTTTCGGGGGCACCGGGGGCTCCGGGGGCGACCCAGTAGCCGCCCAGCAGCTTCTGCCGCTCCAGCCGGTGCAGGGCGGGATAGAGGCTGCCCTCCTTGAGCTGGAAGTACCCATCCGACTGGCTGAGCACGGTCTGCGCGATCTGGTAGCCGTAGCTGTCGCCCCGGGCGAGGACATCGAGGATGAGCATTTCGACGGTGCCGGAGAGGAGTCGGGAGTCCATGGCGGGATTCCATACCTAGGCGGGCTATGGCCAAACCATAGCCGGGCTAGGTATCCTGTCAATGGGCAATCATCGATTCTCTCAGATTTCTCCTCATCGGCAGATCCGGCGGCTGATCGCGGTTCCGCCGCCGCGCTTGCGTGCGATCGCGCCGCGGGCCCCGTTTCGCGGCGGGGTTCACCCCCGCGCAGGGCTTCGTTCAACGTCAATCCGCCGGCTCGTGGTCGGCACGATCCCCATCAGCGCGGGGTCCCGGCCAGGACGGAGAGAGTGGACGATCGCCAGGGGTGTGCGGAGAGAAAGGGGCGACGCCCCGCGGCGGAGAATCCGCCGCGTTCCTCCTCCTGCGTCGCCCCTGGCTGAATGCGAAAAAAAGGCAGGTGGCGCTGATCCTCGCGACGCCGCTCAAAGCCGCAGAAACCGCAACCACCCGCCGAGGCTCGCGGCCGGGGAGGAGGAGACCGGATCCGCGGACCCGGCCGCCCGCTTCCCGCGGTCAGGGATCGGAAGAACCCGCCATGGGGGCATGGCAGGGGGCGTGCCAGCGGTCGCGTACCGAACCGGAGCGCTTCGGAACCCATGAGCCGGCCGTACGGTTGCGGCCGCGACCGTGTGAAGTCGGCGGCAGTATGGGGCGGACGTATTGGGACCGTGTTAGCCGCGGGAGAAGTTCCGATTATCCCCCTCCGGCGGGGCGTTGGAGCGGGTCCGGACGCTCCCGCCGCCCGCCTCTCCCCAATCCGCCGACAGCCCGGCCACAGGGGGCGGGACATCGGCGGGGCATCGGCCCCGCAA
>JAXHTH010000027.1:0-2896 GCA_034211115.1 Planctomycetota bacterium | reverse complement strand
GCAGATTACCGGCGAGAGCGTGGACCTGCAGCGGACGGCCCCGGCGGAGCTGTCCCTCTCCACCGCCTCCCCCGGCGACGTCACCCTCCTCAGTCCCCCCGACGGCGCCGTCGACGTGTCGCTGATGCCGCTCTTGGAATGGGAGGCGGCCTCGCAGGGGACGGCGTATGAACTGGAGGTGGCGACCGATCCCGACTTCACCCCGCCGCCGGCCTACAGCGCGACCGTGACCGGGACAAGCCACACGCTGACCACGAAGCTCGAAGGCGCGACGTTGCACTACTGGCGCGTGCGGGCGCAGAACGCCTGCGGAGTAGGGTCGTGGTCGGCGCCGTTCAGCTTCACGACCCTCAACATGCTAGCGCCCGTTTCATACGACATGCTGAACGGCGAGACGGGCACGTACACGTACTTTGACGATGAGTACGACGGCGACGGAGACAACGGCGAGCCGCTGGCGCCGCTCAGCGGCGGGCTCGGCGACCTGACCAACGGCGTGATCGCCATCGAGAACTGGAACTCGGCCTCTCTGCCCTACGTGGGGTGGAAGAGCATCGATCCGACGATCACGTTCCATTTCGATGAATCGGTCGACGTGCGCCGGGTCACCCTGCACGTGGACGACTCGAACGGAGACGGCGGCGTGTACCCGCCGGAGGATGTGACGATCAAGATGGGCGGAACGACGGTCGTGTTCCCGGTGGATGATCCTCCCGGCGGCGAGCCGTTCGCCATCGTCTGCGACGAACTGGATCTCTCCGGCGAGACGCTGGAGCTCACCATCGCCGACTACCAGCACAGCAGTCACTACATGATGCTGAGCGAGGTCGAGATCTACGGCGGGCGCGGATGTCCGGCGGACTTCGACGGCGACGGCGTCGTGAGTACGGCCGATCTTCTCTTCCTGCTCGCCGCGTGGGGGACGCCGGACGGTGATGTCGATGGCGACGGCGACACGAATACCGCCGACCTGCTCGCGCTCCTTGCCGCATGGGGACCGTGCTCGTAGGAGAAGGCTGAAAACTGGAAGCTGAAAGCTGTGAGCGGGAAGTGGGGAGCTGATAGCGCGTGGGGGCTGCGGGCGGGGATCGGCGGGGCCGGCGGCCGGCGAGGTGTGGGCGTGACGGCCCCACGGCACACGGCGGGCGACGAGCAGGGCGGGGGTGATATTGCGGATAAAATGCTCCTGAAAAGGGCGCCGCGGACGGCCGCCCCCGCCGGCCCGTTCCGCGGGGCGCCGAGCCGGTTGTCCGAGAATCGGGGCAAGAAAGCTGTTGCACGTTCGCGGACCTTGTGCGAGGCTATGGACGCGGCCGGTCCGTGCGGGAGACCTGCGTGCTGGAGCAGGCCTCGTGGGGTTCAGGCAGATCCCGGCCGGCATATCTTGGGGATCTGCACGTTTCGCCGCAGCGGGAATGCGGATGTCAGCGCCACGTTCGTTCACCGGGCCCGAGGGCGCCGCCAGTCGATGCTGATCGGCCTGCGGCTCCCGGATACTGCCGATCGGCCTGCGCTGCCATCCCACCGACGATGTGGCCAGAAAGGAATGAACCGGACATGACACGAAACAGACCAAACGCCTTCACCATCATCGAGCTGCTGGTGGTGGTGTCGATCATCGCCCTGCTGATCGGCATCCTCCTGCCGGCCATCACCAAGGCCCGCGACCAGGCGCGTCTCACCATCTCCCAGACGAACCTGCGCAACCTCTCCACCGCCCACGCCAACTACGCGGCGGACTGGAACGACCGGCAGTTCACGCTCGTCAACGACGGGCTGGCCGGCTACGGAGACAGCGCCTCCAACGCGTATTCGAACTTCCACGACGCCTGCGGCGGATGCGGCAGCGTCATGGATCCCGGCTGCCATCCCGGCGTCATCCTGGGCTGGGGCGAGACGCCGGGCGGATACAACTCCGAGGGCGGCTTCGTCGGCTACTGGATGAACCATTCGGGCAACTGGGGACTGTGTGAGCCGATCGTCTTCCCCGGCGGACCGGGTCACATCGTCGGCTTCGGCGCATTCCGCATTCCCAACGCCAAGCAGTTCGGGCAGTACGTCAGCGGTCGCTTCTACGATCAGGTGTTCTATGCCCCCAAGGACACGATCGTGATGGACAGTATCCAGGACTGCATCGACGATCCCGGAGAATTCTCCTCCGCCTGTCAGGGCTACGACAACACGGCCGATCCGTTCTGGTCGAGCTATTGCCTCTCGCCTGCGGCGATGTTCAGTCCCCAGGTGATGGCCCATCCGGGTCCCAACGAGACCGATGGCTGGCGTGATCCCTACTCGCTGCCCGGCGGCTTCCGTTCCCCGGCGATGTCTCAGGCCCAGTACCCGGATCTGAAGACGCACATGCTCGAGCATCACTGGCTCCAGCAGCGACGCGCCGAATGCAACCCGAGCTTCATCGGCGGCACCTATGACGGCTGCGAGCCGTATTACTTCAATCACGGCTGGGAGTCGGTGCCCGTGGGCATGTTCTACGACGGACACGTGGAGAGCATCGGCGTGCGGGAGGCGATCGCCGCCGACAGCCGCATGGTCGCCCAGACCGATACGGACGACTGGGGTCTGTGGAGCCGTGACACGCCGTTCGGCGGGACCGAAGAACCCGCCCCCGACGGCGGATACTTCATGGAGATGAGCTACGACACCCTGTCGTTCACGAGCTTCCACGTCCTGACCACGGACGGCATCCGCGGGCGCGACAAGCTCGGCGACGGCTGATCGGCCGCTTCATCCGACGCTTCAACCATCACACCATCGGGCCGCGCCGCGAGGCGCGGCCCGTTTTGCGTCATCTTGCGGGGGCGCGCACGCTCGGCGGACCGCGTCTGCGTGCGGCGACGGCGCGACACCCCCACGCCCGTTCTCAGAGGGTCCGTCGCAT
>JAXHTH010000026.1:0-6956 GCA_034211115.1 Planctomycetota bacterium | reverse complement strand
GATCATCGGGATCCGGTTCCGGTGAGGGCAGATCGGCCTCAAGCAGCCACGCCGCGGACTCGGGATCGTATCGGTAGACGTAGGCGGTCCCGATGTCCGTGTAAGCCAGCGGATCACCGACCACCGCGAGGTCGCCGTGCATCGCCACGCATCGGCCGAAATCCCCCGGACCGCCGTCGGGCGGCGTGAGCTTCTGCACCTCACATTGGGCCTGCGCCGCGCGAACGCCAAAGATGCCGGCCAGCATCCAAGCCACGACGACAGCGCCCGACGCGAATCGCAGCCCGAAACGATGGCGATGTCTGCTCACGA
Organism: Planctomycetota bacterium; assembly: GCA_034211115.1. Taxonomy (GTDB): domain Bacteria; phylum Planctomycetota; class Phycisphaerae; order Phycisphaerales; family SM1A02; genus JAXHTH01. The sequence continues at coordinate 6,644 of JAXHTH010000026.1, read as the reverse complement.
CACACCCCCATTCGAAATGCTCAACTCCTCTACAAACGTACCCGATAATCCCCGGATCGGAAGCCCAGTCGCGGTTTTTCTTGGCGGATGAGCTGCGATCTGCCACGGAGACGGGCGCTGAGCGGGTGCGACTCGCGCGCGTCGGGGGTGGCAACTGCTTGTCACGCCCTGTCTTGGCTGGCGGCACCTGCCGCGGTTCGCAAATCTCGACAAGCGCGGTCATGCAGGAATCCGTGGACTTTCTGCTCACACGCGGCCCACGGCGTTCGCCTCACCGTGGGAGGTGCGCAGTGGTTGTGCGCGTCCTTTGGAGCCAATGGAGACAGGTCAGGCGAGGCGTGGAAGGTCTGGTAACGTGAGCAGGCAGACAGGCGCGCCCTGCGGACGCGGCGACGAGGGGAAGGAGAGGCCGCGCGAATGCAGGGAGCGTGCGAAGTCGGCGTCGCCCTGCGCGCCGCCATGATGAGATCACCCGTTCGCCCCCGGCTTTGCCGGGGGTTGTGCTGAGGGTGGGTTCGATCACTCCGCGCGCCCGAGCGGCGCATCGACGGCAATGGTGGCCCGGCGCTCCGCGCCGGGCATCGACGATCAAGCCAACAGCACAGGCGAACCTCCCCGGGCAGAGCCCGCGATAATTGGACCTGGTCCATTTCTCGCCCCCTCCCCGGGCACAGCCCGGGGCGAAGGGCCCTGCGTGCCGCCATGATGAGATCACCCGTTCGCCCCCGGCTTTGCCGGGGGTTGTGCTGAGGGTGGGTTCGATCACTCCGCGCGCCCGAGCGGCGCATCGACGGCAATGGTGGCCCGGCGCTCCGCGCCGGGAGTCAACGATTGAGGGCGGACATGGTCAGCGCGGGAATCGGGGAGTATCCGGGCCGGGGGCTAGAGTCCGCACGGGCCGTCCAGGCCGCAGGTGGGGCACGACCCGGGGGCGGGAGCGGCGTCGTGCGAAGGCCCGCCCGCGGTCACGCTGAACGTGCTCTGCGCGCGGCGGAACGTTCGGCCCTTGCCCTCCGGATCCTCCACCGGCTTGTCGGCGTCGGCCATGGGGCGCAGGAGGGTGATGGTGGTGCCGTCTTCCTCGCAACGGTATTCATACAGAGGCATGGTTCGAGCCCTCGAATTGCTTCATCGTGATAATAGGCGCTGTTCGTTTGGAGGCCGGCGCGGCGGATCGGTTCCCGCATCGGCGGGGAAAGCTGGTATCGTGCCGCGTCCCGAGCCGGCGGGGAGCCGCTCGAGCCCCCCGGACAGGAGGCCGCATGGACCGCCAGGCCCCGCATCCCGCTGCCCCGCCCCCGGCGCTGGCCGATGAGCCGCCCCCGCGCCGCCGGCCCGTCCTGGCCGGCCTGGCCCTGCTCCTGACGCTGCTGGCCTGCCTGCCCGCGCTGCTCATCGACCTGGGCGGCCGCGACACCACCCACACCATGGAGAACGTGACGGTCGTCGTGGCCCAGGAGACCTGGCTGCGGATGCACGCCGGCGATCGGGCGGTGTGGCTGGTGCCCAGCCACGACTGGAAGCCGCGCCTCAAGAAGCCGCCGATGGTCACGTGGATGCACTTCCTCGCCTGGGCGGATCTGGACCCGTCCGAGGCCGGGCCCGACCTGCTGCTCTACCGCGCGCGGCTGCTCGCGGTGGCGATGGGGTTCATCCTGCTGGCGTCGATCTTCTGGATGGGGCTCACGCTGGCCGACCTGCGGCTGGCGGTGATCGCGACCCTCGTGGCGGGCTCGACGTTCTTCCTCCAGCGTCAGGCGCGAACGTCATCCTACGACATCCACTTCGTGGCGTGGGCGACGCTGTCGATCGCGGCCGCCTTGTGGGCGATGAATCCACGCGGCGGGCCGGTGTCGCGCGCGCGGCTCATCCTCGGCTGGCTCATCGCGGGCCTCGCGATGGCGGCGTCGACCATGAGCAAGAACCCGCTCGCGGTGGCGATGGTGGTGCTCCCGGTCGGCGGGGCGATCGTTCTTCTGCCCGGCCGACGGAAGGCGTCGATCATCGGCCTGCTCGTCGCGATGGGCCTCACCGCCCTCGCGGTCGTCCCCTGGTATCTTCACGTCGCGCAGGCGTTTTCGGCGGCGGAAGAGAAGCTGATGCGCGAGTTCACCCAGCCGCGGGGCGAGGATGCCCAGGAGTTCTATTACTACGCCTGCATTTTCGCCCTGGTGGTGCCGTGGACGCTGTGGCTCGTCAGCGGCCTGATTCACCCGTTCATGCCCGTCGCGCGGGGCCGGCGGCGCCGGTTGCTCATGCCCTGGCTGTGGTTTGTCCTCATCTTCCTCTTTTTCTCGATTCCGGCCGCCAAGCAGCAGCGCTACATTCTGCCCATTCTGCCCGCCGCCGCTTTACTCATCGGTTGGGTCTGGCGCGATCACGATGCGATGGCGCAGCGGGGTGAGCGTGATCGATCGGCGGGCGGGCTGATCCGCGCGCACTGGATTGCGCTGATCGTCGCCTCGCTGTTCATCGGTCTCTTCTTCGCACTCCAGGAGCCGATCATCGAGGCGGTGGCGGACTGGCATCGACAGACCGCCGCGCGGCTCGAGGAGGCGGGGCGAACCAGCGGCGCGCTCTGGGACTGGGTGACCGGCGACGATTACCCGACCGAGCCGGTGGTGCGCCCCGTCGCCTGGCCGTGGGCGGCGCTCTACACGATCGTCCTCGGCGGCCTGGCCGTCATCGGCCTCCGCGTGCACCTGCGCCACCGGCCCCTGCCGGCCGCGATCATCGGCGCGGTCTGGGGGATGTGCCTGCTGGGCCTGGTCTGGCATTACTACGCGCTTGCCCCCTCGGCGGTGCACCCGGTTCGCGCGCCGGCGCGCGAGCTGGCGCGGCTCGTCGACGGGGCCCCGCTCCGTTCGCTGCGCGTCACCGATCACGACAAGTACCGGCAGATGCTCAACGAAGAGTTCCGGTTCTACTACGGCCGGCTCATCCCGCACGTGTGGCCGGAGGAGCTCGACGAATACCTCGCCCGACCGGAGGACGTCGTCTACGTGCTGTCGAAGCGGGGCTCGAAGTACGAGCGCATCATGAACGAGGCGAACATGATCGACGAGGGGCCCGTGCAGATCGACACCGATCGCGTCTATCAGCTCTGGTCGCGGCGGCGATGATTCAGATGGTGAACCCGGTCGGCTCCAGCGTCTGGTGAACCCTGCTCTTCCAGTCCTCGAATCCCGCCTTGCCCATGAGGCCAAAGGTCGCCTTCTTGCCCGTCTCGACGGCGGGCTGGTCGTAGGCGTCGATGTTCAGCAGCAGGGCCGCATGGGCCGTCGTGATCTCCCAGAGCCGGATGAACTGCCCGACGGCGTGCGCCTCCAGGTGCGGGAAGCGGATCGTGAAGTTCGGCCGCTCGCTTTCCACCAACGCGTACTCGGTGGCGCGCTTCTCGGCGCCGAGAAGCTCGGCGAGTGATCGGCCGTGCAGGTAACGAAGGCTCTCGACGTCAAGATCCGAGGGGATGACGATGTCCGCATCAAAGGACCCGACCTCGAGGAACCCGATGACCTTGTCATTGGGCCCCTCGCGGTAGAGCTGGATCTGGCTGTGCTGGTCGGTGGCGCCGAGCGACTTGATGGGCGTGGCGCCGGCGAAGACCTCATGGCCGTCGAGGTCGAAGCGCTTCCCGAGCGACTCGGCCCAGAGCTGCCGGAACCAGTCGGCGAGGCTGCAGAGGGCGTTGCAGTAGGGCATCAGGACATGATTGGGCTTGCCGCGCCGGGCGAGTTCGATGAGCAGCCAGGCGAGCGTCGCCGCGGGGTTCGAGCGCGGTTCGGTGCTCCGGCAACGCCTGTCCATCTCCGCCGCGCCGTCGAGCAGCCGGTCGGTGTCGATGCCGCACATCGCGGCGCTGAACAGGCCGACGGGGGAGAGGACGCTGAACCGCCCGCCCACGCCGTCCGGCACGGGCAGCGTCGCGTATCCCTCCGCATCGCAGAGCGCGCGCATCGTGCCCTTCTCCGGGTCGGTCGTGGCGACGATGTGTTCGGCATATCGATCGCCCAGCGCCTTCTGAAGCTCGCTGCGGACGATGAGAAACTGGGCTGCGGTCTCCGCCGTCTCGCCCGACTTGCTGATGACGTTGACGATCGTGCGCGCAAAGCCCGGATCGGTGCTCGCGACGTATTGAAGAGTCTGGTGGACGAGGTGCGGATCGACGTTGTCGAGGACGAACAGCCGCGGCCCGCCGCGCTCGTCGCGCGGAAGGAGGTTGTACGTGCCGGGATTGAGGGCGGACTGGAGGGCGATGTTGCCCAATGCACTGCCGCCGATCCCCAGGACGATGAGGTTGTCCGTCGCCGGCTGCAGGGTGTCGGCGAGCGCGCGCACCGCCCCGATATGCTCGCCGCGCATCGGATCGAAGGGCAGGAGGCGCCAGCGCTCCCAGCCCGTGCCGGATGACTCGTTGAGGCGCTGCGTGAACTCGGCGAGGCGGGGGCCGGCCTGCTCAAGGTCATCCGCGTCGATGCCGTGCGCGCCGACGCGGTCGCAGAGACAGTTCGCGTAATCGAGGGTGAGGCTGCTCATGCGCCCAGCATACACGCCACGTTCTGATTCGTGTCCGGCCCGAGTGAAGACGGAAAACGCCGCGCGCAAGAAAACGCCCCGGGACTCCGGGCCGGGGCGTCGAATCACGCGTCGATTCGGGCGATCGCGATCGGCGATCAGCCGTCGCCGAGCTTGTCGCGGCCTCGGATGCCGTCCGTGGTCAGGACGTGGAAGCTCGTGAACGACAGGGTGTCGTAGCTCATGTCCATGAAGTAGCCGCCGTCGGGGGCGGGCTCTTCGGTCCCGCCGAACGGGGTGTCGCGGCTCCACAGCCCCCAGTCCTCGGTCTCGGTCTGGGCGATCATGCGGCTGTCGGCGGCGATCGCTTCCCGCACGCCGATGCTCTCCACGTGGCCGTCGAAGAACAGGGCGAGAGGCACCGACTCCCAGCCGTGGTTGAAGTAGTAGGGCTCGCATCCGCCGTAGGTCCCGCCGATGAAGCCGGGATTGCACTCGCTGCGGCGCTGCTGGAGCCAGTGGTGCTCGAGCATCATCGTCTTCAGATCGGGATAAAGCGCCTGGGAGTAGGAGGGAGAGCGGAAGCCCGAGGGGAGCGAATACGGGTCTTTCCAGCCGTCGTTCTCGTTGGGGCCGGGATGCCTCATGACGTCCGGGCTGAACATCGCCGCGGGCGAGAGGCAATAGCTCGACCACGCGACCATGCCCTGGTAGTCGGGCAGCGCGGTGCAGAACTCGCCCGGATCCTCAAAGCACGGCTTCACCCAGTCGTACACGATCGTGTCCTTCGGAGCGTAGAAGGACGGATCGTAGAACCGGCCGGTGACGTACTGGCTGAACTGCTTGGCGTTGGGGATGCGGAAGGCGCCGAAGCCCTCGAGGTATGGATGCGCGGAGAAGACGATGGGGTCGCACAGGCCGTGGTTGCCCGCGTGCCACATCCAGTAGCCCCACAGGCCGTAGCCGCCGTCCTGGCCGTAGCCCCAGCCGAGCAGGACGGGGGGGTGATCGACGCCGTTCTGGTCTTTGTAGCCGTTGTAGGCCTGGCTGATGCCGCTGCCGTAGCGGCTGAGGTTGTCATCGCACAGCGTGAACTGCCGGTCGTTCCACTCCGCCGCGTAATTGGCGTGCGCGGTGGAGAGGTTGCGCAGGTTGGTCTGGGAGACGGTGAGCCGCGCCTGATCGCGGGCCTTGGTGATCGCGGGCAGCAGGATGCCGATGAGCAGGGCGATGATCGAGACCACCACGAGCAGTTCGATGATGGTAAACGCGTGACGGGTGTGTCTTCTCATGACGGTGCGTCCTTATCCTTTCGTGCGTTGCCGGGGCTTCGGCCGACGATGAGGACCAGGGCGCTCCGCGCGTGTGGGCGAAGGATCGGCCGAGCGTGCTCGCCTTCCCTCGGCCATCCGCCGGCGGGAGGCCCCGCAACGAACCGCGCAGGCTCGAAGACATGATGGCCGGAGCCTGCCTGAACACCCACGCAGCGGCGCCGGACATCAGCGCCCGTGGGAGGCCATACACGCATATTCGCATATCTTGATGCCTTTGCAACGGCCGAGCGAGGAATTGTCCGGGCTTTCGTGTCTCCATGGCCCCGGACGCCCGGAAAGGGGGGCGACGATGACCGCCGGCGGGGCCGCCGGGTCGGCGGAGGCGGACGATGACCCGCCCGGCCAGAAGAAAAACGGGCTGCCTGGAGAGGCAGCCCGCTGTCTCGGAGTCGTCGTCCCGCGGCAGAGGGGCGGATCAGCCGTCGCCGAGCTTGTCGCGGCCCCGGATGCCGTCCGTCGTCAGGATGTGGAAGCTGGTGAAGGAGAGGGTGTCGTAGCTGAGCTCCATGAAGTACCCGCCGTCGGGGGCGGGCTCTTCGGTCCCGCCGAACGGGGTGTCGCGGCTCCACAGCCCCCAGTCCTCGGTCTCGGTCTGGGCGATCATGCGGCTGTCGGCGGCGATCGCCTCGCGCACGCCGATGCTCTCGACGTGGCCGTCGTAGAACATCGCGACGGGGACGGATTCATAGCCGTGGTTGAAGTAGTAAGGCTCGCAACCGGCATAGGTTCCACCGATGAAGTTGGAGTTGCACTCGCTGCGCCGCTGCTGCAGCCAGTGGTGCTCGAGCATGTTCG
>JAXHTH010000025.1:0-2483 GCA_034211115.1 Planctomycetota bacterium | reverse complement strand
GCGCAAGCATGCGGTGGGCGTGTTCAGCCTCGAAATGAGCCGGCAGCAGCTCGTGCAGCGGCTGCTCGCGGCCAAGAGCGGCGTCAACAGCCAGAAGATCCGCCGGAGCATGCTCAACTCCGATGATTACCACAAGCTGCACATCGCCTGCGGCGAGCTGATGGACGCCCAGATCCTCATCGACGACACGCCCGGTCTCACCCCGCTGCAACTGCGGGCCAAGGCGCGGCGCATGGTCGGGAAGCACGACATCAAGGCGATCTTCATCGACTACCTTCAGCTCATGGCCGTGGGCGGGCGCGTCGAGTCGCGGCAGGTCGAGATCAGCGAGATCAGCCGATCGGTGAAGGCGATGGCCCGCGAGCTGAACGTGCCCGTCATCTGTCTCAGCCAGCTCAACCGCGCGCCCGAGCAGCGCGAGGGACATCGGCCGCGGATGAGCGACCTTCGCGAGTCCGGCTCGCTGGAGCAGGACGCGGACGTCATCATGATGCTGCATCGCGAGGATTACTATCACCAGGGCGAGGATGACTGGGCCGATCGCAATCCCGACAAGCTCGGCCTGGCCGAACTCATCATCACCAAGCAGCGCAACGGCCCCACGGGCACCGTCAAGCTGACCTGGGCCAGCCAGATCACGCGCTTCCGTGATTACTCCCCGGCCGCCCCCTCCTACGGCTACGACGACGGCCCGTCTTCCGGTTCCCACGGCGGGCACTTCACGCCCGGATCACGCAAGGGCCCGGTCCAAAACTTCCGCGACGGCGGCGGGCCGGAGCGCGATGAGGTCGACGACCTGCCGATCTGAACTTCAGCCTCGACGACGGCGGGCGCGGACCGGAGGCGGCGGACCATCTCCGCCGGCATCGTCAGCGCAGCTCGCGCGCGATGCTCAGCCCGATATAGCCGGCGTAACACAACAGCAGGAACGCGCCCTCCCACCGCCGGATGCGCTGCCGGGACGTGGCCGCCAGGGGGAAGAGGATGATGGTCAGCGCGAGCATGACGAGCAGATCTCCCCAGCCCCGCTCGATCCCGAACAGGAGCGGGTCGCGGGGGACGGGCACGGAGGCGATCGCCGCCGTCGCCCCCAGCACGAGAAGGATGTTGAACAGGTTCGAGCCCACCACGTTGCCCACCGCGAGATCGATGTGTCCTCTGCGGCAGGCGATGATGGACGTGACCACTTCCGGGAGGCTGGTGGCGAGGGCCACCACGGTCAGGCCGATGAGGGTCTGTGACAGACCCAGCCACGCGGCCACGCCCGCCGCCCCCAACTCGGCGAGCTTGCCGCCCGCGACGAGGGCGAGCTGGCCGAGGAGAAACAGAACCGCGGCGAGCGCGACGGGCAGCCGCCGCTCGCGCCGCGCTTCCGCTTCCGCCTCCGCGAGGAGCGGATCGGCGCGGTCTCGACGCCCCATGCGATACCACGCCCAGGTCACGAGCATGAACCCGCCGAGCATGATGAGCCCGTCGGCGCGGCCCCAGCCCTTGCGGGCCAGATCCCCCTCGAGCTTCCTGAGCCTCCTGCGGATCGACGGGGCGAAGCGTCTCCTCCTCGACACGGCGGAGAGCGTCACCGCGATCTGCTACGAGGTCGGCTTCCAGAGCCTGAGCTCGTTCTCGCGCCGCTTCAAAGAGCTCGTCGGCCTCTCGCCGCGCGATTTTCGAACCCTGGGCACCCTCGACCTGACTCTGGCCTTCGACGCGCTGCCGTCGCGCCGCCCGACCGCGCCACGGGGTCTCGCCGACCAAGTCGTGGCGCCGCCCGCGGCGAGCGCCGACGAGGCGACCGGCCTGATCGTCGTCGGCCTGTTCTCCAAGCCTGTGCCCGACGCCAGCCCGGCCGCTTGCGCTCTGCTCGACCGCCCCGGCCCCTACCGCCTGTCGGCGGTTTCCGACGGTGACTACCATCTCTTCGCCTCGGCCATGCCCCCGGTCGACGACCCCCGGGCGCTGCTCGTGATCGAGGACAAGCTGCGCGCCGGATCGACGACCGAGCCCGTCCGCATCGCCGGGGACCAGGTCGACGGCTCCACGCGGCTCGAGCTGCGCGCACCCCGGCCGGAAGATCCGCCGATCCTGATGGTCGCGCCACCGCTCGTGCGGCTCCTCGAGTCGTTCCAGGCCGAGGAGACCTACGCCGCCGCCTCGTACTGACCGCCCTCGTCCGCCGAAAGCTCGTTCCTCGTTCGAACCCGGGCCCGCCTCCGCGCGAGCCGAACCCCTAGGAGATCGCCATGGTCCCGACCAGCCCCCGACGCTCCAGAGCACTGCCGCTCTTCGCGTGCATGCTGCTGCCTCTCGCCCTTCTGTCCGCGACCCTCGCCGGCGCCGACGACGCCTCCCCCGTCGTCCGCCCGATGGAAGACTGGGAAAAGAAGATCTGGGACGAGGAGCGGATTCCGGCCGACCACTGGATACCAGCGCTCGAGGGCCTCGAAGCGATGATCCTGGACGGTCGCTACCAGGATGCCGAGTTC
>JAXHTH010000024.1:0-7306 GCA_034211115.1 Planctomycetota bacterium | reverse complement strand
TTTGTAGATGGCGTCGCCGGAGAGGAGCATGCCGCCGAAGACGGCGTTGTCTTCCCGGCCGGCGACGGTGAACTCGCCGTGCCCGCGATACTCGGCCACGTACGCCTCGTCGGCCCGGCCCAGCAGCGATGCGGCCTCGACGCCGTCCGTGAGCTGCCGGTTCAGGTTCGTCTGGACGACGGAGACGTAGGCGGCCAGCAGCGCGAGGGCGGTCAGGGCCGCCGAGCCGATGGCGAAGCCCTTCCCCGTCGCCGCCGTGGTGTTGCCCAGGGCGTCGAGCATGTCCGTCCGCTCGCGGACGAACGGCGGCTGGCCGGTCATTTCCGCGTTCCCGCCGGCGTTGTCGGCGATGGGGCCGTAGGCGTCGGTGGCGAGGGTGATGCCCAGCGTGGAGAGCATGCCCACCGCGGCGATGCCCACGCCGTACAGACCCAGCAGGAAGTTGTCCGCCCCGCCGGCGAAGGTGAACGCGCAGATGATTGCGACCACGATGGTCAGGATCGGCACCCAGGTGGAGAGCATACCCACGGAGATGCCGGCGATGATCACCGTCGCCGGTCCGGTCTTCGCCTGCTCGCTGATCGACAGCGTGGGCTTGTGCTCGTAGCTCGTGTAATACTCGGTGAACCAGGCGATGATGAGGCCGGCCACGAGGCCGCTGACGATCGAGCCCCAGATCCCCCAGCCGTTGACGACCACCTCGCCCGCGGCATCGGTCTGCCGTCCCACGAGGAGCAGGAACAGGCCGAGGCCGGCGAGGGCGATGACGAAGGACGCGGTCCACACGCCGGTGTGCAGGCTCTTGAGAAGCTGGGTGAACGAGGCGTCCTCCTTCGTGCGCACGACGAAGACGCCGATGAGGGAGGCGAGGATGCCCAGCCCGGCGAGGGCGATGGGGGCGACGGCGAGCTTCATCGCGATCATCGCGTTGTCCACCCCGCTGATGCCCATCGCGGCCGCGGCCCCCAGGGCCATCGAGGCGAGAATCGAGCCGTAATACGACTCGTAGAGGTCCGCGCCCATGCCGGCCACGTCGCCCACGTTATCGCCCACGTTGTCGGCGATGGTGGCGGGGTTGCGGGGATCGTCCTCGGGAATGCCCGCCTCGACCTTGCCCACGAGGTCGGCGCCCACGTCGGCCGCCTTCGTGTAAATCCCGCCGCCCACGCGGGCGAACAACGCCTGCGTCGAAGCGCCCATGCCGTAGCTGAGCATGATCGTGGTGATGGTGACGAGGCTCTCCTCGGCCCCGAAGATCCAGTTCCAGAGCAGGAACCACGCCGACACGTCCAGCAGGGCGAAGCCGACGACGACCAGGCCCATCACCGCCCCGCTGCGGAAGGCGACCTTCAGGCCCTCGTTGAGCGACTGCTTTGCGGCGAACGTCGTGCGGGCCGAGGCGTTGGTCGCCATCTTCATGCCGAACCACCCGCAGAGGCCGGAGAACAGGCCCGCGATGGGCACCCCGATCGCCGTCCACCCCGGCTGAATCCGCGCCAGCCAGAGCAGGATGAGAATCGCGATGAGGATGATGAAGACAACGAAGACGACCGAGTACTGCCGTCGCAGGTAGGCCATCGCGCCCTTGCGGACAGCCTCGGCGATCTCGACCATGTTCTCTTCGCCCTCCGATCGCGTCATGACCATCCTCGAGAAGAGGAAGGCCATCAGCAGGGCGAGGATCGCGCCGATGGGGCCGAGGATGTACAGCCACGCGTCCGTAAAGACCTGTTGCACGTCCGCGAGAGTCAATGCGCTCATGGCAAGCCGCTCCAAGTTTGCTCAGTCAACGGCCGCGCTCCCCGCGCGGCCGGGATGACACAGAGGCCGTCCGATCCACCCTTGAGGATCGGCCGCCAGCAGAATGACATCGGGAAAGACCCAATCTCGATGTTTCCGTAGTGGTAAGACAACTCCCGGCGATCCCCACCCAACCCGCGGGCCGGGCCTCGCGCCGCGGCGCGGGCCGGTGCGGGCCGCGACGGATCATCGCCTGCCGCCGCGCGAACCGCGGGACGATCCCTGCGGTGCGGCCTGTCCCCGGCCCGTGGACGGGCGCTGCCCCTTGAGCATCTGAATCCTCGCCAGCCGCTGCACCGCCTTCCGCTCGGCCCGACGCCGGCGCTCCGACGGCTTCTCGAAGTACTGCTTGCGCTTGATGTCCTTGGTCAAGCCTTCCTTCTCGCAGAGCTTCTTGAAGCGTCGAAGCATCTGACCGACGGATTCGCCGTGACGGGCTCGGATGCGGATGGCCATAGACTGCTGCCTCGGGGGGGTTGGATTGAAACGAGCCGCGTATTAGATGAAAAAAGACTCGAAAAGTCAAAGCCCGGAGCGGAGAAGATCACCCCCGCCCGCCCGAGCGGGCCGCCCCGGCGTCGAATCCGCCCCCGAGGCCCGTAGGATACCCCCGGTCCGGAAGCGGCGGGAGCGGATGCCCCGTCCGAGGCCGGCCTCGCCCGACGCGGCGGCCCTGCCGCCTCCCTCCCGGCCTGCGTCTCCGTCATGTCGCTGATCATCGACACATACAACGTGCTGCACGTGACCGGCGTTCTGCCGCCGGAGATCGCGGGCATCGACGCCGCCGGGCTTATCGATCTGATCCGTCAGAGTCGCTACCGACACCGGCGGACAACGCTCGTCTGCGACGGCACGCCCGCGGAGGGCGCGCCGGTGGGCCGGATCGGGCCGGTGACGGTCCGCTACGGCGGCCCGGGCCCGACAGCCGACGCCCTGATCGCGACGATCATTCGCCGATCCTCCAGCCCCCGCCGGCTCACGATCGTCTCTTCCGACCGGGCCGTGCAGCGGGAGGGTAGGCGTCGGCGGTGCGAAGTGCTCAGCTCCGAGCAGTTCCTCGAGCACCTCGCCGCTGATCACGAGCAGGCCGAGGCCGGAGGGGCGAAGAAGCCGGATCGGCCCCCGACACCTGAACCCGGCCCGGACGAATCCGCGGGCCCACCCTCCGGAAACGCAGGATCGGCCGGTGCGGCCGTCCTGCCATCGGAACTCGTCAGCGAGGCCGAGGCCATCCTCCGCGAGGGACTGCCGGAGGAACCCGAGCCGCCCTCGGAGGACAAGGCCGACGCGGGCGGATCGCAGGCCGGGTCAGAGACGGCCGACGACACCCCGCCGGACCGGTCTCCCGCACGGCCGCCGGCCCCGGAACGCCCCCGCGAGCCGGCCCTCCCGCGATCGCTCGTTCGCGAGGCCCTGGCAATGGCCCGGGCGGAGGGGGATCCCGCCACGTCCGGCCCCGCCGACGCCGGCGATACCGCCAGTCAGGAGGATGACGCGGGCGACGAGCCCCCGTCCGAAGCCGCGGCGACATCCGCGGGCGATCCGAGTCCGCCCGCCCAGGGGCTCGACCTGCCCGCCAATCTCCGAGCCGAGGACGTCCTGCCGCCGGACATCATCCGAGAGGCCGAATCGCTTCTGAACGATGAGCGGGCGCGCGACGAGACCGATCGCCCCGCCGACGAGGAACCGGACGCCGAGGACGATGTCGATCCCGGCATCGCACCGATGGGAGATTGAGATTGGCCTCCCCCGGGCCCGCCGGTACGATCCGTCAGGAGGCAGGCGTCCCGTGCGCATCCGGATTCGATCCATCCTGCCGCGGATTCTCTCGGTCCTTCTCGCCCTCGGCGGCGGGGGAGGATGCGAGCAGCGCCCCGCACCTGACGCCTCGGACATGGCCGCGCCGCGGACCGCTGATGATGACACACAGCCGCGTAGCGACTGGCGGCGGGTCGACGACTCGCCGCAGGTGGCCCTGGAGGCCGACGCCGACGACGAGGCGCTCGCCGCGGCCATCGCCCGCGCCCGCGCGACGGCGGAGCGGGCCCGCCTTCGCTGGCGCGCGACGCCGACGGATGAACGGGAAGGCTGGGCCATCCGCTGGGCCGCCCCCACCGCCGACGACGGGCTCGAGTACCTCTGGGTCGAGCCGATCCACTGGTCCCGGCACCGCGTCGAGGGCCGACTCGCCAATCCCCCGCAGCGGGAGTTGGCCTGTGGCAAGCACCTCGACGACCTCGTCAGCTTCCCGATCGAGCAGCTTGCCGACTGGATCGCCCCGCCGGGCGAGGGGATCTCCGAACCGGGCGATGCGGAACGCGCTGCCGGCGAGACGCGCACCGGCGGCTTCACCGTCCGCCTGATGGAGAAGCGTTACGGCCGCACGCAGCCGACCGACGACGGGGAGTAAACCCGCATCGTCAGGGAAACAGCCGCTGCCTCCGCCAGCCGCCCTGTCCGTCGGCGGTGTACTCGATGCGATCGTGCAGCCGGAAGGGTCGCCCGGCCCAGAATTCCAGGCGATCGAGGCTCACACGATAGCCGCCCCAGTGGGGCGGGCGCGGCACGTCCTGACCCTCGAAGCGCGCCTCGACCTCGCTCGCGGCCGCGTCCAGCGCCGCCCGGGACTCGACCGGCCGGGACTGCTCGCTCGCCCAGGCGCTGAGCCGGCTCGCCCGGGGTCGGCTGGCGAAATACGCGTCCGACTCCGCCTCGCTCACCGGCTCGACGCGCCCCTCCAGCACCACCTGTCTCAACAGGAGGTCCCAGTGAAAGACCAGCACCGCCCGGGGATTGGCCTGCAGCGCCCGTCCCTTGCGGCTGCGGCGATTCGTGTAGAACACCGCCCCCCGCTCGTCCAGGCCCTTGAGCAGGACCATGCGCGCCGAGGGCCGGCCGTCCGGATCGACCGTGCAGAGGGTCATCGCCCCGGGATTGGGCAGATCGATGTGCTCGGCCTCGGCGAGCCAATCCCTCAGCCACCGCACGGGATCATCGGGCAGGCTCGAATCTTCCATGTTCGGCGCTCCTCCTTGCCGGCCGGGCGGGTCCCGGCCCGGGGCGGATCGAATCTGCTGGCGAAATCTCCAATTCGCCCGATAATACACTGCGACTGGAACGCGCGATGGCCGGGCCTGCCGTCCCCGGCCGGCGCCGCCTCGCCTCGACGCCGCGTCATCGAGCTTCATCCGCAGGGGAGGACCGGACGATGCACGAAACACGCAACTTCATCCTGGTGCTGCTGGTGCTCGGCTCCCTCGTCTGGGGATTCCTCGCCTGGTTCCACGTGATCCCGCCCGATGCCCCCCTCATCTGGGGCCAGCGCATCGCCGCCATCCTGATCTTCCTCGCCACCGGCGCGTGGCTGATCTACGGCCTCAAGTTCGAGGACAAGATCCCCAACCAGATGCGCGAGCAGTTGGGGGAGATCTATTACGGCGCCGACGGGCTCATCTTCATGCCCGCCCTGCGCAACAACAGCGGCCAGGCCGAACTCTGCGTCTACTACCAGAACCGGTTCGAGAACCCGGTGCAGGCGATCGTCCATTTCAAGCCGCCCGAGGACAGCTTCATCGTCCGGCCCGGCGTGCGCGATGTGCACTTCGCCTTCAAGGCCGGGGGCGGGGACTTCGGCGTCATCCGACAGCCCGTCGCGGTCCCCGAACACCTGCAGGGCGAGGTCATCCAGATCGAGCTCGCCGCCGCCAGCTTCTATCCCCGCGGCCGCGGCTCGCGGCTCCTCAAGCAGATCGGGCTCGCCTGCGGCTCCCTGCAGGTCGACTGGGGCGGCTCGGCCTTCAAGAGCGGCGTGCACGAGGTCTCCGGCGAGGTCGAGCTGGAGCATCCCATCCACCTGCACCTGGCCATGCCCACCGGCGTCAACGCCTTCGTCAGCGGCGACGAGTCCTGGCGACAGGAACGAATCGTCGCCGGCACCAAGGACTGAAAGGTGCCACGACGCTCCGCCTCGTGACGGTGGGACGACGCTCCGCGTCGTGCGGCAACGGTGGAACGACGCTCCGCGTCGCCCGGCAGCGGTGGCCCGACGCTCCGCGTCGTTTGAAACAAGTGCCGAGTGGGAAATGTCCTGATGCTGGGGCGTACCGCACGACGCGGAGCGTCGTCCCACCACCGAACCGTCTACCCCTCGCCCCAGGCCAGGCACGACATCAGCTCCTCCAGTTCCGGCTGCACCTCGCCCGGCGCGTCCACCGTCTCGGCGATGAGTTCCCGCAGTTCGCCGTTCACCTTCCGCTTGATCGTCCCCACCATGGTGTAGACGACCTGTTCGGTCGGCGCGCCGAGCCGTTCGAGCAGTTCCGGATACGGCGTGGGCTCGCAGCCGTGCACGATCGGCCTGAGGACGCGCGCCTCGAACGCCGCCCACTGGCGGTGCATGCCGTCGGCGCGGCAGGCGGCCTCGACCCGCCGCAGCGCTTCATCGAGGATGATCGTCGCCCACTCGCGATCGAACGCCCGGGCCGGATCATCCTCCGCGTCCGGTTCCGCGGCTCGGCGCGCCGGGTCCTCCATGAGATGCGCGACCGGCCGCTTCCCCTCGCGTCCCCGCTCGCGGCGATGCTCATCCACCACGAAGTGCTCCAGGGCGCGCTTGAGAAACGACCGGAACCGTCCGCGCGCCGGATCCGCCCGGGCGACCAGATCCCGCCCCAGCACGATCTCGGTCAGGAACGCCTGCGCCAGGTCCTCCGCATCGTGCGACCGGTACCCCTTGCGGCACAGGTAGGCGTAGACGGGACTGGAATAGCGTGCCAGCAGCGCCTCCATATCCGCGCGGCTGTGCGGCGCGCGGGCGATCAGCGTCCAGCTCGTGGTCCTGAATTGACTTCCGGTGCGACCCGTCTCCACGCCCATACCCCACAATCAATCTGGAGTATTCTACTGCACGGTCGGCCAGATGGAAGGCCCGGCTCCGTAATCGAGGGTGGGACGGATGGGCATGCTGACGCCGAAGCAGGCCAGACTCCTCGCCGACGAACTTCAGACCGATGAGGCCGACGATGTCGGGCCCTCCCGGGCCGTCCCCCTGCCTGAGCAGATCGGCCCCTATCGCGTTCGGCGCCTCATCGGCGCCGGCGGGATGGGGGCGGTCTACGAAGCGCAGCAGGAACATCCGCATCGCACGGTGGCGGTGAAGGTGCTCCGGCCCGGCCTCGCCTCGGCTTCGGCCCTGCGCCGCTTCGGGCTGGAGGCGGAGATGCTCGCCCATCTCCGCCATCCCGGCATCGCGCACGTCTACGACGCCGGCACGCACGATGACGGCTCCGGCGGCGTGCCCTACTTCGTCATGGAGTACATCCCCGACGCGCGCAATCTCATCGAGTACGCCGATGCGGCGGGGTTGAACACAAGGCATCGTCTGGCGCTCTTCGCCCGCGTCTGCGATGCCGTCCACCACGGCCACCAGAAAGGCATCATTCATCGCGACCTCAAGCCGGCGAACATTCTCGTCGCGCAGGACGGCCCACTCCCCTCTCCCCGTGGG
>JAXHTH010000023.1:0-4033 GCA_034211115.1 Planctomycetota bacterium | reverse complement strand
GTCCTGACGGGCGTAGAGCAGCACATGCACTTCGTCCTCGTACACGGCGGCGACGAGATCGCGGAAGCCGGAGAAATACGCCACCGGGTCCGCCTCCAGCGCCTCCAGTTGCTCGGGCGTGTCGTACCACTGCTTCAGCTCGTTGATGGGGAACCACTTGGCGACGGGTGAGACAATGTTCTCCGGCCCCACCTCCTCCAGTTGCCGGCGAAGATCCTCCACGTTCGCTGATCCCGGCTCCGAGGCGCGGACGGCGATGCGGAACTCCAGCACGCCCGCCCCCCGCAGCAGGCGCATCAGGTCTTCCGGATCATCGAAGCCCGTTCGCTCGGACTCGTAGGCGTCATAGGCGGCCACGGTGGAATCGAGCTGATCGGCGAGATGGGGAAACTCCTCCTTGATGGACTGCAGCGCCGTCTCCCGCGGGCTGGGATCCAGGACCGGCTCGCCGCGCTGGTCCAGAACCTCGTTGCCCTCATCGTCCACCTGCTTGACCGGCTCGGTGGAGAGGGACAGGATGCGCCTGACCCGCGGCTCGTCGAGGCTGAGGGAGAGGACCTGCGAATACAACGTCTCGAAGGCGGTCTCCGCGGTGGCCACGTCGTCCTGGAGCAGCAGCAGTTCCGTGCCCTCGACGCCCTCCGCCTCCGCGGCCTCCAGGGCCTCGCGGGCGGCGATCTGCTCCTGATACGCCTCCTGGAGCGCGGTGACCTTCTGGAAGCGTTCCGTCTGCGGGTCGCCCCCCATTTCCTCCGGCGCCGTGCCTCGCTTGAGCGCCTCGTCCAACTGGTTGGGGGAGATCTCCGACCGTTGCAGGAGCTCTTCCAGCGCCTGCTCGAAAGTCCGCTCCAGTTCGCGTACCTCTTCGCCCGCGAGGGGCATGACGACCTCGATGCGGTCGCGTCCCAACCGGGTGAAGGTGATGTCGTAGACACCCTTGGGATTGACGCGGTCCTTGAGCACGGAAATCGTGCGGCTGATGATCCGTTCGGGATCCGGCTCGTTGGGATCGAGCTCGACCTGGTAGATGAGGCTGACGCCGCCCCTGAGGTCCTTGCCCAGGCGGAGTTCCTTGAAGCTGATCGAGGCCACGCAAATGGCCAACACCGCGACGATGAGGAGAAGCTTCCAGACGATGTTCTGCATCGCGCTACCGTTCACTTTCTTCGGCCACCGCCCGCGCCGGGCGGACGGGGAAGGTCGTTTCACAGATCGGCCGGCCGGCCGGAATCAGGTCGCGTTCGCCTCGCCGGTCGGCGAGATCACCTGCTGGATCGACGAGCGCGCGAAGGTGATGCGCGTGTTGGAGGACTCGTCGACCTTCAGGACCACGAAGTCGGGCTTGATCTCGACGATGGAGCCGATCACCCCGCCCACCGTCTGAACCCTGTCGTGCTTCTTGATCGAGCTGAGCATCGCCTGACGCTTCTTGCGCTCGCGCCGCTGGCCGGTCACGGACATGACGATCATGACCACGAGGACCCCGAGCATGAGGATGAGGAACTGGGGGCCGAAGGGGCTGCCGCCGCCGGCGCCGCCGGCGCCGCCCCCGCCCGGCCCGGTCCCGTCCGGCGGCGCGCCCGGCGCCGCTTCCTGGCCCGGCACGCCCGCCGCGCCATCCTGCGCCAAGGTCAGAGTGAACATGTCCAGGTCAAACATCATGCGCCGCCGCCTCTCTCAAGGGGTATCGTCGTCGAGGGTGTCCGCGGCCGGACGGTCGATCGCCTCCCCCCGCAGCACCGGCCAGGACCCCAACAGCAAAGACCAGCCATCATCCCGTATTGCCCGTCGGATGTCCAGCAGCAGCCGCTGGAAGTGCCGGATGTTATGCAGGCTCAGCAGCGTGGGTCCCAGCATTTCCCCCGCCATGAACAGATGCCGCAGATACGCCCGGCTGAACCCGCCGGCACACGCCGGGCAGTCGCAGCCGGGGTCTAGTTCCGCGTCGTCCTCGGCGTATTTCGCATTTCGCAGGTGCAGCCGCCCGCGGGCCGTAAACGCCTGGGCATTCCGCCCGTTGCGGGTGGGCAGGACGCAGTCGAACATGTCCACCCCGGCCCGGATCGCCGCGAGAAGGTCCCGTTCGTAGCCCACGCCCATCAGGTAGCGGGGTTTGTCGGCCGGCAGAAGGGGGGCGGTGAACTCGACCACGCGCCGGATCTCCTCGGGGCCCTCGCCCACCGCGACGCCTCCGATGGCGTATCCGGGCCGGTCCGTGGCGCAGATCGCCTCCACCGACGCCCGCCGCAGATCCAGGTCCGTCCCCCCCTGCACGATGCCGAACAGGGCCTGATCGTCCGGCCGGCGATGGGCCGCCACGCATCGATCCAGCCAGCGAACCGTCCGCTCGTGCGCCTCAACCAGGCGGGCCGCGTGATCGTACCCCGCCGCGAACGGCCCGCCGCGCCGCGCGCTCAGCCGCCGCCGACTCTCGTTGAGCGTCTTCGGATCGACGCTGGGCGGGCAATCATCGAAGGCCATGATGATGTCGGCGGCGAGGTTGTTCTGAACCTCGATGGATCGCTCGGGGCCGAGATGCACCTCCGCCCCGTCGATGAAGGACTTGAAGGTGACGCCCTCATCGTCGATGGCGTTGAGGTCCGCCATCGAGTAGGCCTGGTAGCCGCCTGAATCGGTGAGCATGGGGCCGTCCCAGGCCATGAACGAATGCAGCCCCCCCCGCCGGGCGACCAGCCCATCGCCCGGGCGGAGCATGAGGTGATACGCGTTGGCGAGGATGATCTCGCTGCCCGTGGCGCGAATCTGGTCGGGCGTGAGCCCGCGCACCGAGCCGCGGCTGCCCACGGGCATGAACGCCGGCGTCTGGAAGCTGCCGTGCGGCGTCTCGACGCGCCCGACGCGGGCCTGCGTCGACGCACTCTGATCGAGGATGGTGAATCGGATCGGGTCGGGCATCGGCGACCGCAAGCGTATCGTCGCGCCGCCCTCCCGTCAGCCGTCGCGTTCCGAGGCCTGGCGGAGGATGCGTTTCTCGCGGTCGGTGAGGCTGGCCAGGCCCTGGGAATGGACCTTGTCGAGGACGCGGTCGACCTCGGCGCGGCTCGGTGCCCCGCGCGCGCCGGCCCCCTTGGCCACGGCCCGCCCGCGGGCGGGGGCGCCCTTGCCCCGATAGTGATGGGAGGTGGGATCGACGCGCCCGAGGATGTCGAAGAAGCCGTGCAGGTGCCTGGGATGTCGGATGAAGTAGAAGCCGGCGATGGCCCCGCCGAGGTGGCCCGCCTCCCCGCCGGCGTTCCGCCCCGCCACGACCACGGTGAACAGGGCGATCCCCACCAGCGCGTAAGCGAGCGTCCGAAGCTGCATGGGCAGGAAGAAGAACACCAGAACCATCGCGCGCGGGGCCAGGTACGCCCCCGCCATCAAGACCCCGAACACCCCCGCCGAGGCTCCCACCAGCGGGGTATGCGCATCGTTGAACAGCAGGCCGGGAACCCGGACCCCCGAGCCGCCGACCGCCTCGGCGATCACGCCGCCCAGGTTCAGCAGGCTGTACATCAGCGCGCCGAATATCCCGCACAGCAGGTAGAACGCGAGATAGCGCTTCGAGCCGAGGTAACGCTCCACCATCGGCCCGAAGAAGTACAGGCCGATCATGTTGAACAGCAGATGCATCAGGTTGGCGTGCAGGAACTGGAACCCGATGAAGCGCCAGAACTCGATGCGAAGGAACCCGCGCTGCGTCGAGAAATGCAGATACTTCGTGAGCACGTGCTGGAAGAGAACCGTCTGCTCACCGACCACCTCGGGCCCGCCCGGCGTGCGCTGGATGACCTGCCGCACGCCCTGAATCGGCTGCCCGCCGCGGCCGCGGAGGGTAATCGCCGGCTCGGTGATGACGACATCGGTCCCCTTGAGCTGCGCGGGATTGACGCCCTCGGCCCACTCGATGCCCATCTCCACCGTCTGGAGGGGCGTCAGGCCGTCGATCACGAAGACGATCGCGCAGATGACGATCAGCCACGTATTCACGGACCACATGCGCATCCCCCGCAGGCCGCCGGCGCCGTAGGCG